>CAYMQV010000341.1:0-3683 GCA_964392395.1 uncultured Gemmatimonadaceae bacterium
GCCGTGTCGAGCGACGTGGTGCGTTCACGGGCGCGACGCGTGTGACCCAGCCCACTTGTACACCACGCCGCCCCGCATCACGAACACGACCCGTCGCACCGCCGTTGGATCCGTCAACGGATCGCCGTCCAGCGCGATGATGTCCGCTTCAAACCCAGGCGCGAGGGAACCAATCCGGTCGCTCATGCCGAGCGCGCTTGCCGCCAGCGACTGCGCCGAAACCAGCGTGGCGAGCGGTGTCTGCCCGCAGTGCGCCATGCGACCGAGAAACTCCTCCGCGTTGCGGCCATGCGCGCCGGCGGTGGCGTCGGTGCTGAACACGACCTTGGCGTTCGGCGTGTGCACCGCGATACGGCAGATGTCGAAATCGAGCTTCAGATCATCATTCATCGTCCGCATTCCCGCTTCGGTGTAGTTCCCGACGCCGAGGTAGCGCGGTGTGTTGGCGATGTAGTTCTGGACGACGAGCCCGACCTGCGGACTGATGAAGGTGCCGAGGCGGGCGGCGGTGGCGATGTCGTCAGCGGTGGCGTAGGTGGCGTGCTCGACCTGATTGCACCCCGCGAGCGCGGCCGCGCTGACCTGCGAGCGGTATGCGTGGACCATCGAGCGGAGGCCGACGGCCTTCGCTTCGGAGCAGAAGATCTCGAGCTGCGCCTGAGTGAGCGTGGGTCGAGCGCCGACGCGCTGACTGGTCGAGGCGAAGATCTTGATCAGGTCAGCGCCCTCCGCCTTGCGCTGCCTGATCAGTGCGCGCATCTGCTCGGGCGTTCCGGTACTGTCGCCCTTGCCTTCTACCCAGGCCAGCGACGTGAGGACCCGCGGCCCTGGAAAGCCATGGTCGCGAATCATGTCGCGGAGCGGTTTTTCAGTCGGGTCACCGACCGACTGGACGGTCGTGAAGCCGCCCATCAGCGTTTCCCACCCCGCCATGGCGATTCCCAGCGCCGCCTCCATCGGCGGCTCGCTGTCGGTGGCGATGCGCCCTCGACGGTCCCAGTGGGAATCGAGATGCACATGCGTATCGATCCAGCCGGGCATGACCGTGTAGCCGCGCAGATCGATGACACTTCCCCGGGCGCTCTCTGATGAAAGAGAGGTGATCCGTCCGTTCGCGATTCTGATGCGCCTCGACCCGAGCACATTGCCTCGGCCGTCGTGCAGGCGATCCGTCAGAATCACCACCGGGCCGGCTGGCGGCCGTGGTGCCGGCAGGGGTGCGACAGCTGCGGATTGCGCCCTGAGTCCGGGCGAGGGAAGCGCCGCGAACAGCGTCAGCGCGCCACAGCACGCAGAGACCCGGAAAGGGGATGTGAACGTCATGTTTCGCCAGGTTGAGGGAAAGAACAGCCACGGAACGATGGCGCAGGGACGGGATCGTGTCCACGTTGCTCGGTGCCGACGTCGCCCAGGTTCTCTCCTGGCCGCCAGGCGCTGCCCCCGACTCGTCATCACCCCCGCTTCGGAGTCATCGTGTTTCGCATCGCGGTTCACGTGTTCACCGCTGGCCGCACGCGCACCGGGAGTGACACGGGCGTTGCGGCGTACACGGCATGCGGGCGACGGCGCCTGGTGGCGCAATGACGTCGCCGCCGGTGGCGCGGCTGCATCCGGGTGCGGCGAGCTTCGGAGCCCATCTGGTCGCATCGCTGTCGCGTCGGTTGGTGAAGCGGAACGCCTTGCTCTGGCGCGACGTGGACGCGACGCGTCGGCTCTTTGACAGCGCGCTCTTCACACGGGCCTGGGTCGCG
The DNA here is from genome assembly GCA_964392395.1 of uncultured Gemmatimonadaceae bacterium. Taxonomy (GTDB): domain Bacteria; phylum Gemmatimonadota; class Gemmatimonadetes; order Gemmatimonadales; family Gemmatimonadaceae; genus JACMLX01. The sequence goes on from CAYMQV010000341.1 coordinate 1,752, forward strand.
GGCAAGGTCACATTCAGCGCAGCGGCGGGCGCGCCAGTTCCGGGCGAGTGGGTCACCCCTCCAGACCTTGCCACCGGCGAACGCACCGTGCTGCATCTTCACGGCGGTGGATACCAGAGCGGAAGTCCGGTCACCGTTCGCGGCCTCACTGGCGGGCTGGCGCGGGCAGCCGCTGCACGGGTCTTCGTGCCCGACTATCGCCGCGCACCGGAGTTCCACTTTCCCGGCGCCTTCGACGACGCGTTGACTGCGTATCGCTGGCTGCTGTCGACGGGCATTGCGCCATCCCGGCTCGCCGTCAGCGGTGACTCGGCCGGTGGCGGGCTGGCCCTCGCACTCGTTCAGGCGCTGCGCGATGCGGGGGACCCGCTGCCGGCCTGTGTCGCGATGATTTCCCCATGGACCGACATGCTCGGGGCCGGAGACAGCAATCGAGACAATGCGGCTGCCTGTGCGATCTTTGACGCGAAGTCGATCGGACTGGCCGCTGCAACATACCTCGGTGGCGCGGATCCTCACGACGTGCGCGCATCGCCGGTGTATGGCGACATGCACGGTCTACCGCCGATGCTGCTGCACGTCGGCGCTGACGAAATCATTCGTGACGACAGCGTGCGCGCTGCAGCGGCCGCGCGCCGCGATGGCGGTCGCGCGGAGGTGGTGCTGTGGCCCGTCGTCCCGCACGCATGGCAACTGTATGGAACGTTGCTCCGGGAGGCACGCGAGTCGTTGGGTGGGCTTGGCGCGTTCATCGCCGAGCACACGCATTGACGAATGTGTGGGGCCAGGAACGCGCCGCGTGGTGACGCTGGCGACGATGCGTCCGAGCCGGGCGAAGTTCCGGCCATCGAGCATCACCATCTGATGCTGCGGTCGACGAGACGACGCGTGCGGCGGCACCGATGTCGTCATCGTCAACCGCAGCGAGATCGAGATTCAACGATGCTCGACAAAACTTGGAGACTCCAAGCGGCACTTTGGACAGCGCACCGTGACTTTCTCAATTGGACTGATCATGACGCTTGGCGGAGTACGCGATGGCGCGTTTCAGAGGAAGCAGGCCCTCACGCCACAATGCCATGGACTCCGCCCTTTCGGCAGCGATCAATAGGTCACCGTTCTGGTGGAACCTTCGGGCCCAGCCGCCGTACGGATGACGAGACGTACGGAGGCAGCGGTCGCCCACGACTCGTGGCACGGCCGCCGCGGCGGAGCCGCAGTAGCTTTCGGATTCGGCGCGGCCTCAGAATGATCACCCCCCGGTAGGGAGCTGTCGATTGACTGTGAACTCGATTCGCGATGTCGTGCGCGTCGCCGCCCTGCTGGTCGTCGTTGCGCTTCCGCTCACCGCACAGCGCAAGGCGAAGGTGCCGGCCGCACTGCCCCCGGCGGAGCCGGCGCTGGTCGGCATCTGGAGCGGATCGGCGACCGTACCCCTCGGCGACAGCACGATCGTGGTGCCAGTGACCTACACCTTCACGCAGACCGGCTCGACGGTCGCCGGCACCGCCATGGTCCCTGGGCAGGGCTCGGGACCGATCGGAAACGTGGTGCGCGATGGCAGCCGGCTGCGGTTTCGCGTGACGGCGCCCGAAGGCAAGCTGCTCGAACACGAGGGCCAGTTCGCCGGCGACGGCGTGATCGAGGGCATGGTCAACATGAACAATCAGCCGGTCGCAAAATTCCGGATCACGCCTCGAAAAGCCGTGGCACCGCCCAAGTAAGGTCAGCCCCGCGCGGTCACTGCGGCGTCATCATGCGATGACGGATCGATGTGCAGCAGCTGGAACGCGGCATTCGACACCAGGCAATACGCCGCGAAATAGTAGAACCCGGGCCCGGCAATCGCCGAAAGATTGGCGGTGCCCTTGGCGACCAGCAGTGCGATCAGCATGCCAACCGCGAACACGTCGGCCATCGACCACTTGCTGA
>CAYMQV010000342.1:0-3681 GCA_964392395.1 uncultured Gemmatimonadaceae bacterium
GGCGTCCGGGTCGCGGGCGCGGATGATCCGCGCCGCCCACGCGAGCGCCGCCGCGGTCCCGGCGGGGCGAGGTTCGCACACGATGTTGCCTGCCGGCACCTCGGGCAGCATGGCCGCGATCGCCGGTTCCAACGCGGCGTTGGTCAGGATCAGCATCCGCTCTCCGGGGACCAGCGGCAGCAGGCGATCGACCGCATCGCGCAGCATCGGCTGTCCGGTGACGAGTGGCAGCAGCTGCTTCGGGAGCGTAGGGGTGCTGATCGGCCAGAAGCGCGAGCCGACGCCCCCGGCGAGAATGACAGTCCAGAGCGACATAGAGTGGGGTGGGAGTCAGTTTCCGAACAGACGCGCCCCGTGGTCCGGAGGTATCAGACCAGTGAGGCAATGTGCTGGCGCAACCGCCGCAATTCGCCGAGGAGCGGCGGCAAGGCTGCGGTCGGGCGGGCAAGCACGATCAGCAAGGCATCTTCGCTCATCGCGGTAATGATCGCGATTGTCCCCGGGAACTCCAGAATCGCCGTCTGCAACTGGCCCGCGCGTGCTGCCTTGCCCAGGGCATCGGCGGCAGAAAAGACCGCTGGCGAGTGTGCCGCCACCTGTTCGCCGTCGAGGTAGGAGACGGCGTCACCATCGACCAGCAGGCCGTCGCGACCAAGGACGATCGCAGCTTCGACGCCATCGCGGCGACGCACGGCGTCGACCAGATCACGGATACTTGCCATAGGGGCGGTGTAGGGAGAGGTGAATTGGCCCGACGATCGGTGCCGCAATCGCTTGAAGAGCCGCGCTCGGTCCGGTATTCTACCCTTTGCACTTAGCCGTGTCACCCCGCATCCACTGCTGCATGCCTCGTGTCTTCCGTGCGACGTCGTTTCTGGCGCTCACGCTCTGCGCCCTCGTCGCTGCTGCCTGTGGAGGCGACCCCTTCGCCGTGCGGGCGCCCTTCCAGGCCGCGACCGACAGCTTCTCGATCCGTGCCCTTACCGGCACCCCTGGCAACGCGCGCGCGCTTTGGCGGCTTGGAGAGTTCAGGCGCTATCGTCTCGATTCGATCGGGAGTCAGTTCGACGTCGGGTTCGACATCGATCCCACCGGCCGTGTGATCGTCTATCCGGCGCGCACAATCACAGTCCCACCGCCGGGCACGCTTGCGGCCCCGCCATCGGTGTCGCTGCTGGCCACCACGCAGACCTACGGCAGCGCCGACAGGGCTCCCGAGACCGGCTACGTCGTCGACACCGCAATCGTCGTCAACAAGGGGCAGACCGTGTACGTCCGGAGTGCGTCGGATTTCTGTCTGGCGCAGCAGAGCGGCGGGACGCTGCTGTACGCGAAATTCATTGTCGACAGCATCAATCGGGTGACCCGCGAGTTGATCGTGCGCAGCACGGTGCAGCCAAGCTGCAATTTCCGGTCGTTTGCGACCGGAACTCCTACGTTCTGAGTCATGCACGATCTCCGGCTCGTGCGCGAGCAAATGCATCTGCTGCGCGATGGCTTTGCCCGTCGCGGAAAGCTCGACACGCTCGGCCCGATTCTGGACCGGATCGAGTCGCTCGAGAAGGAGCGGCGTGCGCTGATCACGGCCACCGAGGACCGGAAGGCGCGTCGCAACCTGATGACGCAGGATGTCGCCCGGAAGAAGCGCGCCGGCGAGGATACGACCGAGCTGGTGGCAGAGAGCCGCAGCATCGGTTTGGAAATCGCGCGACTCGAGGCGGATCTGTCAGCCACCGAGCTGACGATGGACGGCCTGATGCTGGAGTTGCCGAACATCACGCGTGCACGAGTGCCGGCGGGCGACGAAACGCAGAACGCGGTCGTTCGGAGCTGGGGTTCGCCGCGCGTGGACGTGGGCGTGCGACCCCACTGGGACGTTGCCGGCCAGATGGGGCTCGTCGACCTTCCGCGCGGCGCGAAAATCAGCGGGTCCGGATTCATCGTCTATCGCGGGTACGGCGCGAAGCTGGTGCGCGCGTTGATCAACCTGATGCTCGACACGCACACCACCGAGCACGGCTACGAAGAGACCTGGGTGCCGCTGGTCGTCAATCGTGCCTCGATGACGGGTACGGGACAGCTGCCGAAGTTCGAGGATGACATGTACGCGGTGCATGGCGAAGATGCCTTCCTGATTCCGACCGCAGAAGTTCCGGTCACGAATCTGTACCGCGACGAGATCCTCGATGCGGCCGAGTTGCCGAAGGCACTGACGGCATACAGCGCCTGTTTCCGGAAGGAGGCAGGCGCGGCGGGCAAGGACACGCGCGGCCTGCTCCGGGTGCACGAGTTCGACAAGGTGGAGTTGGTGCGCTACGCGCTGCCTGAGAACTCGGACGCCGAGCTGGAACTGCTCACTGGGCACGCGGAAGCCATTCTGCGCAAACTCGAGCTCCCATATCGTGTGCTGCTGCTGGCGGCGGGTGACACGGGGTTCGCGAGCAGCCAGACGTATGATCTCGAGGTCTGGGCGCCGGGCGTTGGTAAGTGGCTCGAAGTATCGAGTTGTTCGAACTTTGGCGACTTCCAGACGCGACGCATGAACATCCGGTATCGGCCGGCTGCCGGTGAGAAGCCACGATTCGTGCACACCCTCAACGGATCAGGACTCGCGCTCCCGCGGATCATCGCGGCGCTGCTCGAGCATGGGCAGCAGGCGGACGGCAGCATCGCGATTCCGGCGGCGCTGCAGCCGTATCTTGGCACGGCCCGGCTGGGTTGATCGGCGCGCGGCGCTTCGCGCCGGTCATCTTTCTTGCGAGCGGCGTCGTCGCACTGCTCGTCTCGTGGCTCGTCTACACGCAGCGTGTCGTCACCGAGCTGCGCCGCGAAGCCGCCAGGTCGAGCCAGATGTACGCGCGCGTCTATCAGGCCCTGAGTCAGGAGGGGGACGACGGCACGGCAGCCTTGCTCGATCTCTCGCGGTACATCGGACAGGCCGGAGTCCCGATCGTCGTCACGAATGCATCAGGGACGCCCACCGCGGCGATAAATCTGCCGTTCGCGGTTGTTGATGCACAGATCGACGCACCTGAGGTTCGGGACTACGTCAAGGTCCTCGATCGGGCCAACGTGCCGATCAGCCAGCCGGGGGTCGGGAACGTGCATTACGGCGATACGCCGCTGGTGAACGGCCTGCGTGTGGTGCCGATCATCACGGTCGTGACACTCGGTCTCTTCCTGCTGGCCGGTGCGTATGGTCTGGTGACGCGGGGCCGCGCGGAGCGCGAACGTGTCTTCGCCGGTATGGCGCGCGAGGCCGCCCATCAGCTCGGGACGCCGCTGACGGCGCTCGCGGGATGGGTGGAGTTGCTGGCCGAACGCGAAGGCGGCGTCGAGAGCACCACACAGACCGCCGTCGGGCATATGCGCGGTGATCTCGACCGCCTCGAACGTGTCGCGCACCGCTTCGAGCGGATTGGACGCCCGGCGCAGAAAGACGCAGTCGACGTGCGCGAGATTGTGTTTCGTGTGGCGGCCTACTTCCGCGTCCGTGTGCCAACCAAGGCACACAAGGTGACGATCACGACGTCGTTGCCTGATGAGCCGCTCCGCGTCAAGGGCGACGCGGTGCTGCTCGAATGGGCCCTCGAGTCGCTGGTTCGCAACGGCATCGACGCGCTGGCTGGTCGCGGCGGGAGCGTCAATCTGACGGTGGAACCACTGCCGGAAGGGGGCGCG
>CAYMQV010000343.1:0-3661 GCA_964392395.1 uncultured Gemmatimonadaceae bacterium
TCGTCGCTGAGATCATCCGTGTCACGCGCCGGCCCGGGAGTCACCGCCGGCGCGTGACACGGATGATCTCAGCGACGAGGAACTGGAGGCGGAACTGCTCGCCCGCCTCGAGACACTCCGCTAGCGGCACCGGGCTGGCGATGGTTCGTCGCGTGCATGATCCGTCGCGTCGTGTAGTGGGTCCGGTCGTCAGAGTGAGCCGCTCTCCCAGTCGTCGTGGCTCGCCACCGTGCGCGATGACGACTCAGCGTCGTGCATCGGCAGCAGCGCCAGCACTGCGTCGCCGACTTCCCGGATGGTGGGGCCTTTCATCAGGTCACCCACCGCGATCGTCACCTTCAGATGGCTGATGATCCGGTTGCGCAGCTCGATGGCCATCAGCGAGTCCATGCCTAGTTCGAGCAGCGTGCGGTCTGCATCCGGACGATACGCCGCGCCCGGCGAAAGCACGCGCACTACCTGCTCGCTCAGCATCGCATCCAGCAGTTCGCGACGTTGCTCGACATCAGCCGCGCGCAGTCGGGACAGGATGTCCACCGATGCGGTCTCGCGTGACGCTGGCTGCACCTGTCGCACCGAAAGCTCGCTGAGCAACAGCGGCAGCGCGCTGCTGAGGACCGCGGGGTCCAGCGGGAGCACGGCAACCTGTGGCGCGTCGGCGTTGACGAGCAGGTCGTGCAGCAGCCGGACGCCGTCCTCTGGTGCGATCATCCGCAATCCTGATGCGGCCATCCTTCGCAGGTGCGGCTCGCCGAGATTGGCCGCCATGCCCACATCCGACCAACTGCCCCAGTTGATGCTCAGCGCCGGAAGCCCACGTGCGCGACGAGCATGTGCCAGCGTGTCGAGGAACTGGTTTGCTGCGGCGTAGTTGCTCTGCCCGGCCGATCCGAGCAACGCTGCCACCGACGAGAAGGCGACGAAGAAGTCGAGCGTCATCGTCCGTGTGGCCTCATGCAGGTTCCACGCACCCGCCACCTTCGGAGCCAGCACGCGAGCAAACTGCTCCCACTCCATCTCGGCCAGCACCGCATCATCCAGCACACCAGCCGCGTGGATGACACCGCGCAGCGGCGGCATGTCAGCCGTGATCCCCACGACCATCGCCGTCACCTGCGCCGGATCAGACACATCCACCGACACCGTCCGCACCTGGACACCATCAGCTTCCAGCACACCGATCGCCGCGCGTGCATCATCACTGGCTGCGCGTCGCCCGGCCAGCACCAGATGCCGCGCGCCCTGTGCCGCGAGTCCGCGCGCCACGGCCAGCCCCAGTCCGGTGAGCCCACCGGTGATGAGGTAGCTCGCATCGGTACGGATCGTCGCGCTGACACGCGGGGTGATCACGATCTTGCCGCTGTGCTTCGCTTGCGCCATGTAGCGGAATGCGGCTTCCGCCTGCTGCAACGGGAACACATGCGCGGGCAGCGGTGTCAGCGCTCCACTCGCGAAGTCAGCCAGCAGCGACTCCAGCATTCCGCGCACCAGCTCCGGATCCTGCGCCGCCAGCTGCCCCAGGAAGAACACGTGATACGACACGCCGGGAAACTCGGTCGCGACACGCTCGGCGTCCCACACACCTGTCTTTCCGATTTCGACGAAGCGGCCACCCTCGCGCAGGAGTTGCAGGCTGCGCGGGATAAAGTCGCCGGCCAGTGAGTTGAGGACGATGTCGACGCCGTCGCCGTTGATCCCACGACGCACGGTCTCGTCGAACTGCAGCGAGCGCGAATCGGCCACTACGTGTGCGCCGAGTGCGGTTGCGCGCGCGCGCTTCGTCGACGATCCGGCGGTAGCCACGATCTCCGCGCCAGCCAGGCGTGCGATCTGCATCGCGGCCATTCCCACGCCGCCGGTGGCCGCATGGATCAGCACACGGTCGCCCCGCTGCACCTGCCCCAGGTGGTGCAACGCATACTGCGCGGTGAGGAACGTCACGGGAATCGTAGCGGCTTCGGCAAACGTGAGCGACGCTGGCTTGTGCACCGTCAGTGAGGCGGGGGCGAGTACATAGGTGGCGATGCCACCCTGCGGCATCGCCATCACCTCGTCGCCCACCCGCAGCCGCGTCACGTTGCTGCCGACGGCCGTCACCACACCCGCGCACTCGTTGCCCAGCGGACCTGGATCACCGGGATACGCACCCAGTGCGTTCAGCACATCGCGGAAGTTCAGCCCAGCCGCGTGCACTTCGATCTCGACCTCGTCCACCGCCGGCGCGGTGCGGGCCACGGATGTGAGCTGGAGGTTCTCCAGCTGTCCACGATCGCGGATCTCGAGCCGCAGCGCCTGTCCGGGTGCCACCTGTGATCTTGCCGCAGGCTCGAGGCGTGCCACATGTCGAGCGCCATCCCGGAAGGCCAGCGTTGGCTCAGCATCGGGCCAGAGGAGCGCATCAACCAGTGGTTGCACAGCGCGCGCATCGGCCTGCGGATCGAGGTCGATGCGCACACACCTGAGCGATGGATTCTCGGCGGCGATCACGCCACCCAATCCCCAGAGCGGTGCCTGCGTCACATCCGGCACCGTGCCCGGAAACGCCTGCGAGCCACGTGTCACGATCCAGAGCGGCACACCCGCCACGTCGAGCGCTTTCGCCAGCGACAATGCCGTACGCAGCACCACCAGCTGCGCCGTTTCCAGCGTTGCCAGCGAGGGATCGGCCAGCAGCAGCGCGTACGGCCAGAGCAGGACCATGCCGCTGAGCGGTGGCCCTGTTCGCGTTGCCGCGGCCAGCAGCAACGTGGCGTGACGCGGATCGGCGGGATCGATTTGGTAGCCATCCGGCATCGTGCCGAACGTGTCACCAAGGTGTACGAACTCCGCGGTGTGTCCGGCGGCGTGCAGCGCGTCCGCCAGCGCCGGTGCGGTGCCTGGTTCGTCGGACAACAGCAACCAGCGACCGGTGGCCATCGGGCGCTCCGATGCTGCTGCCTGGACACGCCACACCAGTTGATACACCGAGTCGGCCAGCCGGTCCTGGTTCACCATCGCGAGCAGTGCTGTGCGCGACACACGCCGCAGCGTCAGCGACTCGAGTGTGGCGACGAGCGATCCTGCGGCATCCAGCAGCGTCACCGTGCACGACACCATCGGTTGACCGGCGATCGTGTCACTGGGCACACTCACGTGACACCACACGTCAGCGACGCCACTGCGGTGCACGCGCACCGCGCCGATCCCGATCGGCACGTACGCGTCATCCTTCGCATCGGCGTCCCTGCCAAACCCAATCGCGGCCGGCGCCAGTTGCAGGCAGGCGTCGAGCAGGGCGGGGTGCATGCGATACGATGCTGCCGCAGCGCGCTCCGACTCCGGCAGTCGCACCTCAGCCAGTGCCTGGTTCGGTGCCTGTGCCAGCTGTACGATGCCGCGGAACGCAGGGCCGTAGTTGGCGCTGAACTCTCGCAATGCGTCGTAGTAGGCGTCCACGTTCAGTGCCGAATTGCACACGGCGCGCAGCCTGTCCAGTGCCGGCACGTCGTGCGCCGGACTCGCTGCGCGCATGGGAACGACTTCGCCGCTGGCGTGCAGCGTCCATGTCTGCGATCCCCCATCGACCGGCTCGACGCGGCTGAAGACACTGAAACGCTGGGCGTCGTTCTCGCCGGGCGTGAGTGCCACCTGCACGGTGGCGGTGCCGCTGTCCGGCAGACGT
>CAYMQV010000344.1:0-3646 GCA_964392395.1 uncultured Gemmatimonadaceae bacterium
GGTTGCAGAAGACAAGCGCGAGTGTTGCGCATGCCGACCGAATGAGCGCACGCGGAACCTGTCAACCGGAGTGAGACGGTCGAGCGGGGAGTTTACTGAGGAATCCGGACCTCGGCCGTTTGATCTTCGGCGCGGTTGATCCAGACTTCCGTCGGCAGCGTGGGGACGCGGGGCGCCCCACGGACGAAGCGTTCGGGGTGCCGCTGGTACGCGCCGTCCATCGCCGCTTGGCGTTGGGCGAGGACGGCCGCCGGATCGCCGTGATGCACCGTCGCCGGCGTCAGAAACGCGAGGCCGGAATGCCGGTGCACGGTGTTGTCGTGCTGGAAAAACGTGTCACACCAGCCCTGCGCATGGGTGAAGTTGTCAAAGCGTGCTGGATAGCTCGGCGCGTATTTCGTCGTCTTGAACTGCGACTCAGAAAACGCGTTGTCGTTGCTGACGCGCGGTCGGGACAGCGAGCGCACGATGCCGAGATCCTGATACAAGTCGTGCAGGTCCTTCGCGACCTGGATGCTGCCGCGATCACTGTGCGTGGTGAGTTGGCCCGCGATGATCCCGTGTCGGAGACAGGCGGTGCGCAGGAGCTTCTTGGCGAGTGTGGCCGATTCGCGCCGCGCGAGCATCCACGCGACGACGTAGCGGTCGAAGAGATCCAGCACGACGTACAACGGGTAGCGTTCCCCCTTCACCGGGCCGCGGAGCTCCGTCACATCCCACGTCCATACCGTGTTCGGCGCCCGGGCGACCAGTCGCGGGATCGCACACGGCGCATGCGTGCGCTGCGCACGGCGCTCCCGCACCGCCGCCTGCGCCGTGAGCAGGCGATACATCGTGCGCACGCTGCAGACATAGATCCCTTCATCCAGCACGGTCGCATGCACCTGCGCTGGCGCCGCATCGCAGAAGCGCGCGTCGTGCAAATGCGCGAGGGCCGTGGCTTGGGTCTCGGCGGGCAGCGCGCGCGGCGACGGCGCCCGTGGTGGGCACGCCGCGGCGACCACGGGCCGACGCCAGCGCGCGGCCGTGGCACGCGGCACGCCCAGGGCGGCGCTGAGGCGCCCGACGCCGACCTGGGCGCCATGCGTCTCCAGCAACGTGGTCACGTGAGCGCGCCGCTCGGCGCGGGTGAGTGATCCAGCAGCGCTGCCAGTTTTTTTTGGAGTGCGATCACCAACTCGGCCCGCGCCAGGGCGTCCCGTAACTGGGTATTCTCACGCTCGAGCCGCGCGACGGCGCTCGCCTCGGTCGTGGGTTTGGCGGCCGGCCCGCGACGCTGCGCCAAGGCGCGACGCGCCCCGAGAGCCGCCTGCTGCCGCCACATCGTGAGATGCGACGAGTACAGCCCTTCGCGGCGGAGCAACGCCCCGATCTCGCCCGGCGCCCGACACACCGCCGCCTGCTGCACCACCGAGGCTTTGTACTCGGCGGTGAACCGCCGCCGGCCGCTGCGCGCGGCCACCTGCGTCGTCAAAACTTCCATGGTGTCCTGCATCTGCTGTTGTGCCATCCCACCGACCTCCAATGCCCCCAGGTTCCTCACTAATTAGACGACGGGCAGCGTCTCACACCATGTTGGCAGAGGGGGATACGTCCAGCACGAACGCGATGAACGTAGCGCCCAACCTCATTGGGGTGCCAAGGGACGCGTGCTCGCTCGGCCGATGGAACCCAAAAGGAACCCAGCAGCGAACACAACTGAACCAGAAGCAGCACAGCCACAACGCGCTAAGTCGTTGTGGCTGTTACACATGGTGGAGGAAGGATTCGAACCTTCGAAGACCGGAGTCGACAGATTTACAGTCTGTTGCCGTTGACCGCTTGGCTACTCCACCCGCGTTCCCTACCCATCACTCGGCCGACACCCTCCAGCAACTGCCAAGAGCTGACGGCGAGAATCGAACTCGCAACCGCCTGATTACAAATCAGGTGCTCTGCCAATTGAGCTACGTCAGCCTGCACCGCAGGCCACTTGCCACAACATCTACCCAGAGCCTCACAACCTACCCCACCCAGCCAGTCACTTCAACCGGTCTCAACATCGAACCGGACGGCCAACGGGCCGCCCTTCCGCCAGCCGACCACCAACCACCCGTCACCCCCCGACCCGCTTCCAGATCGTCCCCCCAGGACCATCCTCCAGCACGATCCCCTCCCCCAGCAACTCCGACCGGATCCGGTCCGACTCCGCAAAGTCACGACTAGCACGCGCCGCCGCCCGCGCCTCGAGCGCAGCCTCGATCCGCGCCGCCAACGCTTCGTCCGTCGCCACCGCCGACGGAATCAGGTCCAGCACCCCGTTCATCACCGCAAACGCGGCCCGCGCCCGCTCGAGCGCTGCCACATCCGTACCACCCTGATCCAGCAACGCGTTCGCACGATTCACGAACGTGTGCAACGTCCCCAGCGCCTGCGGCGCATTCAGGTCGCGCGCCAGGTGCCCGCGGAAGTCCGCCTCCGCTTCCACCGCCACACCAGCCAGATCCGACGGGGCACCCTGCGCCGACGCCAGACGCTCCGCCAGATCACCGATACGACGCACCGCACGACGCGCCCCCTCGAGCGCTTCCGAACTCAGGTTGAGCTGCTGCCGATAATGCGTGCTGAACATGAAATGACGCGCCGCCGCACCATCCAACCCCTCCTCCTGCAACTCCGTCACGCCCCAGACATTGCCAACACGCTTGGCCATTTTGGCGCTGTCGACCAGCAGGAACTCACCGTGACACCAGCACCGCGCAAACACCTTGCCCGTCGCGGCCTCGCTCTGCGCAATCTCATCCTCGTGATGCGGAAAAATCAGATCCACGCCACCAGCATGCAGATCGATGGACTCGCCAAGAATGTCCATCGCCATCGCTGAACACTCGAGATGCCACCCGGGACGCCCACGCCCCCACGGCGAATCCCATGCCGCCTCGACACGCTCGTCCTCCTCCTTCGCCGCTTTCCACAACGCAAAATCCTGCGCGTTTTCCTTGGTGTACTCGTCCTGACTCACCCGCGCACCACTCTTGATCTCACGCGTGTCCAACCGCGACAAACGCCCATACCCAGGAAACTTGGCGATCGCGAAATACACCGAGCCATCCTCGGCCTGATACGCCACACCCTTCGCAATCAGACGCTCCACCAGCGTGATCATCTGCGGGATGTAATCCGTCGCCCGCGGATAATGCTCCGCCGGCTGAATGCGCAGATAGTCACGATGCGCATGAAAGATCTCGACCACCGGATCCGTCACCGCTCGGATCGTCAGCCCGCGCTCGTTGGCGCGCTTGATGATCTTGTCATCCACATCGGTCAGGTTCATCACCTGCTCCACCTCCCAGCCGCGCAACGCCAGCGACCGCCGCAACAGGTCCTCGAACAGGAACGTGCGGAAGTTGCCCAGATGCGCTGGGTTGTAGACCGTCGGGCCGCAGGTGTACATGCGCACACGCACGCCATCCGCGGGCGCAAATGGCTCCACCTCGCGGGACAGCGTGTTGTAGAGGGTAAACTCGCTCATCGACTCACAGGGGTTACGTGCTGCGCCCCGCCGCGGGACGCGATGCTGCCGACCGGGCAGCTATTGCCCTCGTCGAACGATGCTATTCGAATCTACTGATCCGGCCCACCCCCCGCCAAACGATCAAACCCACCC
>CAYMQV010000345.1:0-1141 GCA_964392395.1 uncultured Gemmatimonadaceae bacterium
GCAGTGCACTGCGACCAAACGCGAGCAACGTATCACCCGCCTGCAGTCCGCCTTCAGCTGCCGGGCTGCCCGCCTCGACCGAGGCGATCACCGCCGGCGACAAGAAAACGGTGAACACCTTTCCGTCGCGCAGTTCGGTGTTCTGCTCACCCGAGAGCTGGACGCCGAGGTAGCCGCGTGGCATCGAGCGCGTCCTGAAGGTCAGCGCGCGTTGCTGTCCAGCCAGGACCCGGGTCACATTCGCCATCGCCCGGGCACTCGCAATCTGCGCCCGCAGCTCTGCCCTCGTGTCGGCATGAACACTCTGCACCTGCACCCGATCAGCCTCCGCCTGCACCCGTGCGATCTCGGTAGCCAGATCCGCAATCCGCTGCGACGTCACGCGGACGATCGAGTCGCGAACCCGCGAATCAGACCGCGCAGCCCGCTGCAGCTCACGCTGCATCTGTGAGAGCACCCGGGCCTGCTGCTCGAGCGTCACCCGCATGCGCTCCGAAAGCTCACGCGAGCGCGCCTCACGTTCGGTCGAACCCTCCTGCGCTGCCGCACGTCCCGCACTGATCAGCAGAACGGCAAGCAACCCCGCGCCTCGTGCAATGCGCATCAATACTCCAGCACCTGTTGCGACGCCGGCAGCACCGTCGTGAGGCGACGCAATGTCACTTCGCGGGCGCCGAGCGTGGCGAGATAGTAGCGATTCATGACCGGATCATCCGGCGCCTCGTACAGCGCCCGCCGAGCGGTGGCCATCGCCGCGTCCAGGACTTCGAGGCGCTCGCGGTAACTGGACGCGGCCGCGGCGGATCCTCCGGCCATCCGTGGCGCCAGAGCGCTGTCGTTCGCTGCCAGCCACAACAGCGCACCGCTGTACACCTGCTCTGCCGAGTTGAGCGTGGCGCGCGCCTCTTCTGCCGTCCGGAACCGCACCACCGGCTGCGCCGTCGCGCTCGGCACCGCCGGCTGAACCGCCGAGACCGTCGCTGGAAGCTCAGCCAGAGCCGCCGGCCGACCCACCGTCAGTCGGCCCCCAGCCACGCCCACCGTCACCAGCAGCCCCGCCGCCGCCGCCAGTCCGGCCACGCGTTGCCACCGCGCCGACACGCGACCCGGCATCGGCGTCATCACGCTGCGCGCAGACAGA
>CAYMQV010000345.1:1151-3540 GCA_964392395.1 uncultured Gemmatimonadaceae bacterium
TGGCCGGACGTCGGCCGGCGTCGAGACCATCGCGCTCCGGCCCGACGCCAGCAGCCCTTCGTCGCGGAGGGCCGAGGCCAGCTGCTGCCAAGGCACCAGCGGTACAATGGGGCGCTCTCGCTCCGCCAACGCCGCGGCGACGATCCGACGCATCGCGATGAAGTCGGCACGGCACAGCGCGCAGTGCTCGAAGTGGTGTCGTTCATCCAGCGTCGCTGGCTCATCGACCAGAGCGGCGATCCGTTCAGGTGACAGGTGCTGCATAGCCTTCTTCCAGAGTCGGTGTAGACGAATGATCCATCAGCGGCGCCAAAAGGCGGCGCAGTTTCGCTCGGGCCTTGAACAGCTGCGACTTCGACCCGCCGGTCGTAATCCCCAGCTGGCTGGCAATCTCCTCATGTGTGAACCCTTCCACATCGTGCAACACGAAGACGGTACGCGCGCCACGCGGCAGCTTGTCCAGCGCCTGGGTGATCGACTCGCGTACGAAGGGCTGATCGACATCGTCCTCCACCATCGCCGTCTCCTCCGTCAACTCCTCGTGCACGCCCAGCAGCCGCCGGGCACGCCGCAGCGCGTTGAGCGTCCGGTTCACCGCAATCCGGTGCGCCCAGGTCGAGAACTGCGCGTCACCGCGAAAGGTGGGCAACGCCCGGAAGATCTGAATCCAGACATCCTGAGAGATGTCCGCCGCCTCGTCAGCGTCGTGCACCAGTCGCCGCACCACGGCATCCACCCGTGGAGCGTACTCGGCCCACAACGCTCGCATCGCCAGTTCGTCCCCGGCAACAGCGCGCGCAATCAACTCCTCATCGGTAGTCAACGGCGTGGTACGGACGAACGGTGGGGCGGGCGACCGGCACCGGGGCAGGTGCGAAGCAGGACTCGGCCATGGGACACGGGAGAGGTGTGAAGGGTTTACGTCGGGTGAGCGTCCGAGTCTGGCGGCGCTCGGCACTTTGATAACGGAACCCGCCAGCGTCAGGATTCACTCCCCTCCCCCTTGTGCCGCGCATGGCACGGCACCTCACGTGAGAGCAGACAAACCTTTGAAACGGATGCACTTGACTCACTCACAAGCGATCCGTACCATGCTGGTGAGAGCGAGAGCGGAACGTTCCGCTTCCTGCGTC
The DNA here is from genome assembly GCA_964392395.1 of uncultured Gemmatimonadaceae bacterium. Classification (GTDB taxonomy): domain Bacteria; phylum Gemmatimonadota; class Gemmatimonadetes; order Gemmatimonadales; family Gemmatimonadaceae; genus JACMLX01. The sequence continues at coordinate 2,285 of CAYMQV010000345.1, forward strand.
GTCTCATGTGTGACCTGCGGATGAACTGGTCTGGCTTCGCTCTGATCGATGTATTCGGTTCGTGTGTCAACGTCGTACGTCCTGCAGCCGCGTTTTTCCTGGAGTTGCTGTGATCGTCAAGCTCGCCACGTTCCTCGCTCTCGGCATCGCCGCGCTGCCCGCAGCCCCGCTTGGGTCTGTTGGCGATGGCTTGCCGAAGGCGACTCCGGAATCGGTGGAGATGAGCGCGTTGCGGCTTGACGCGATCACTCGTGTCGTGCGGCGCGGTATCTCGGAAGGAGGCTTCCCCGGTGCTGCCGTCGTTGTCGGCCGTCGCGGATCTGCTGTGTACTCGCAGGGTTTTGGCCGACTGTCGTGGGGAGTCGATGCGCCAAGCGTCTCCCCGGATCGCTCGGTGTATGATCTCGCAAGTCTGACCAAAGTCATCGGCACGACAACCGCCATCATGCTCCTGTATGATGAGGGCCGGATCCATCTGGATGACAAGGTCATCACGTTCTTCCCCGAATTCGGTGGTGGCGAGCGGGATAACGTCACCATCCAGGATCTGCTGACTCACCGGAGTGGGTTGCCGGCGGGTCGCGATTTGTGGCGTCTCGCATGGTCGCCTGCCGATGCGCAGCGGCTCGTATTGCAGACCCCGCTCGAATACACGCCTGGAACGCGCTACGTGTACTCCGATCTTGGCGCCGACATCCTCGGCTTCATCGCGGAGCGTGCCAGCGGCCGTAAGCTCGACGAACTGCTGCAAGAGAAGGTGTTCACGCCGCTCGGCATGACCGAGACGTGGTACCGCGTGCCGGCTGTGGCTCGCGCCCGCACTGCGCCGACGGCGACGATGTCGGTGCGCGGCTACTCGCTGCAGGGCGATGTGCACGACGAAAACGCACACGCGCTCGGTGGCGTTGCCGGCCATGCTGGGCTCTTCAGCACCGCTGGCGACCTGTCCGTCTTTGCGACGATGATGCTGAACAAGGGGACCTACCTTGGCACACGCATCATCAGTGACTCCACCGTCGAGCGTTTCACCAGCCGAACCGCCGGTTCACGGGCACTTGGCTGGGATACCTGCGCCGGGCACAGCGGTGTGGGTTGTGGTCGCTACATGTCCCCACGCGCGTTCGGCCACACCGGCTTTACCGGAACGTCCATCTGGATTGATCCAGAGCGAGACATGTTCGTCGTGCTGCTGACCAATCGTGTCTTCGAGTCACGCGCACGGCGTCCGGAACGTGTCATCTCGGATATTCGCGCCG
>CAYMQV010000346.1:0-3535 GCA_964392395.1 uncultured Gemmatimonadaceae bacterium
CGCGCGCCCAGACGAATCATCGCGTGCAACACCCAGGCCTCGCTGATGGAGCAGATTCTCGCGCCCCTCCGCGTCCGCGAGCCGCCCGCCGGGCCGCGTCACGCGCCCCCCGCCCGCCCGACGCCGTCGCCATTGGTGCAATCATGGATGCTGAGGACACCGAGCGTGTGATGTTGGCGCCGACGGAAAATACGGCGGAAGTGAGCGCCACGGTGGAGGTGCAGGGCGTGACGATTGCCAATACGAGCACCCCGTCGCGCATCAGGCCGTTGTCAGCACCCTCGGTGTCCGGCGATCCGATCCAACTCCGCGGTGTGCGGCATGCACCGGTGGATGTCGTGGTGTGATTTTCCTGTTCGGGATGAGCGCGCGCGATCTCGGGTTCAATGTCGAAGCGATGTCGATTGGGTTCCCGCACTGCGCAGCGACGCGGCAGATCGAGCCAGGCAAATGGGCGCGGGTGCGCATCGAATTCGAACGCGAAAGCCGCAACTTCGGCGATGCCGGACGTAATCCCGAGGCGTGCGACCTGATCGTGTACTGGCGTGACACCTGGACCGATCGGCCGACGTCGCTGGACGTCCTCTTTATCGAGCGCGTGTTGCCGACACTTGTACGCGAGCAGGCGCAATCACGACCAGCGGATTGACCGAAAAGGGCGGGCCTCGTCCGTACTGCACGAATGCACTGCCCGCGGGGTGCGCGGTGTCGAACTGCCCGCATTGCGGCATGAACGGGCCCGTTGCGCGGTGCGCAGCGGGCCCGTCGAACGTCTGGGATGGTCGAACATCAGCGTGTCACGGCAGGCAGACGGTCACCACGACGCCACCCACGATGCGATTGCCGGCGCGGACGCAGGCGATCGGACGAGACGGATAATACCGGTCGCGATCATCGTAGCGGTCACGCTCGTACCGCTCCCGATCATAGTACTCACGCGCGCGCTGGCGTTCATATCGCTCCCGAGCGTACCGCGCACGTTCGTATTGCTCGCGCTCCCACCGATCACCGCGGCGATCGAAGACGTATCGCTCGTCGTTCTTGCGACGGCAGCCCCACGCGTTGCCGCGACCGCACTTCTTGCCACCTCGATCATCGTAGTCGTCATGGTCGCCGTCATGGCGACCGTAGCCCTGATCGAGACGCTGGCCCGGAGTCGTGTACGCCGTCTTCACGTTGATGAGCACCGACGACGCTGACGGCGCGGGTGCGGCGCTCACCGATCCGGCGAAGACCGCAGCGGGCGCCAGCATCGCGACGATGGCGACGGCAAATATTCGAGTACGCATCTGAACCTCCGAGGATGATCGTGCGAGCTGAACACGAAAGCTCACAGCGCACGCACCATGCCAGACAGTCAAGCCGTTGTGCGTCAATGACTTGTCGAAATGCATCGGTGCTGATTCGTCCTCCAAACCCGCGTCGGGGCGTCCTCTCGGAGGGACAGCTCAGTATGTGAGCGTAGCACCGCCAAGGTTCAGACCGGCCGCCAGATCGAACAGCACGACCCGGTCTCCGCGTTGAATGCATCCCGCCGCGACCGCCTCGGCGAGTGCCAGAGGAATCGAGGCGGCGATGCAATTGCCACGCATGACGAGGTTCGTCACGATCTGGTCCCCGAGGAAACCGGGATACCCGAGAGCCGGGACGACGAGTGCTGCGGCCGAGCCAATCAGTTCCATTACTGGAAAGTCCGTGTCGCTCAGGTCCGCAACGAAGTCCAGTGTCGCCCTAACGTGGCCGCAGGAAAAGGTCGGTCAGTGCCGGTGTCCGCGTCCGATTTTCGCCGAGATCGTCAGTAGCGCCGTGCGTCGAATCGGTGCGGTGGACCTCTCGCCGTCGAGCCCTGCATGCTCCGGTACACGTACATCGATACGAATCCACGATCACTTGCCATCGATCTGGCCCAGCAGCTGCTGCCGGGGACGTTCGAGCACGCGTTGCAGCACCTGCTCGAGCAATGCGAGCAAGCAGCGCAGCGGGACGCGCGCGGAGTTCGAGCGGCAGGCCAAGAAGTTCGAAGCTGCCGCGCAGGTGATGGCGCAGCGGCATCGCGCGAGCGATGCGTTGCCGGTGGAGCCGGACCTCGACACGAAAGCGGCGCACCGCGCGGTGTGACTGCAGCACGATGCGGCCGAGTTACTCACGTGGCTGGCGGGGCATCCCGACGAGCGTCGCGGGCCGAAGGGCGCCGTGCGGAAAAGCAATCGCACGGACGGAGACAGTGCGAAAGTGGCCATCAGTAACGGCGTGATCCAAGGGTACACCGGTGTGGCGGCGGTGGATGCGCAGGCACAGATCATCGTGGTGCGCAGGCGCATGGCACCGGCTCGGAGCACGAACTCTTGGTGCCAATCGTGCATGCACTCACGCCCGTACTCGCGCCGAGCTGGCTCGTGACGGCGGACGCGAAGTATCACAGTGAGGCGAATTGCCGCGCACGGTTCACGCTGCGCGGTCGCGCGACGGTCGACAGGTCGTGGCAGTTGTTCTGGCTCGTGCGTCACATCGAGAAACGCGCCCACCACGGGTACGCGGCGTAGGGTGGAGCCGCGCGAGAAGTCGTCACACCAAGTTCAGGGGGTCATCTCTGGACGATATCAGACCCGAAGACGATCGCCGACGCTCCGATCCGGGCACCAGGTTCGCGCCGTGAACGTGCCACGCGACGCGCACGCCCTCGCCGCCCTCTTTCTATGGCCTTGACGAGTCAAGTTCTGCTGTGAAGTCGCTACCTGAACCTTATCCTGCTCACCGCACTCCGGCCACTGTGGCAGCAGCAACTGGCGCCAGGTGACGCGCGATACGCCAATGCCCGAGGTCCTCAGCGACACCAGGCGTTACGCACCTGCCTCGCGGAGTATGTCCTCATACACGGCCAAGTCCTCCGCAGAGAAGCAGCAGAAGATCACGTCGTCTACCCGTACGGTCGGCGCAATTGCGCGCACCGTATCGACTGCGACGCGTGCGGCCAAGTTGATCGGATATCCGTAGATGCCAGTGCTTATGCTCGGGAAGGCTATCGTGCAGACGTCATGCGTCGCGCCGACTTCAAGGCAGCGCTGGTAGCACGATGCGAGTGATGCCGCCTCGCCGTGTGTGCCTCCGCGCCACACGGGGCCGACGGTGTGTATGATGTATTTGGCCGGAAGGCGATAACCGCGTGTCAGTTTCGCGTCGCCGGTCTTGCATCCGCCAAGCAGCCGGCATTCGTGCACAAGATCCGGACCGGCCGCCCGATGAATGGCGCCATCAACACCGCCCCCACCGAGGAGCGATGAATTGGCCGCATTCACAATCGCATCGACGACCAGCGTCGTGATATCACCACACATCGCACCGAGCTTCATAGGCTCAATCCTCAGTCACCGAACGTCACAGGGTTCTGCTGCAGCGGCAGCCTCACGATCGCTCTCCTGCTGACTGACCACCGGCCGCAGCGTCAGCAGCAACCCGTGTTATGCGGCGTTGCTAGGTCTGTGACCGCTTAGAGAGTGGCTTTTCGTAGCCGAACTTTCGGCGGGCGTCTTTCCGG
>CAYMQV010000347.1:0-3525 GCA_964392395.1 uncultured Gemmatimonadaceae bacterium
AAGACGCCCGCCGAAAGTTCGGCTACGAAAAGCCATTCTCTAAGCGGTCAAAGACCTAGCCCTGGGACAGACCCCCCGTGGGCGAGCGTCGGGCGTACCACCACGCACGGTCACTATTCCGGCGATCAGTTCGGCCGCGGCGAGGCGTTGGACATGCACACCGCGCCTCGGTCGATGGCCATCTGGTCGGCGCGGTAGCTGTTTCTTCAGATGAAGGTCGGGTCGATCGAGTTTGGGAAACTGGCGGATCCGGCGGTGTGGGCCCGTGATCCGTATGCGGTGCCGACGGCGACGCTGAAAGAGATACGCTGCATGCTGACGATATTTCATGGACAGGTGGTGTACACGAGATTGAACGGGCGGTTCTGACAGGGAGGCGGCCTGTGGTACGCCCGCGCAGCTTGACGAGGTCATTTCTTCCCCGTCTGCATCAGTGCTGACGTCCACACGTCACTGCCATGGTGCGGCGACCCGCACGGAGGCAGATCCTTATGGGCATGCTCAGCAACCAGATCGCAGACCTGATCGAAGGGGCGTTTGAAGTCCCTGGCTTCGAGGACGATGATTTGCCGTCTGGCATCGTCGGCCGATACAACCAAGGGAAAGACGGAAGCCTGAATTCTCACCCCGACACCGTGGAGGGAGTCTGTATCGCGCTCGCGATGAAATGGCTCGACTGCAAGGTGAACGGCTCCGATTTCTGGAAGTCGTGTCTGAGCGGGAAGGCGCTCAACGCTCAAACCCTCTCCTTCGTGCAGGAGACGATGAGCGCCCTGGCCAGATCGCCAGGTGGCCACGGTCGTCTGGATATCATCCGCGGTATCGCGAATCAGGCAGGCATCGCGCCCTTCGTGAGCGCGGCCAAGGGCCCGCCACTCTGGTCAGGTGGCGAGTGCGGGCAACGCGGGGCTGACGTTGTGTCGGAACTCTGGTCCCGTAGCGCGCATGCCATCATCGGCCTGAAGCCGCCGTATGGGAAGCCGGGCGACGGTCACGCCATCGGGTTTGCTTCTGGAACGAAGTCGTGCTGGATCTTTGACCCGAACTTCGGTGAGATCAGGTTGGCGAGTATGAGCGTAGCGACCGAGGTGTTCGCTGCGCTCTGGAAGAAGAAGGGATACGATCACCTTACCCAGTTCGACATCACCCGCTATCACCCGAGCCTGAAGTGACCGCGGAAGCCGTGTTCGCCGCCGCCTTCAGAATCGCTGCGAACCGATCCCCCGACACGCTCGCTCGCCGAAGGTGCGTGCAGCATATTTCCACGGGCGCCGTCTGCCAGAGCCGCGGCACCAACCCGAGTGAGCGACCCATCACCGTACCGGATTCCCGGAGCAGCCGCGACACAATGCACGTCGCACGTCGGCACCGTCGACGAGCGCGGCATTCGCCGGCCTGCAGCGTATGACAGTACTGTGCGACAGGACGGCTGATCGATATTTCCTTCGACGTATTCGCTCGTGATCCAATGCCGCTCCGACGCCGCCTCCGACGAAATACTTCTGGACGTTGAACCGCCCGCGGTAGATCTTTCGTGGCGGCGAAAAGCACTCGCCATTCGTGCGCAGGACGACTGGTCGAACGATCGCTCTCGCACAACCGCTCACCCCAGCTCCGGGTCACACCTCCGCATGCGTCACTCCACCCGCCGCACCCAGTCCACCGTCCGAACGCGCAGCACGCGCGTGACCTGGATGACCGTCGCGGCCGTATCTCTCGCCGTGTTCCCCGTGTCGTCACCGGCTCGGCTGGAGGCACAGACACCGGCCTTCGGCGCACGCCTCGACTCGCTGATCACCACCGAGATGGCGCGCACGATGACACCGAACGTGCAGGTCGCCGTGGTCGTCGACGGCAAGCTCGCCTACGCCAAGGGGTACGGCGTTGCGGACATCGAAACCGGGCGCCCGGTCACGACGCAGACGCTCTTCCGCGTAGGATCGGTGACCAAGATGGTGACCGCCGCCACACTCACGCAGCTCGCCGCCGACGGCAAGCTCGATCTCCAGGCGCCCGTCGGGACCTACGTCTCCGAAATCAATGGCAGACAGGTCGCGACGGTCACCGCGCACCAGTTGCTCACGCACACCGCGGGGTGGCTCGACAATGCCGTCGCCTACGGACGGATGGGTGAAGGGGCTCTGGGCGAGACTTTTCGCGAGATCGGTGATACGCTGTTCTTTACATCACCCGGCCGTGTGATCTCGTACTCCAATCCCGGCTACTCGATGGCGGGATACGTCGCCGAACGCGCGGGGGGAGCACGCTTCGCGTCCCTCGCAGAGCAACTCGTGCTGCGCAAGGCCGGCATGCAGTACTCGACGTTCAAGCCGCTCGACGCGTTGACGCGCGACTTCTCGCAGGGACACGCTGGTCCACCGAGCGGCGCCGGCACGATCGTGCGCCCGTTCACCGAGAACACCGCGCAGTGGGCCGCTGGCTTCCTGTTCTCCAATACGACGGAGTTCGCGCGCTTCACCATCCTGCTCATGGACGGTGGGATGCTCGACGGCACGCGTGTCCTGGCCGCCGACGCGGTGCAGCGCATGACCACCGGCTATGCGACAATTCCCGGCACGTCCACGTCCAAGTACGGCTATGGCCTCAACGTCGGGTTACGAGGGAGCGACCGGATCTGGCAGCATGGCGGATCCATCAACGGCTTCGACGCAAGCGTCACGATGTTCCCCGACCGCAAGATTGCTGTGATCCTGTTCGACAATCGCGGCGGCAATCCGCTGAATGGCGTCGTTGATTTCATCGCGAAGGATGTCGCAGGCATGGTGCCGCCCGTAGCATCCGTCCCGTCACCCGAACGCGCGCCAGATGCCGCCGAACGCGCGCAGTTGGTAGGCACGTTCAAGCAGGGAAGTTCGGTCGTCACGCTGTTCGAGGAAGGCGGCGTACTGAAGCTCCGCCAAGGCACCGGCGTGTTGTCGGCGATGCTCGCTGGTGATGAGCGGATCGTGCTGACGCCTCCGGCCGGCGCGAAGGTCACGCTGCTCCTTGTCCGCGGGTCGGACGGCCGAGTGGAGTACCTGCACCAGGGCTTGCGCGCACTCGCGCGGCAGCCGTAGGTCTGAGATCGAGTGAAGACAAAGAAGGTCGCCACGGCTGCCGTGGCGATCAGACGCACGGGCGGCGAGCGCGTCCACGATCGCCGCATCATCCAGCGCCATGTCCGCGAAGATCCGCTTGAAATGCGCATTGTCTTGCTCCAACGCGCTCGAGCATTGCAGGTCCGCGACGCTCGCACTTCGACTTCCACAGTCGCCATGTCGGCCCGTTGCCGCCGTGTTTGCGAAGGATGTCCGCCATCGGCACTCCCGCACTACCCTCGCGCAGGATGGCCGCCGTCGGCGGTGCTTAAAACTTCGACTCCTTCATGGCCAAACTCCTTCCCCCATCCGGGGGCGCTGGACCGTCAACGTGATGGCCTCAATTCTGCCCAGGTGTTCGGGGAGGGACGTTAGCCCCAATACTCTTCACTTAAAGACCTGCGTAACGTAGATTCTTGCTCCGACC
>CAYMQV010000348.1:0-3494 GCA_964392395.1 uncultured Gemmatimonadaceae bacterium
TGAGCGACGTGGCCAACGCTATCTACGACGGCACGGACGCCATCATGCTCTCGGTGCATGCCGACTGGGCCATCAGCGACGCGGACGGTTTCCGTTCCGCCCTGCTCCGCGCGGCGAATGTTGCCGAGCTGAATGATGCGCTCGTCACGGTTGGGGTCAGGCCAAGTCGTCCCGATCCTGGTTTCGGATACATCGAGCCTGGCGAGCGGTCGGGTGAGGTCGCCTTTCGGGTCGCACGATTCCTCGAGAAGCCCGATCGAGTGCGGGCACGAGAACTGATCGCCGCAGGGTGCCTCTGGAACTCCGGCATCTTTGTCTGGCGCGCCTCACGATTCCTGGCTGAGGTCGACGCGCACTGTCCGGAGGTGTCACGCGCAAACGCCGAGACCACGCTCGAGGGGTTTTTCGACGCCGTGCAGTCGATCAGTGTCGATGTCGGCGTGCTGGAACGGAGTGATCGTGTGTTTGTGGTGCCAGGCGCGTTCGGATGGGATGACGTCGGCACGTGGGCCGCATTGCGCCGGGTGCGTCCGGGCGACGCGGCCGGCAATGCGCTGCACGGTGACGTCACGGCGGTCGTGTCCTCCGGCAACGTGGCGCATTCGGAGGGCCAGAGCATTGTCCTGTACGGCGTGTCCGATCTGGTCGTCGTGGCAGTCGACGGGCTCACGGTGGTCACGACTCAGGAGCACGCGGCTGACCTGAAGACACTCATTGACGCACTGCCGGCACGATTGAAGGATCGCGGGTGACCGCTCTGGTTCTGCTCGACCATCCGCGTGGTTTGCCTGACGCTGACGATCTGGCACCGATCACGACGGCGCGCCCGCTGGCGGAGGTCCGCGTGGGCGCGAAGCTGGTGCGCGAACGGTGGGCAGCGCTGCTCGGCATGTCGGTCACGGGCGTCATCGCTGCCAGGCGCCTGACCGGCTTCGAGGAACCTGGGTCAGCACCAGTCCTGACCGACGACGTCATGCTCGACCCGGGGACGATCATCGCGATGAGCGCCTGTGCGCCAGTCCTGCAGTCGATCGTGATCGGTAGCAACGACACGTGGACGCACGAGGGCAGCGTCGTGGCCGCGGCGCTGTCTCGCCGATCATCCGTCCGTGAGATTCGCGCATCGGGTGTCGTGGCGGGCGAGCGCTCGGCGCCGATTGACGGCTGGCGGCTGCGTGCTCCATGGGACGTGATCGGCCATCTCCCATCGATGCTCGCCGCCGACGCCCTTTTCATCGCGCGGGCCGCGATGCCGCCCCGTGCCGTACCGGCGGACGTGCGCGTCCTTGGCGACTTCCCCGTGCGCATCGCTGACACGGCAACGATCGAACCATTCGTCGTCCTCGATGCCACGCAGGGCGCGGTTGTCCTTGGCGATCACTCCGTCGTTCGGAGTTTTTCGCGACTCACGGGACCGTTCGTGCTGGGGGCACATTCGCAGTTCATGGCTGGCAGCGGCCATACCATGTCGATCGGTGATCACTGCAAGGTGAGCGGCGAGGTCTCGACGAGCATCTTCTGCGGGCATGCCAACAAGGGTCATGACGGATTCGTCGGGCACAGCTATCTCGGGCGGTGGACCAATCTCGGTGCCGGCACCGCCACGTCGAACCTGAAGAATACGTACGGTCCCGTCTCCTTCGCAGGCCATGAAACCGGACTGCAGTTTCTGGGATCGCTGATCGGCGACCATGCGAAGACCGGCATCCTGACGCGCCTCACTACCGGCAGCAGCATCGGCGTTGGTGCCAATGTGATCAGCGATGACGTGGTGCCGCGTGTGGTCGCCGCGTTTGCGTTCGGTCACCGTGGCGAGCGCTATGATCGGTCACGGTTCTTTGAGACGGCAATTCGTGTGATGGCGCGTCGCGGCGTGACGATGACGACCCCGATGCGCGCCTGCCTGAATGCCGTGTACGACGCCACCCCATGGACGGCACCCTGACCGATCGCGTGCCGAAGTCACTCGCCGGGTCGGCGCGACGCGACGGCATACAGCGCGGGATCGCCGCCCTGCGCGACGCGACGCGGATGCTGCGGGGCGCGGGGGCGGCGCAACGCGCGGGGAGCAGCGAACGGGAACGCGGTGCGCTGTTTGACCTGGCGGCCCTCGCGGACCGTCTTGACGGGTACGCCGATGATCAGAGCACCGACGACTGGGACGACTTCTGGATCACGTTCCACGACGTCACGACGCTTGCTGCACATGTGACGTCGTTGTCGGCGTCGCCGCGCGGCCTGGCGGCCACAACACTCCCCGCACTACGATCACTGCGCGAGACGCTGAGCAGTCTGGCGCACCAGCACGACTGAGCGCCGGCGTTCGCGCTGGCGTTCGCGCTGGCGTTCGCGTGGCGAGATCTGTGAGGCTGGTGCGACAAACGGGGCGGCGCATCGCATGATGCACCGCCCCGTTGTCACTGCAGATGCGACCGAGACTAGTACATGCCGCCCATGCCGCCGCCGCCGTGCCCACCACCGGCCGGTGCAGCGGAGTTTTCCTTCTTCTCGACGATCAATGCTTCGGTCGTGAGGAGCAGGCCCGAGATCGACGCGGCATTCTGCAGCGCGGTGCGGGTGACCTTGGTCGGGTCGATGACGCCGGCCTGCACGAGGTCTTCATACGTGTCGGTGAGGGCGTTGTAGCCGAACGTGTTCGACTCGGCGGCCTTCACCTTCTCGACGACGATGGAACCTTCCCCACCGGCATTCTGCACGATCATGCGGATCGGCTCTTCGATGGCGCGACGGATGATCGCGACGCCGATGTTCTCTTCCGCATCCTCGAGCTTGAGGTTCACCAACGCCCGCTGGGCGCGGATGAGGGCGACACCGCCACCGGGCACGATGCCTTCTTCGACTGCTGCGCGCGTGGCGTGGAGCGCATCTTCGACACGCGCCTTCTTCTCCTTCATCTCCGCTTCGGTTGCGGCACCGACATTCACGACGGCCACACCACCGGAGAGCTTCGCCAGACGCTCCTGGAGCTTTTCCTTGTCGTAATCGGACGTGCTCTTCTCGATCGCGGCGCGGATTTCCTTCTCACGGCCCTTGATCTGGTCGTGATCGCCGGCGCCATCGATGATCGTGGTGTTGTCCTTGTCGACGACCACGCGCTTGGCCTTGCCGAGGTCGGCCAGGGTCGCGTTCTCGAGCTTGAAGCCCACTTCGTCGCTGATGACGTTGCCGGCGGTGAGCACGGCGATGTCCTGCAGCATGGCCTTGCGGCGGTCACCAAAGCCCGGCGCCTTGACGGCGACGATCTTCAGCGTGCCACGCAGCTTGTTCACCACCAGCGTGGCCAGTGCCTCGCCTTCGATGTCTTCCGCGATGATCATGAGCGGCTTGCCCGTCTGGGCCACCTTCTCGAGCACCGGGAGCAGTTCCTTCATCGAGCTGATCTTCTTGTCGTGGATCAGGATGAACGCGTCTTCCATGACGGCTTCCATCTTCTCCGGATCGGTGACGAAGTACGGCGAGAGGTAGCCGCGATC
>CAYMQV010000349.1:0-3466 GCA_964392395.1 uncultured Gemmatimonadaceae bacterium
ATCCTGCTCATCTTCGTGATCCCGACGTTCGAAAAGATGTTCGTCGGTGTGGGCCTGGCGCTGCCGCTGCCGACGCGCATCGTGATCGGGTGTTCGAAGTTCCTGCAGGGGTACTGGTGGGCGCTCATCGGTGGTGGCTTCGGCGCATTCGTGCTGATCAACCGCTACTACGCGACGGATGATGGTCGGCTGCGGATCGACGGGTTCCTGCTCAAGGTCCCGGTGCTGGGCGACGTGCTGCGCAAGAGCGCCGTGAGCCGGTTCACGCGGACGCTCGGCACACTGATCAGCTCGGGCGTGAGCATTCTCGACGGGCTCGAGATCACGGCGCGGACGTCGGGCAACCGCGTGATCCAGAACGCGATCATGGCCAGCCGCGCGAGCATTGCCGGCGGTGAAACGATCGCCGCGCCGTTGCAGAAGTCGGGGGTGTTTCCGCCGATGGTGATTTCGATGATTTCGGTGGGTGAGCAGACCGGTGGTCTGGACGAGATGTTGTCGAAGATTGCGGACTTTTATGACGAGGAAGTGGATACGGCGGTGGGCGGGTTGCTGTCACTGCTCGAGCCGTTGATGATCGTGTTCCTTGGTGTGGTGGTCGGTGGCATGGTGGTGGCGATGTATCTGCCGATCTTCGACATGATGAATACGGTGCAGTAGGGGGGGAGTGTAGGTGTGCGGTTGTCGGATCGCTCGCTCTATCGCAAGTCGTCCGCACACTCTCTCGTAACTTGCTGGTTTGTCTCTCGTAAGTGTGCATAAGTCATTGCTGCGTGGTGCTTTACGAAAGTCGAAAGGGGGCCCCGTTCATTGAGCGGAGCCCCCTTTTGCGTTAGGGAAGCTCTGCACAAGTCGTGCGGCGCGCGCTATTTCTGTATGAGGTGACGTGAGAGGATCTGCAGGAAATATCATGCCGAGGATGCTGCGATGAATGCACAGAAGAGTTTCGCCAGTGTGCCCTACGACACGAAGCGCAAAGTGACGCGCCGCGAGACGTTCCTCGGTGAGATGGATCGTGCGATCCCCTGGGCGCGGATCATCGCCCTCATCGCGCCGCACTACCCGAAGGCGGGTCGCGGTCGGCGCCGATCAAGGGGTCAGAGTCCTTGAAAGAAATGATGATGCCCAATGCGGGTCTGTCGCGCAGCCCGAGCCTCGGGCTGCATCCTCGCTGAGATGGACGATCACGGGATCAGTGACCTTGCCACTGGCGATCAAGGACTCTGGCCCCTTGATCCTGTGAAATCCTAATTGATGGACCACGAGTGCTGGCGGACCTGATGACGCTCGTGCGCAACTCCGACGCCCGCGGAGTCCTCGTCCACCTCAACAACCTCGAGAACCTGACCGAGGCGGAGGCGCACGACGCCGGCCGCATTCTGCGTGACCTGCGCGATCCCGTGCTTCAGCACACAGGCCTGCACTTCCTGCTCGTCGGCACCACGGAGGCGGTGGATGCGGTCCTCAAGGAACCGCAGCTACGCTCGGTCATCTCCATCGTGCCACTCGGCCCACTGCCGCTCGACGACGTGTTCGCGCTCCTGGACGCCCGCTATCGGCATCTCACGGTCGACCCCCAGCGCCCGCTGGTGCCTCCCGCTTCCCCCGACGCTGTCGAGGCCTTGTACGGGCTCTTCCGAGGCGATGTGCGTGGCGTGCTGGCGGCACTTGACGACGGCGTGACACCGAACCTTGGCCGCAGCCACGGGGGCGCGTCGCTCGACGCACGCACGGTGCTCCAGAGCGCCACCGCGCGCTACATGGCGGCGTTCACGTCACATCGAGATGATGCTCGCTACCAGCAACTGGAGGTCTGGGGACGCACCGAGCCAGACGGCGAACTCACGCAAGCCGAACTCGGCACGCTCTGGGACCTTGGACAGTCGGCCGTCTCGCTGGCACTGAGCGCCCTGCGTGCCGAGGGCTACGTCGTGCCGCTGGCGCGGCGCCCGACGGGAAAGGGGCGACCCGTCACAGTGTATGGACTGTCGGGTGTGGCGCGGCTGCTCTTTGCTCCGTCGGCATAGTCAGCGCGTGCGGTACACATGCGGCGCGGTCGATTGCCAGCGCGCAATTGTGCGGGGCCGTGGGCGCGGGTAACTGAGAATGATCCAGTCCAGAGCCTCGCTGCGGTTGGTGCACACGCGAGTTGGCAGCGAGGCCCGGAAGTTTCAGTCGCATCAGCGGTAGCCGTGGCGATGATCGTCACCGTTTGTTGCTCGATCAGCCGATGGCGCATGAGGGTGCTGTGCGGTGTCGATAGAGTGTGCAACACTGACGATACACTGTGCACGCCGACAGGGCTCTCGCGTGAGATCGCCAGCAATTCTCACGTGAAATCGCCAAACTCTCATGTGCGTTGCCAAAGCGAAGAAACCCCGCAGAAATGCGGAGCTTCTTCGTTGTCGCTCGTGCAGATCGTGGTCGATTGCAGCCGAAACTCATTCCGCTCAGGTGGGGACCTCGTTATGTGAGATGCCCACGTTCACGATGCGGATCCAACGGCTCACCGCTCGTGGGAACAGGCTGAATAAACCGAAGGAGCTTGTGCTGCTGCACTAGCTGCGGCAGTAGCAGGCTCGGATGAAAAGGGACGTCTCGCGTGTGGAGTCCTCTAGTCAGGAGTCCACAGTTTCCGCAGCGCTCATCTGACGGGGCGTTTGGTACCGACGCGCAACCACAGATCCAGCGCGCTGCGACAGGAGTAGCGTTGCCCCAACGGACCGCCCGAGTTGTCGTGATTAGTCCCTCAAATGCATCGGCATCGGCGAGGCGAATGGATGTATTGGTGCCGAACGCGATCACCTTCATGGCGAGCGCGCGGTACGGGCCGCCGCGTTCGAGCCATGTGTTCAGGCGCGGAGCAATCAATGGCCAGTGGCCTGCGACGACGTGCGCGATACCCTCGAACTCTGGCAGGTTTGCGGTGTCTTCCAGGAAGGCTGCGGCTGCATCGACCCGCTCGATCTCTGGCCGCCGTGTCAGCAGGTGCGCCACAAACTGCGTCCACAGGGCACGTAGTGTCGGCGCGAACCGCGCCAACGGGGCAAAACGCCCCCGGAGCGGCGCAAAAGGGCCGCTCCGGGGGCGAATATCGGCGTACTCTCGACTAATTCTCTGCGGTCCAGGCAAATTCAACGCTGTGCACCCTGCGGGTGCTACCTGTGCAGAGCTTCCCTAAGGGCGCCCAGAGTCGTTCAAGGGCTTTATTCGGTGACTCGTCAGTTGCTGGCATGCTCGGTCGTGATGCTCGGGTGGCAGTCGCGACAAGTGCCTGATTCTGAGAAACGCCTCCATGTCGGGCCCTGCCAATAGGCGGGGCCCTTCGTTGATTGTCGCGTGCGATCCGTCCGACGGCGGGCACGCAGGCCCTCCAGAAGCACGTGAGTGAGCGGCCGCTGTTCACCGATCGATGGAGGGGGCCATCCACCGATCGATGGATAGTCACAACGCTGATCGCACGATG
>CAYMQV010000350.1:0-3464 GCA_964392395.1 uncultured Gemmatimonadaceae bacterium
GAGAAGCTGCTGCTGTACGGCGGAGCAATCCATCTGGCCGGCTCGGTGAAGGCGCGTCGTGCGCAGCGTCACGCCACCTCCGACTGGATGGCTCTCGAGCAGGAACGCGGCATCTCGGTGACGTCGAGCGTGATGCAGTTCAACTGGGAAGGGTTCCACATCAACCTGCTCGATACCCCAGGGCACGAAGACTTTTCCGAGGACACGTACCGCACCCTGGTGGCGGCCGACAGCGCCATGATGCTGCTCGACAATCGCAAGGGAGTCGAAGACCGCACGCGCCAGCTGTTTCAGGTGTGCAAGCGCCGCCGCATGCCGATCTTCGCGCTGGTCAACAAGTGCGATCGGGTGGGCGAAGACCCGCTCAAGCTGATCAGCGATGTGGAGACGGATCTCGGCATCAACTGCCACCCCGTCACCTGGCCGATCCATCGCGATGGGGCGTTCGTGGGAGTGTATGATCGCCGCAAGGAACAGATCTATCTGTTCGATCGCAGCGACGATCACGGCGCCAGGCGTGCCACTGGCCAGGAGGGACGGCTCGACAGTCCGGAGATCATCGACCTGCTCGGCCCGGAGGCGCATCAGCAATTGCTGCATGATCTGGAGCTGCTGGAAGCCGCCGGTCACCCCTTCGATCATGACGAAATCCTCTCCGGCGCATTGGTGCCGGTGTTCTTCGGCAGCGCGCTGACGAACTTTGGTGTCGAGCCATTCTTCCGCGAGTTCCTCGAGTTGGCGCCTGCACCGACATCGCGCGAGTCGACGCTGGGCGCGGTGGAACCGACACGGGAGGAGTTCACCGGGTTCGTGTTCAAGATTCAGGCGAACATGGACCCGAAGCACCGCGATCGGATCGCATTCGTGCGGGTCTGCTCGGGGAAGTTCGAGGCGGGAATGCCATCGCTGCATGTCCGCACTGGCAAAACCGTGCGACTGAACGCGCCCCAGCAGTTCATGGCGCGCGAGCGCACCAACATCGAAGAGGCCTGGCCCGGCGATGTGATCGGCATCATGGACCGCGGCAACCTGCGCATCGGTGATTCACTGAGCGAAGGGACGAAACTGGAGTTCAGCGACATTCCACGGTTTCCGCCCGAACATTTCGCACGTGTGGTGCTGAAGGACCCGATCAAGCGCAAGCAACTCGACGCGGGGCTGCGTCAGTTGACGGAAGAGGGCGCCGCGCAGGTGTTCTACACCTCACAGTCCGACGTGTCGCAACCGACGCCGATCGTCGGCGCGGTCGGCGTGCTCCAGTTCGACGTCATGCTGCATCGCCTGGAGCACGAGTACGGCACGCGCGCCAAGCTGGAACCGATCAGCGCGCGGTATCCGCGCTGGGTGACGGGTGCTGAAGCGGACATCGATCGGCTGGCGTCGGAACCGGGCCGCCTGCGCATCTTCGACTCGCTCGGGAATCCGGTCATTCTCTTCGAGAGCGAGTGGGCACAGCGCTGGACGGTGGACCGGGTGAAGGCGCTGGAGTTTCACGAGGCGGCGCCGTAGCCGGCGGTCAGTCACGCGGCCTCGATGGCAATCCAGGCATTTACCACACAGAGCACGGCGGCCGGCACCGCCTGCACGGGGCCGTCACCGGCGCGCAATCGTACCAGCACTCCGAGCAGCATCAGCACGCAGAGACCTGCCGCGGCAACCGTCGCGAGCCCCGGATAGCGGACGCCCACCAGCACGCCCAGCCCGCCGAGAATTTCGAGTATACCGGTCATCGTTCGGAAACTGGTGAGCCCGAATCGTTCGAAGTCGACGACCATGGCCGATGACGTCAGCAGGCTCGCGCCCCAGAAGACGAATGCCAGCCCATCGAAAGCCATGATGCCTGTACGCCACGTCATCGGCGCACATCCTTGAGCGCCGTCACTGCAACACCGACGCTCAGCACCATCAGCACGAACGCAGGCAGGTAGCGCTGCCATGCGTGCCGCACCCGCCAATGTGCAATCAAGGCGGCGAGCATCAACAGCGCCATCAGGATCGCGGGTGCCGGCACCAGATCGGGATGCCAGAGACCCGCGATCAGCAATGTTGCGAGCGCAATCTTGGCCGCTCCCACTGCGTTCCGGATCAGGGGTGGAATGCCGTACTCGACGAATTCACGCTCGACGTTCTCGAGCCGAACGATCCAGACGAACAGCACCGACGCCGCGATCAGCACCTGGGCTACGGCCAACCATGCCATGATGTGACTCCAGAAACAGACGGTGGATGGAAGCGGTACACCGGCCGAAGACCCCCAGTCCTGCGAAATCGACTCGAGACGCTACGCAAATAGACTGTGATGACAGGTTTCACAGCAATCTCAACTTTTCGCATGCCACGAAACCGCAGCAGTTGACGAAATGTCGCACTGACCGAGCGAGATGCACTGCACGCTATGCGTGACTCATTGTGGCCGGATGCGAAGGGAGGGGTTCTTCTCTTCGGCGCTCGACGACTGAGGTTGAACCGTGCCCAATGTGATCGCGTTCCCGGAGCGCGTGTCACGGCGGTCGCGATGACGCGCGTGCGATCGCGCGGACTCGCGGACTCGCGGACTCGCGGACGAACGCTGCTCGGCGTAGTCCACTCGGGAACCACGATCGTGCTGGTATCGTGGCGCGGCGTCAACTGCAGCCGGACGCGTGCAGGGTCCGTCGGCTGAAGCGGATTCCCTTGCAACTATCGGTGTCTCACGACCTCCGCTGCCGACATCCGCGTCGGGCCAGGATAGGGTACGGCACGACCCTTGATCGTGTACCAGAGAATCCGGTTGAACAAATCCTCCTCAGCAACATCCTCGTAGCGCAGATCAAGTTTCCGTGACTCGATCGCGCCGGTGCCGCGTTCGGGATTACGATCCGTGAGTGGTGTGGATGGCACCAGCGCCGTGTACGGTCGAACGTCGGGCGACGAACGCCAGATCTCGCGCAATGGCCGACCGTAGTGATCATACGGCGACAGTGCATCGAGTCCGAGCAGCGCTTCCATCGTGGCAATGGCATCGGTGGTATTCACAAACCGGTGATGCGCACCGGCGCGCGCCCACGGCGAGATGACCAGCATCACGGAGCGATGCGAATCGACATGATCCGGGCCGTTCTGCGCATCATCCTCGAGCACGAAAACGGCGGTACTCTCCCAGAACGGGGTCTTCGAGAGCGCCTCGACCATGCGGCCGAGCGCAAGATCGTTGTCCGCCATGTGTGCGAAGGGCGTGGGCTTCCTGGCTGACGCACCGTGTGTGTGATCGTTCGGCAACCGCACGATCTGCAGTTGGGGCATCGCCCCCGCGCCGACGAACTTGCCCAACTCCCAGATCCAGACGTCGGCGCGTCGCTGATCGGGAATGTCGAGGTTGTACCCGGGGAACTCCCCGCTCGTGTTCGCGACCAGAAACGGCTTCAGGCCTCGATACCACGCCGGCGCGTCCTTACCGTCCCCGTCAGGCGCAACGAACTCCCCGA
>CAYMQV010000351.1:0-3064 GCA_964392395.1 uncultured Gemmatimonadaceae bacterium
GCACTGAGCATCGGTCTCCACAACACCTACGCCTGGGCGCTGACAGGTGCCGTCTTGCTCGCGGTGTCTACGGGCTACGGGCGGCGGTGGGAAGCGAGTGACGACGTCGATCTCCAGCCGCTCTCGCCGGAGATCGCCGCATTGCGCTGACGGCACCGACGTCCGGCGAACCCAACGGGCTCCGTATACGCGCCCCCTGTAGCGACCGCCCAGCCCGCTCGTTTCTTTGCGTACCAGTGCAGCCGATGAGACTTCTGATCGGCGCCGCGACCCTTCCGCCCGGCCCGCCGTGACCCTGACCACCCTCGACTGGATCATCGTTGTCGTCTCGATCGTCGTCTCCTTCCTGCCGGCCATCGTGCTGGCGAAGCGAGCCGGGTCGAGTACGTCCGAGTTCTTCACGTCCGGCCGCTCCGCCCCCTGGTGGCTGGTCGGTGTGTCGATGGTTGCCACGACATTTTCCACCGATACGCCCAACCTCGTGACGGACCTCGTCCGGTCGAAGGGCGTCGCCAACAACTGGGCCTGGTGGTCGTTCCTGCTCACTGGCATGATGACCGTGTTCTTCTACGCGCGGCTCTGGCGCCGGTCCAACGTGCTCACGGACCTCGAGTTCTACGAGATCCGGTACTCGGGCAAGGCCGCCACCTTCGTACGCGGCTTCCGGGCGGTGTATCTCGGCCTGTTCTTCAACCTCGTCATCATGGCGAGCGTGAATCTGGCGGCGGCCAAGATCGCGAACGTGATGCTTGGCTGGCCGATGTGGCAGACGCTGGCAATCTGCGCTGGCATAAACATCGCCTTCGCCGCGACGTCGGGCTTGTGGGGGGTGCTGGTGACGGACTTCATCCAGTTCGGCATTGCCATGGCCGGCTCGTTCTCGGCGGCGTACTTCGCCGTGCAGCAGCCGGAGGTCGGCGGCCTGGCGGGCCTCTTCGCGAAACTACCCGCCAGCACACTCAGTCTCGTCCCCGACTTCTCGGACTGGGGGCTGACGCTCTCGGTCCTGATCATTCCGATCACGGTGCAGTGGTGGTCGGTGTGGTATCCCGGGGCGGAGCCGGGCGGCGGCAGCTACATCGCGCAGCGCATGCTGGCGTCCAAGTCGGAAAATGATGCGCTCGCCGGCACGCTGTTCTTCAACTTCGCCCACTATGCCGTGCGTCCCTGGCCGTGGATCATCGTGGCACTGAGCTCGATCCTCGTGTTTCCCGAACTCTCTGACATCACACGGACCTTCCCCTACGTCGATCCCAAGCTGATCGGCAACGACATGGCGTATCCGGCGATGCTGAAGTTCCTTCCCGCCGGATTCATGGGCCTGATGATTGCCGGCATGCTCGCCGCGTACGTCTCGACCATCGCGACGCATCTGAACTGGGGCACCTCGTATCTGGTGCATGACGTCTATCGTCGATTCGGCAGGACGGGGCGGAGCGAGAAGCACTATATCATGGTCAGCCGGCTCGTCACCGCCGCGCTGATGATACTCGCCGCGCTGCTGACGTTCGTGCTCGATTCGGCCCGACAGTCGTTCGAACTGCTGATGTCGATCGGCGCCGGAACCGGACTGCTGTATCTGCTGCGCTGGTTTTGGTGGCGGGTCAGCGCGTGGTGCGAGATCGCCGCCATGGTCACGTCGTTCCTCGTGGCGATAGGATTCTTCATCGCGACCAAGAACGGCGCGCAGATTCCGTCGCACATCTCCCTGCTCATCGGCGTCGCCATCACCACGGTGGTGTGGGTGTCGGTGGCGTATTTCGGACCGGCCACGGATCGCACCGTGCTGGAGAAGTTCTACGCCTTGGTGCGGCCGGCCGGCCCCGGGTGGAATGCGATCCGTGCGCGCACGGGGCTGCCGGCATCCGACGATTCACTCCCGATGGCGATGCTGGGCTGGATTCTCGGCTGTGCCTTCGTCTATGCGGCGCTCTTCGGTGTGGGCAGCTGGCTCTATGGCTACACCACGCAGGCGCTGGTCTGGCTCGGGATCGGCATCGGGAGTTTCCTCGGCCTGTCGCAGATCCTGCCGCGCATCTGGCGGTCCTCGTCGGAGACCGTCGCCAGCGGGAAGTAACGCATGCCCGTCACCACCAGGGCCGTGATTCTGGCGCGCGGGCTGGGAACGCGCATGCGTCGCGAGGACGCGGGCGCGCAGCTCGATGCGGCGCAGGCGCGCGTGGCCGATGGTGGTGTGAAGGCGATGATCCCCGTCGGTCGGCCCTTCCTCGATCACGCGATGAGCGCGCTGGCTGATGCGGGGATCAGGGATGTGTGTCTGGTCATCGGCCCCGAGCACGATGCGATCAGGACCTACTATGCATCCGTCGCGTTGCATCGGGTGCGCGTGCACTTCGCCATCCAGGACACGCCCAACGGAACCGCCGGCGCGGTCGCGGCGGCGGAGGCGTTTGCCGACGGAACGTGCGTGCTGGTGATGAACGGCGACAACTACTATCCTGTCGCGGCCTGCCATGCGCTGGCACAGCTGGAGACATCTGGCGCCGTTGGATTTGCAGTGGCAGGACTGGTGGCCAACAGCAACATCCCGGAAAACCGCGTGCGGCAGTTCGCCCTGCTGCAGCACGATGCGGACGGCATGCTGACCGGAATCGTCGAGAAGCCCGACGACGCGACATACGCAGCGCTGATCGATCATTCGCTGGTGAGCATGAATCTCTGGTCCTTCACGCCGGTGATCTTCGAGGCCTGTCGCCGCGTGGTGCCGAGTGTGCGAGGGGAGCTGGAATTGCAGGATGCCGTTCGCCTCGCGATGACGGAGCTCGGTGAGCCATTCACCGTGCTGCGGAGCGACGACGGCGTGCTCGATCTGTCGACGCGGGGCGATATAGACGGTGTGGCTCGGGTGTTGCGCGACCGGCCGGTGGTGCTCTAGTGGCAGCGTCGGCGCGTCGGTTCGCGTTGGCGCTGTCACGGTCGGGCTTCTCACCAGCCGAGTGCCATCGGAAATCACTCACGCTCGCTCGCTGCGATGCGTCCCTCGGGGCGCGTGATGCCGCGGTCAGCGGCCGGGTGAGTGTCTGGTCCCCCGGGCGAATCGAGG
>CAYMQV010000351.1:3074-3459 GCA_964392395.1 uncultured Gemmatimonadaceae bacterium
TGATCGCCGTGGAGCGAGGGTTCATTGCGCGTGCCGCTCCGCGCAGCGATTCTCGGGTGCGGGTGTTCGACGCTGGTTCAGACATCGCCTGCGAAACGTTGCTCGATCTCAGCGCCACCGCCCCGGACGGCCACTGGTCGAACTATGTCGCCACCGCGGCCCGGCGCATCGCGCGCAACTTTCCCGACGTGCGACGCGGCGTCGATATCGCCTTCGAAAGCGATCTGCCGGTGGCGGCGGGCGTCAGCTCGTCGTCGGCGCTGCTGATAGCGGTGTTCTCCGCCATCGCGGCAGTCAATCACTTGCACGACACCGCAATCTGGCGTTCGTCACTGCCAACGCTGCCACACCTGGCCGGATATCTGGGCGCCATGGAGAACGGTGG
>CAYMQV010000352.1:0-3450 GCA_964392395.1 uncultured Gemmatimonadaceae bacterium
AGGCGACCGCAACGAAAGCGACTGCGACGAAAGCGACCGCAACGACAGGCGCCGCGGCCAGGAGTGCCGGAGCTACGGCGCCTGTCGTTGCGGTCGCTTTCGTCGCAGTCGCTTTCGTTGCGGTCGCCTTCGTTGCGGTCGCCTTCGTTGCGGTCGCTTTCGTCGCGGTCGCTTTCGTCGCGGTCGCTTTCGTCGCCGTAGTCTTGACGGCGGCGGGCGTCGCCTCGGTCGCCTTCGCCGCCGCGGTCTTCGCTCCGGCAGGCTTCCGCGCGGTCACCACCGCGGCTGGCGCATCACTGCTGTCTTTGTACGGGTTCGGCTCGTCACCCTGCGCAGACTTACGCGGGGAACGCGGACCGCGCCCCGAAGAGGGGCGGCGGGGTTCGGTCATGTCATCCATGTGCGACGTGGTTTACTGGGCACGGCACGGTGCGAAATCACCGGCGCGCAAAGGTGCACGCAGCGCGTGGCACCCCTTCGGTACACTCGAGATCTTCACGCACCGCGCGATCTGGAACGACGCGGGGGCAGGAAACGATCACGATGAAAAAAGCTTTGTCGGGCTGTAACCCGGGCTACTGCGGAACGGCACTCAAACGCGGCGACGACACGTCGAACGGACGATCGTGGACAGACGGAACCAACCGCGACGGAACCGACACACTGCGATTGGCGGAGGCACTCAGGAGGGCGGGCAATCGGCCACACCGACCTCGGATGCACACGTTCGGGGGAGGGACCCGCGTGGACTCGCAGGGCTTCCAGCTCTCAAACGCTTGAACCAGAGTATCGTCACAGGGTGCCGCGAGCGCAAGCCATCCAGCTGCAGTCGGCGCAAATTTGCGCCAGTTGAATCCCGCCCGGAGGGTTGTCGGTGGCGTGGGGCCGTCCGCGGCGTTGCCCGACCGTGCCATGGCTAGCTTTCACCCAATGACCACGCACAGTGATCCCCGGACGGCCGTCGCTCACGCCGTCACCGAGTATCAGGCCACCGCCGACACCGGTGCCCTCTTCGCTTCCCTCGACCGCATCGCGGCAGCAGCCATGCCCGATGTCCTGATCGAAGCCGCCGAGCCGTACCGCACCATTCCCGAAGTCGCTGGCCCGCTCTACGAGAAGGTGGTGGCTGCGCAGCCGACCAATGCGCGCGCCCTCGTCATTCTGGCCAACGCCTACTGGCTCAGTGGCCGCGGACCGGTCGTCGTCGGTGAACTCGCCGAACGGGCCATCGCCGCCGATCCCACCAATCGCGGGGGATGGCATATGTGGGCCCTCAGTGAAAGCGATCCGCGCGACCGTACCACCCGATGGAAACAGATCGTCGACCGATTCCCCGAGGACGAGCTGGCGATGGCGAACCTCGCCGACAACGCAGCCGCGCTCGCCGGCGCAGAAAAGGACTACGATGCGCTCGACCTCGCCGTCTACACCTATGAACAGCTGCTCGAGCGCGCAACACAGCCGGAGCAACGCGACGCGCTGGATACTGCGCTGCGATCACTGCGTGGATGGAAGTTCTGAGACCCGACCAGGCGTCTCCTGATTCCACGACGGTGGCGCAACACGCCCCGTCGCCCCAGCTTCAGCTCTCCGGCTTCCATCGTCTCCTGCTCCAGATCTCGTTGTGACTCAGCCTGACTCCACACAGCCCAGCCCCGAAGAGACGCGCGCCTATTGGTATCCACGCGTGCGCGGCGGAATCACCGTCGTCGCTGGCACGCTGGCGTATGTCGCGGTGGGGTCGGCGTTCGGGACGGACGCCGGTATCGGCACCGCGGTCGTCGGCATGCTCGGTTCTCTGGCGTCGATGAGCGCCGTCTGGTGGCTCGAAGCCCGACGGGCGGCGCTACATCGCGCGCGACTGACGGCGGCTCAGCGCCGTTCGGGCACCACGTAGCCGGAGTTCGCGCGCTCCAGCCGTGCGATCAGCGTATCGACGGCATCGAAGTACACGTTGAACCGCTTGATGGCATGCGCATTGAACGTGGGATCGAACGGACTCACGCTCGGCCCACCGGCGACTTCGAGAATGGCATCGTAGTTGTACCGCGTGACCACGCCACTCTTCGGATCGCGCCACTCGCCACGTTGCGCCAGTGCGCGATTCTTCGGCCACACCCCGAGCGGAAGCGCAAACGTGCGCACCTTGTACCCGGGCACGGCTGAATCAATCGCCAGTTGGCCGCGCGCGATCTGTTCCTGGATGAACGGCTCCGGGTACTTCGCCAGGTTTGCGTGCCACAGCGTGTGGTTGCACAACTCGAAACCCTGTTCACGTAGGAACTGCAACTTCCGGAAGCGCCACTCGGTCTTCTGTCCGTCGATGTTCTTGTTCCCGAAGAAGCTGCGTCCCGCCTCGGCGCCGCTGAGCATGCAGAACGTCGCGCGTGGCTTCCAGTCCGCATGTTTGCGTGAGAACGCCAGCCAGATGCCGACTGCGCTCTCGGGATCCACCTCGAGCTGACCGTTCTTCTCGATGTAGCGGAACTGCGAGGCCGACGCATCATCGAAGGTGAAGACCACCGGGCGCTTGCCAGCCGGCACGTCGATCCGCTTGTCGATCAGCTGCGCCACGGTAATCGGGCGGTAATCGTGGGCGTACAGCGACTCGAGGGTCTGCCGAAACCGCGCCCTGGTGATCGTCCAGACCGCGTCGGTGTCGGCCACCAGATGTACCATCAGCACCGGGATCTTCCCTGTCGATCCGGCGCTGGCCGCCGTCACCGGTCCAACGGTGGTGTCCGTCGCCCTTGTGGCCGGTGTCGAATCGCGCGCCGCAGGTGTGACCTTGTCGGAGGTCGCTGCAGAAGAGGAACAGCCAGCCACGAGCGTTCCGGTGGCAATGGCAAAGACGAGGAGCAGAGTGGCGCGCGAAGCAGGCACGAGGGAATCACAGAAATGAGCCATCAGCCGATACATCGGCGCGTCGGCTGAACGTCAAGGTATCTGTCACGCCAAGTGCCCGGAACGTCAGCCGCCTGCACCGGCCGCTGACGCCCGGGTGCCGCGCAGCACACGCAACCAGCTATCCGGCGAACCGGAATAGCCGGGAAAGACCCGCTCCAGCTCCCGACCGCCAAGGTGCGTGCTCACGATCTCACCAAACACCGACCGGAAGTCCGTGGTGAGCGCCAGATCGCGCCCTTCGTTGAGCTGCTCCGGCGCCAGCCCTGGCCAGCGGCCATGCACATCGCGGCCCTTTACTTCACCGCCAATCACGAACATCGACCCCGCATGGCCGTGGTCGGTGCCACCATTGCCGTTCTCGCGCGCCGTCCGCCCGAACTCGGTCATCGTCAGAATCACCACGTCGCCCATCCGATCGCCAAGGTCCGCCACCAGCGCCGCGACGCCATCACCGAACTCGCGCAGTCGGTTGGCGAGCTGGCCTGTGGCACCCCCCTGATTCACGTGCGTGTCCCAGCCACCGATGTCGGCAAACGCGCCCTC
>CAYMQV010000353.1:0-3449 GCA_964392395.1 uncultured Gemmatimonadaceae bacterium
CGCACTGCCCCCGCTCCCGCCCCGATCGGCGACCGAAATCGTCGATGGCGCAGTGCAACTCATTCGTCCGCAATTCGGCTACTTCCTTCGCATCGCGGCGATCGGTGCCATTCCGGGGCTGATTCAGTCGGTCATTGCGTTGATCATGTTTCCGACGACACCAACGGATCCGGTCGCCTTGCTGCGGCAGCAGGCCTCCCTCTTCCCGCTCACCATCCTGACGTACGCATTCGCCACCGTGCAATCAGGCGCGATCATCGCCGGTGCGCTGGCGCTGCTCCGCGGTGAGCCGCTGCCGACGGTCTGGAACGCCTTTCTCTCGGCCTTCCGACGGATTTTCGCGCTCCTCGGTTCCAACATTCTCTTGCTGCTGATCCTGATCATCATCGCGCTCCCCGTGATCGCCGTTGCCGCATTCCTGGCCGCGTCAGGCGGAACCACACTTGCGGCGCTTGGCAATTCGGGCACGGCCGCCGCGATCGGCGCCGTGCTGGCCGCGATCGTGGTGCTTTTCTGCATCATGTTCGTGTTCCTGACGGTCTTCGCACGATCGGCCATCATGACGTCGCTCATCATCGCCGAAGAGGTTGGACCGGTTGATGCACTGAAGCGGTCCCAGGCACTCTCGAGCGGCAGCTACTTCTTGCTGGCGAAGACGTATGGACTGGTGCTGGTGATCGTCGGGGTGGTGTATCTGGTGCTGGCCGGTCTGCTGGCAGCATTCCAGGATCAGCAGCAGATGGTGGCAGCGCTGATGAGCGTGATCATGATTCCCGTGATTCCGATCGTGGGGAGCATCATGTTGCTGACCTACGCCGACCTGCGGGTGCGGCGCGAAGGCGCGGACCTGGACGCGGCGCTGGATGCGCTGGGCTCACCGAACTCGCTCACCACCGGCTGAGAACGCGTGTTGCTTCAGGCACCAATTCCCGCGGCGGCGGTGCGCGACACGATCTCGAGCATCGTGCTCGAGCGAGGGTATCGCCAGAATCTCACCACCACGTTGTTCTCTCGCTTCTGGGACTGGTTCACCCGGCTGCTGAACGACCTGTTCACGGAGGCCAGCGGCAGTCGCGGCACGTACCTGATCTCGCTCTCGCTGATCGCCGTCGCCATTGCCGCCAGCATCATCCGCACGATCATGGTGGCGAGAGCCCGTCGCGAAGCCGCCAGCCGACGGGAAGTCCCGATCACGGCTGACGAACAACTCGCGCAGGCGCGAGGTCTCTCGGCCCAGGGCGCGTTCGTGGAGGCCGCACACCTGTTGCACGCGGCCGTCGTCACCCGACTGGTCGAGCAGAAGCGCGTACGCCGTCACCCATCCAAGACCGTTGGTGACTATGGTCGGGATCTGCGGGCCACCGGCGATGGACTGTGGCTGCCGTACCAGTCGTTCGCGCGGGTGTACGATGTGGTCGCTTATGGAGATGGCCTCTGTGATTCGACGCGATATACGCACCTCGAGACCCTGGCCGCGCCGATGCTCCGGTCGTCGGCCGTGGCGCTGCCGGCCCAGGCGGCCTGATGGCCGACACCCCGCTCCCCTCGGCCGCCATCGACATCGACGACGGTGTCGCGCGCCGGCGGGCGCGACGCGCGACACTGATCACGGTCGGGATGCTGATGGGGCTTGTTGGTCTGGTGGTGCTGCTGACGCCCTTGAGCGACAACGCGACGGAAACGCGGCTGACGACGCTGAAGTACGGACCGGGGAATGCCCGGCTGGCGTCGGACCTCGCGCGCCGACTGGGGTGGGAGGTCCGCACGACTGGGTTGCCGCTCAGCGCGCCCCTCGACACGTCGGTGATCTACGCCGTCTTTGGCGGGCCAACTGCAATGCAGCCCGCCGAACGAGAAGCACTGCTGG
Organism: uncultured Gemmatimonadaceae bacterium; assembly: GCA_964392395.1. Classification (GTDB taxonomy): domain Bacteria; phylum Gemmatimonadota; class Gemmatimonadetes; order Gemmatimonadales; family Gemmatimonadaceae; genus JACMLX01. The sequence continues at coordinate 1,868 of CAYMQV010000353.1, forward strand.
ATGCCGTCCGCCGTGGTGCGGGATTGCTGGTTGCACCCTCAGGGACGGGGCCGTTCCGATTGCTGACGGCACTCGGGTTGCGACAGGGAGAGCCGGGCCTGGTGACGGCGACCCCGCTCGGTACCTGCCCAACTGAGACAGACGCCTTCTCGACGCTGCGCGTGCGTCCGCGGATGCTCACCTTCCTCACCGCCCGCGATACGGCCGAGAATGGCCCGCCAGGTGCACCGTTTCCGACTGGCGCAATCACGCTGCTGTCGAGTGATGTGCACGAACGTCGACAGATCACCGATGTTGCCGAGCGGCAGAGTGGTGGGGCCCGGGACTCGCTGACGGCGAAGACGCCGCCCGCCGACTTTCCGCGTGACACGAGCCGCATGCCGAAATTCGAGCCAACCGTGGTTGCGTTCACGCTGGACAAGGGCCGCGTCGTTGCGCTCGCCGATCCGGATATCCTGCGCACCGACCAGATGCGCGACTGTGCACAGGGCTCGGCGCTGACGGTGGTTCGCGGGCTGGAGTATCTGTCCAGAGGCCGGCAACGGACGATCGTCTTCGCGGAGTACTACCAGGGGCTGCGAACGGATGGCCCGGGCGTGGTGCTCGGCGAATGGCTCGTGGGCACGGGCCCTGGCCGAATGGTGCTCACGCTGATGGCCGCAGGCGTGCTCCTGCTGCTGGCGCGAGGCCGTCGCACCCTCGCCCCCGTGCATCACGCGCGAGAGGAGCGCCGTTCCGCACTCGAACATGTGGACGCGCTGGCAACGGCGTGGCAGGCGGTGCGCGGGACACGCACGGTGGCGCGCATGCTCGCACGCGGGATTCGTCGCCGGCACGCGGCAGGACGCTGGCGTACACTCGATGACACGGCGTTCCTGGCTGCACTGGCCGAGCGGCATCCGACCATCGCCGACGATGCGGCGCGGCTGGCGCGGGCCATCGAGTCACCGGCCGCGCCGTCCGACCTGCCTGCGCTGCGTGCATCGGCAGCGCACATTGATGCGGAGTGCCTCACTCCGTGACCGACACTTCCAACGCTCATGACCACGCCTGAACAATCGTTTTCCCCGGCCGACGCCATCGAGGCCCTGCGTACCGCGATTCGCCGCCGCATCATGGGTCAGGATCTGGCGATCGACGAGCTCCTGGCCGCGCTGCTGGCGCGTGGTCACGTGCTGCTCGAAGGTGTGCCGGGCGTCGCCAAGACATTGCTGGTGCGGGTGGTGGCCGGTGCCTGCGGCGTACGCTTCGGACGGATTCAGTTCACGCCGGATCTGATGCCCGCCGACATCACCGGGACTTCGGTGCTGCGCGGTGGCGATGGACGATTCGAGTTTCGGCCCGGTCCGCTCTTCGCCGACATCCTGCTTGCTGACGAAATCAACCGGGCGCCGGCCAAGACACAGGCCGCGCTGCTCGAAGCGATGCAGGAGAAGCAGGTGACCGTCGACGGTACGCGGCACGACCTTGGCCAGCGCTTCACGGTGGTCGCCACCCAGAATCCGGTGGAGTTCGAAGGCACCTACCCGCTACCGGAGGCACAACTCGACCGTTTCCTGGTGAAGGTACGCGTCGGATATCC
>CAYMQV010000354.1:0-3414 GCA_964392395.1 uncultured Gemmatimonadaceae bacterium
TGGCGACGGCGATCAATCCGGAATCGCTGCTCATGGAAGGCGCACGGCGTACCGACGAATGGGCGCTCGTCGAACGTCGCTTCGCCAGCTTCGATCTCGTCTTCGAGATGGACGCGGCGCGCGCAGGCGTCTCGACACCCTTGAGCGGGGAACTCGCGGAGGTGGCCCACCTGCTCGACGGGCGCCGATCGATCCGCGCCGTCATCGAGCGGTCGGGACTCGGCGAGTTCACCGTGGGCAAGGCGCTCTACGAGTTGGCCATGCTAGGGCTGCTGATTCAGGTGCACAATGCTGAATCCATGCGCCTTGATGACGCCGACAGCGGTGTCTTCACGGCGGAGAAAGCGCTCAAGATGGGGCTCGCGCTGTCAAAGGCCGGGATGATCGAGGATTCCGCGCGGGAGTTCCGCCGCGTGGTGGAAGCGTCACCCAACGATCCGATTGCGCGTCACCAGCTGGGCCTGCTGGCGTTGAAACAGGGTGCCTGGGACGACGCGGTGGGATGGCTCGAGCCACTGGCGCAGCGTGACGAGACATCGGCCACCGTGCTGCATCACCTCGCCCTCGCGTACGAAGGGCTGGGGAGGGAACTGGACTCGGCGCGGACGCTCGAGCGGGCAGCGCGCACCGCGCCGCAGGCAGCGCCGCAAGTCGAACTGTCGCGCGCGCTGCATGCGTTCCGTCTCGGTGACTTCGCACGGGCAGATCAACTGCTGGCGTCGGCCCGCACGCGCTTCGACGGCGACGCTCCGCCGGCGGTCTGGTTCCATCATGCGTCGCTGGTGGCCGCTGCACGCGATGACGCGGATCAGGCGCAGGCGTTGCTCGAAGAGGGCATCCGCACTCACCCGTCGGTGGGTGTGCTGCACGCGAACTATGCCGCGCTGATGCTCACGCGCGGGGCGCTCACCGCCGCTGCGGCGGCGGTCGAGCGTGGCATGCTGCACGCCGCAAACCTCGCACCCTTCCAGAAGACCGTTGGCGATCTCGCCTATCGCGTTGCACGGTTCGATGACGCCATGGAATCGTACCAGCGTGCCGTGCGACTCGAACCGGCGCTTGGACCGGACATCTATCTCAAGCTCGGTGAACTACGCTACCAGCGGGGCGAGGTTGCCGAGTCGCAACGGTGCTGGGATCGTGTGCTCGAGCTCGATCCGGGCAACCGCCAGGCGCAGCTCAGTCTCGATGCCATTCGGCGTGCGTCGTGATCACGTTGACGGAGTCGCTGCCGGCGGTTGACCCCGTGGCCGCACCCGAGGGCGCCGTGGTTGGCATGGGCGACCTCGGCGTCGCGCCAGGCGACCGCACCGTGACGACCGTCGGGCTCGGCTCGTGTCTCGCCAGCAGCATCTTCTCGCCTGCCCAGCAGCTCGCCGTCCTGGCGCATTGCATGCTGCCGGCGCGTGACCAGGGCGATGGCCCGTTGAGCACGGATGCCGATACCGCCGTGCCCGCGCTGATGACGCTGCTCAGGGAACACGGGGCTGCATCGCCGCTTGCCGCCGCACGCGTGTGCGGCGCCTCGATGTTCCCGGGCATTGCATCGGTTGGCAAGCCGGTTATCGCCGCGCAGAACATTGCGGTCGCACTCCAGACGCGCGCTGCCGCTGGCATTCCCGTCCGGACCGAAGACGTCGGTGGCCGGCTGTGCCGTTCCGTGATCGTCGAACCGGCCCGCCCACGGATCGTGATGCATAGCATCCGCGGGCGGCAGCGATGCCTGTGATCGGAGCCAGCATCCCGATAGTCTTGTCCTCTCCTGCCGCGCTCGACAGCGCGACGGCGCGGCCGGTCGGCGAAAGTCTCTTGGAGCGTGCGTGACGATCCTCCCCTCCGCAGCGGACGATCTGCTGAGCCCCCTGCGTGCGCAGGTGGACGATCTCGCGCGCGCCTTGGCGGACGCGCCGCCGGCCGACGAGCATGGGGTGGTGCTGAAGCAGCGAATCTTCATTCTGCATCGCGCGGTTGAGCAACACGCGCAGCTGCTCGAAACCTTGCAGGGCGAGGTGCGCTCGCTGATTGATGGCTGGAAGACGCGATTCGGCGCTGGCGGTGGCTCGTCGCTGACTCCGCTGAACTCTGCGGCGATCCCGGCGGCCAGCGATTTATCGCGGACGGTACCTGCGGCGTCCGCCGCGCCAGGTCGCGCCGCCGTCGTGACGGCGGAGGCCGCCACCCAGTCGCCTTCCGGCGTGACGACTCGAGCCACTGACGGCGCGGTCACTGTTGCCCGTTCGCCCGCGGGTGCCGCGCAGGGTCAGCCGCGCGTCATCGACGAGCTGAATGCGTCAACCTTCGTCGAGCGTGGCTGGAGTCGGATTGCGACGGGTGACTACCTGGGAGCCGAGGAAGCGCTCGACAAGGCGCTGACCCTCAACCCCGGCGACGCGCACGCCGAAACGCTGCTCGGCTGGGCGCAGATGTCGCAAGGAAAATTCGACTCGGCGATGGCGCTCTTCGAGCACGTGCTCGATCGCGTTCCCGATCACGCGCTGGCGCACATCAACGTCGGCTACGTATGGATGCGACGCAAGCACTTCGATCTGGCCCTCGAGCACCTGACGCGGGCGATCACGCTTGATTCGGATCGAAAGGCAACCTTGTACGCGCACTACTATCTGGGGCTCGTGCACTTCGAGGAACGGCGCTATGCCGAGTCGATCGGGGCATTGCTGCGGGCGATCGAATTGGGGCCGAACCTGATCGAGGCCCGTTTCGAACTTGGGCGGGTACTCTGGTTTGCCGACCGGACCGATGACGCAATTGCCGCGTGGCGCAAGGGTGCTGACCTGAACAAGTTCAACCCATGGAGTGCGCGTTGCAGGGACATGCTGGCGACCATCGCGGACGGAGGCGCTCCCTCCCGCGTCGCATAGCGCACGTCGTCAGGGTCTGGATCGTCGCACTGCTGTCGGCGCTCATCCCGCTGACGGCGGTGCACGGCGCGCCGCCTGGTGCCCTCCGCATCGACCGCGGCCGATTCACGGTGCTGCACTATCCGGCGGATCGCGCCATGGCCACGGCGGTGCTCGACGAGGCAAGCCGGCGCGATTCATTCCCGGATCTGCCTCGCGGTACATTGCGGATCGTGATTCAGATCGCCCCGGACCCAGTGGTGTTCCGTGAGTGGACGGGAACGGCCACGCGACGGTGGGCGGCGGCGGTTGCCTTCGTCGAGCAGCATCGCGTGATCGTGCAGGGTGGGCACGCCAGTGCCGACGCGGGAAATCCCATGCAGGTCCTCCGACACGAACTGGCGCACATCGCATTGCACGATGTCGTTGGTGACGCCGCGCCACTGTGGTTCTCGGAAGGGTACGCGAGTTACGCTGCCGGTGAAGAACGCGATGACGGATTCCTCGCGACGAACGTCGCCCTGCTGTTCCGGACGCTGCCAACGCTGGCCGAAGT
>CAYMQV010000355.1:0-3393 GCA_964392395.1 uncultured Gemmatimonadaceae bacterium
CGTGCTGCCAGATCAGAGAAACGCGACGGGCAGGCATGGTAAACGTTTCGGGGCTTTTAGTTCGGGATAAGCGATATCCCGAACCAAGGGTAGGATCCTGGTTCGAGTTCATCAACCACGAACGAGAGACACCCGGCTGAAGCATGACGCGCACCCGACAATTTCCGGCGACAGGATCGGCGCGGCCGGCAGGAAGCTGAACCCCCGGGGAGCGGTTTTTTTTCTACCGCCACGCCGACAACGTCGCCGCCGCCGCCTGCTCCAGCAGCGGCGGCACCAGCGGATGCTGGTACTGTCGCCGCACGCTGATCGCGTAGAATTCCTCGTACAGGTGCGGCACCGCAGCGTACTCCTCGAGGATGCCCGACCGCAGCTCATCGATCACCACCACCGCCGGCACCAGCGCCACGGCGTTGCCGTCACGCGCCAGCAGGCGCAGCATCGCCATGTCATCCACCTCAGCCGCGGCGTTCACGCGGATGCCCTGCTGTTCGCAGATCAGGTCGAACGCCGTGCGGATGTCGCTGTCCCGGCTTGGAAGGATCAGCGGCACGGTGGCGAGATCGTCGGGATAGCGAAACGGTGTCCCGTGACGCGGCGGCCCCACGAGGCTGACCTGCTGCCGCGCGATCCGGCGACAGCGCCACGCGGTGCCCGCATCCTCCTGCACGCGGCGGTTCGACAGCACGAGGTCGAGCGTGTGCGTCTCGAGGTTGGACAGCAGCTCGCGCAGCGAGCCGGAGTGCAGGACCAGTTCCACATCCGGCTTGCCGACCAGCGGTGCCAGAAATCCGCGCTGGAAGTTGCGCGACAGCGTTGCCACCGCTCCCACGCGGAGCACCTGACGCTCCTGCCGACGTCCCTCACGAAGCGTCGCCACCAGCTCGTTGCCCGCGTCCGAGATCGTGTCGGCATAGCCCAGCGCAATGCGGCCCGCCTCGGTCAGCGCCAGCGTCTTCCCCTGCCGAGCGAACAGCGGCTGGCCGAGCTGCACCTCCAGCTGCCGGATCTGGGTGGACAGGGCCGACGGCGCCACGTTGAGCTGCCTGGCCGCTCGAGTCAGATTCCCCTCGTGCGCCACGGCGCGAAAGTAGTACAGGTGGTGGTAGTTGAGGCGAATCGCGGCGGAAATGCGTGAATGTTCCATAAAACAGAACGTTATTGGCTGAAAGATGTATTTTACAGAATGAACATTCACCTCTAGATTCCGGCGTGTCTACCCTCACCCGGATGCCGATGCCTGCTCGGACCATACTGCTGCTGCTCATCCCCCTCACGTATCTCCTTGGGGCACTGCTCCCCGAGCGTCTCTTCGCACGCCTGCCGCAGCGCCGCTGGACGGTGTCACTGGGTTTGACCGCCCTTGCCGCGCTCCTCGCCCTCCTGGTCGCGGCCGCCCTCGTCGCTCGCGGAGTGGGGGTCGAGACGGTTGCCCTGCCCAGCTTTCCCCACCTCGCGATGAGCGTGCGGCTCGACCCGCTCACTGCGGTCATGCTCGTGCTGATCACTGGCGTCGCGGGGCTCATCCTCCGTTTCTCCGATCGCTACCTGGATGGCGAGCAGGGACGGTCGGGGTACGTCCGATGGTTCCTCGCGACCATGGCGGCGGTCTCGCTGCTCGTCGTGACCAACGACCTGCTCGTGTTGGCGCTCGCGTGGATGGTATCGAGCCTGACGCTGCATCAGCTGCTCACGTTCTACGGTGACCGCGCACCGGCGCTGATCGCCGCCCACAAGAAGTTTCTCCTCAGCCGAGTGGCGGATGTCGTCATCCTGGTTGGGGTTGCGATCCTCTGGCGCAGCATGGGCACGCAGCGCATCGATGAGCTGCTCACACAGGCGGCAGGAATGGAACACATGCCTGCCGCGGTGCAGTTGGCTGGCCTGCTGCTCGTCACCGGTGTCGGCATCCGCTCGGCACAGCTCCCGTTCCACGGCTGGCTGATCCAGGTGATGGAGGCACCCACGCCGGTGTCGGCCTTCCTGCACGCGGGCATCGTGAACGTCGGTGGCTTCGTGCTGATCCGGATGTCAGGCCTGTTCGGCCGGCTGGATGGCGCGCAGACGCTACTGGTCATCGCCGGCACATGCACCGCAGTGCTCGCCGCCCTGGTCATGACGACGCGAGTCAGCGTGAAGGTCTCGCTCGCCTGGTCCACCTGCGCGCAGATGGGCTTCATGCTGCTCGAGTGCGGACTCGGCGCGTATGGCCTCGCACTGCTGCACCTCGTCGCGCACTCGCTCTACAAGGCGCACGCGTTCCTCTCGTCCGGGCGCACCGTCGAGCAGCAACTGCTCCGTCGCATGACGCCCGGTACGGCATGCACCACCGGGTGGCACTGGATCGCCGGCGCGGTTGCGGCGGCGGCGGTCGTGCTCACGCTCGGCCATGTACTCGGCCTGCGCGTGGATGGCGAGACTGGCACTCGCGCTGCGGCACTGATCCTCGCGCTTGCAATTGCTCCACTCTTCGTGAGCGGAATCGCGAATGGCAGCCAGTCACTGCTCCGCGCCACGGCCGCAGCGGCCGTCCTCGTCTCGAGCTACGCGCTCGGCCACGCGGTGTTCACGACCCTCGCGCCAGACATCAACGGATCGCCCAGCATGGACCTGGCGCGGCTCGCCATCGTTGCCATGGCATTCGGCGCGCTCTACGTCGTGCAGGCGACCATCGCGACGCAGCCCACCGGCCGTCTCGCCCGCGCGCTCTACCCCGCCTGCTTCGCCGGCTTCTATCTCGACGAGATCTGGACGCGCCTCACCTTCCGCATCTGGCCGCCACGCCCACTGCCGCTGACGCCGCGCGTCGCAGCCGCTGGCGCGCCGATGCTGCGCGAGGCGCGCGCATGACGCCCGCCACCATGACCAGCGCTGCACCGAGCACGACGCTTGTCGAAGAGGCGATCACGCATGCCTGCAATCGCATCGCACCTGCATGGCCGCTCGATCGCACGATCGCAGTGAACCCGTTCTGGGGCTTCGTGGATGCGCCGATCGAGCGCGCTGCTGCCGAGTTGACCGCGCTCTCAGGAGCCACGCTGCTGATGCCACGCACCTGGTATCGCGAGCAGTTCAACGCCGGACGTTTCCTCGAGCGGCACGTCGCACAGGCCATCGCGATCACCGGTGCCACGCGAACCGTCGCCGAAGTGATGGCGACGCTGAAGCGCGACGACTTGGCGCCGGCGCCCTGGCGACTGATGACCGATGCCACAGACATCGGTCGTGATCTCGGCCACGGAATGCCCTGGGCTGAATTCGTGACTCGTCACGTGAGCCAGACCTGCGCCGCGTACTTCGACGAGGGTCAGGCACGCTGGACACCTGATCGCGCCGGAGGACTGTATCCACTCTGGCGTGAGCTCGCGATGCACGATGGCGCACCGCGGCTGC
>CAYMQV010000356.1:0-3386 GCA_964392395.1 uncultured Gemmatimonadaceae bacterium
GATCAGGGGGAATTCCGGCGTCTTCGAGCGTCTCCCACGCCACCTCGAGCAGCAGGCGCTGCTGCGGGTCGAGGGTGGCGGCCTCGCGCGGGGCAATCCCAAAGAAACGCGCGTCGAACTGGTCGACGCGATCCAAAAAGCCGCCGCGACGCGTGGTGCTCTTTCCCGGTACCTGAGGATCGGCGTCGTAGAACGCATCCACGTCCCAGCGGTCGGCCGGCACCTCACTCACGGCGTCCCGGCCATCGCGCAGCAGGGCCCAATACGCGTCGGGATCGGGCGCGCCGGGATACCGGCAGCCGAGCCCGACGATCGCGATCGGCTCGCGGCGTGCCCGCTCGCTGGCGTCGAGTTTCGCCTGTAGCCGATCGATCGCGCCCAGCGACTCCCGCAGCAGGTCCCGTCGATTGGCCGCGCGGTCTGGATCAGTCATGCGGGGCGTTCAGATGATGGCGCCGCCGATTCGCGACGACGAAGGACACACACCGCGACGACAGAAGCGACGATCAGCAACCCGACGCGCATGAGAGAAGAGGGGAGCACGCCGAGGGCGGCACCGAAGAGGACCACTTCCGCCGCAGGCTGCAGGAATCCGAGCGGGGCGGTCGCAGCCACGGTTGCGTGGTGCAACGCACGATCCACGAAGAATAGCAGAACCAGGCCGAGCGCGCCGATGAGCACGATCGTCCCCCAGATCGAGACTGGCGGCACGCGCCAGATGAATGGCATCACTGGCGTCAGCACCACGAAGACCGTGAGTGCGGTGTGGAACAGGTTGACCGATGTTGGTTCGCGCCGGAGCCAGCGCGTCGCTACGAGATACAGCGCGTAGCAGCCCGACATACCGAGCGCCAGCACCGGGCCACCGCGTCCCGGTGGCGCAGCTGGGTTGAGCACCAGCAGGATTCCCGCGGTACCAGCCACCACCAGCGCCGTCTCGCGCAGTGAAGGCCGTTCATGGAGAAACAGCGCCGCGCCGGCAATCGCGAATAGCGGCGTGGTCCAGAAGATCGCCATCACCGTTGGCATCGGCATCCGCGCCGCCGCCATCAGCCAGCACACCGGCATGCCCAGCATGAGCAGCGACCGCCCGACCTGGACTGCTGGATATCGGGTGCGCAGGAGTGTCATCCCGGCGTGAGTTCTGCTCGCTATCAGCAGCAGTGTGAGGTGGACGGCGTATCGTAGCCAGATCAGTTCGAGGGCCGGAATGGCGGCCAGCACCGCGCCTCCCAGCCCTTCGATGAGTGGCCAGAGCAGCATCGCGATGGTCATCGCGACGACGGCAAGACGCGTCGCGCCCCAGCGTTCGAGCAGGTGCGCCTCTGCTATTTGCAGACGGGAGGTGGGGGCAGTAGTCGGCATTGCTGTCGATGGTACGCAACGTTGCCACGCCTGCCAACGTCTCGTCGTGACGGTCGGCCCACCGGCGGTCCGGCCTGACCGGACTAGCGAGTCAGATCGCCGACAATACCCCGGACAACGCTACTTGATACCGATTCTCATTTATGGCCGTGATCCTGCCGTTCTCCTCTGGACGCAGCGCACCGCCGGCAGCGGCGCGAGAGATGGGCTACCGTCACTCCATGGCGTATTGGAACATGTCGGCAACCATCCAGATCCACGCGCCCGCCAACGCGCACCTGTGCCGAGGCTGCCGACGAAGTGAGGGCGATCAGAAAGACGACGCGATGAGAGAGTGCGATATATGACACCATATCGCGTGCGGAACTGATCGCTGAACACGGACTTTGACGCCACACCACCGGGTTGCAGGCGTGCGTCTCAGCTGCCCCCCGCAAAGTCCAGCTGCCGCCACGCCTCGTAGATCACGATCGCGACGGTGTTCGAAAGATTGAGACTCCGTCGCGCCGGTACCATCGGTAACCGCAGCCGCCGATCCTCCGGAAAACTCTGCAGCATCGCATCCGTAAACCCGGTCGACTCCGGCCCGAAGACCAGTACGTCATCCACCCTGAAGTCAACCGCGGTGTGCCTCACGGTGCCACGCGCAGAAAAGGCGAACAGGCGCCGCTCGCCCCCAAGGTGCGCGAGACAGGTGGCCCAGTCGTGATGAATCGTCACCTCAGCCAGATCGCGGTAGTCCAGCCCCGCTCGCTCGAGCTGCTTGTCCTCGAAGTTGAAACCGAGCGGCTTCACCAGATGCAGTCGCGCACCCGTGTTGGCGCAGAGCCGGATCACGTTGCCCGTGTTGGGGGGAATCTCGGGATTGAAGAGCACGATGTCGAACACGGCGCGGAAGCTGAGAGAAGAACGAGACGAATCACGAACGGTGAATCACGACAGCCAGCTCTTCACCAGCGCACCGATACAGGCGACGATCAGCGCGATGCTCGCCCATCCAGCCGCGCGTGACCACGGCCCCGACCGGGCCTCACCAACAATCGTCGAATCGCTGGCCAGCAACTGCAGCGCCACCACGTGCAACGGCAGCAGCACCGCGTTCACCACCTGACTCGAATAGATCAGTGGAATCAGCGGTAACCCCGGCAACGACACAATGCTCACCGCGGTAATCGTCAGCCCGATGAAGGCAGCATAAAACCACTGAAAGTGATGCGAGTCCAGGTCCAGTAATGCCGGTTCCCCAACCCCCTCGGCAATCGAGTAGGCCGTGGCGATCGGCACGATGGCGGCGGCCAGCAGCGACGCGCCAAGCAGCCCTGCGCCGAAGAACACCGTCGCGAACCGGCCCGCGAGCGGCTGCAGAGCTTTCGCCGCATCGCCCGCATCGGTGATGTGTACGCCTGCTTTGTGCAGCGTGGCGGCACAGGCCACGGCAATCGCAAGACCAATCACACCGGTGAGCACCGAGCCGATGATCACATCGATTCGAGCGTATCGCAGCGACGCGATCGAGATCTTCTTGTCCACTGCATACGACTGGATGAAGGCCAGCCCCCACGGTGCCAGCGTCGTCCCGAGTGCGGCGGCAATCGCCACCCACCCAGGTCCGGTTGTCGGCAGTTGTGGTACGATCGAATGCCGCGCCACCTCGCCCCAATCCGGCTGGGCCAGAAATCCGTCAACGATGTACAGTGCCAGGCTGGCCGAGATCACCAGCAGCACGCGCTCAACCCGATGGAACGAGCCGAGCACGACGACCAGCGAGATCAGCAGGCCCGCCAGTGGTGCACTGATCCACGATGGAATGCCGATCAGTCCACCGGCCGCCGAGATGCCGGCGTACTCGGCGCAGATCGTTCCGAAGTTCGCGAACAGCAGGCCAGCGACCGCGGTGTAGCCCGCACCTCGTCCCCATCGCGCCCGAATGACGCCAACGAACCCTTTCCCGCTCGCCGCGCCAATGCGCACCGCCATCAGGTGAAACTGCACCAGCAGCACGGTCGAGAGCGGAATGATCC
>CAYMQV010000357.1:0-3364 GCA_964392395.1 uncultured Gemmatimonadaceae bacterium
GATAGACGGTGGCCATGCCGCCTTCGCCCAACTGGCGTTCGAGGCGATAGCGGTCGGCGAGCGCCGCAACGAGGCGCGCGGGAGCGTCGGCCATGGAGAGGTCGTGGGGGGCGTGATCGGAGCGGATGTTCAACCTACTGGGACGCGGCGTACGGCGGGCCACAGCGCGCCGGTTCGGCGAGGGGTCGGTTCTGTCCCACGTCGGGAACTCCGGTCCGCGTCCTCGGCGCGTCTGGCTTGAGTGCTCGGATTCCCGTAGCGCATGACGTCGCACGGTGAGATGTTGATCCCATGTCAGTCGCCGATGGCCTCACCCGCGTTTTCACAGCCGTCGCGAACGAGGCAGATGCCGCCGCCGGTGCAAGGCACTTCGTGTGGCATCGTCTGGTCTTTCTGGGCGGCTTTGCTCACGAAATGACGGCCGCGCCGGCGGAAGCGGCACATCGATGAGTGTTCTCGAACGACTCACGAACACGTTAGCCGACCGCTATCGGGTGGAACGTGAACTCGGCGCCGGCGGGATGGCCACGGTGTATCTCGCGCACGATCTCAAGCACGCGCGTGACGTGGCGATCAAGGTGCTGCACCCCGACCTCGGCGCAGCGCTTGGCGCCGAGCGATTTCTGAGTGAGATACGCACCACCGCCCGGTTGCAGCATCCGCACATTCTGCCGCTCCTCGACTCGGGTGCGGGCGACGGCCTGCTGTACTACGTGATGCCGCTCGTGCGCGGTGAGACGCTGCGCGCGAGGCTCGAGCGTGAGCGTCAGTTGTCGGTGGACGATGCGGTGCGCATCGCGCGTGAGGTAGCCAGCGCCCTCGAGCATGCGCACAAGCAGGGCATCATTCACCGTGACATCAAGCCGGAAAACATTCTGCTGCAGGACGGCTCTGCGGTCGTCGCCGACTTCGGTATTGCACTGGCCGTACAGAGCGCCGGTGGCGCGCGCATGACGCAGACCGGCTTGAGCCTCGGCACACCGCAGTACATGAGCCCTGAGCAGGCAACGGGTGAACGCGTCATCGACGCGCGCAGTGACGTGTATGCGCTCGCGGCGGTGTCGTACGAGCTGCTCATCGGTGAGCCGCCGTTCACGGGCCCAAGTGTGCAGGCGATCGTGGCGCGGCTGATGACCGAAGAGCCGCGTGCGCTGACGGTCCAGCGCAAGGCCATTCCGCCGGGCGTGGAAGCTGCGGTGCTCAAAGGGCTGGAGAAGCTGCCGGCGGATCGGTACGCCACTGCCGCGGACTTTTCGACGGCACTGGATGGTCGCACGCCGTATACGATTCCGATGCGCACGACGAGCCGTCCGGCGGCGCGATGGCTGACCGTTGGCTTGAGCAGCGTTACACTCGCGAGTGTCGCACTCGCCGTCTGGAGCTTCACGCGTACCCCTGCCACATCGGCGGAGGTGGTGCGCTATCGACTGACGGCGGCTTCTGTGGCCGCCGAACGCACGTGGACCGGCGACGTGAGTATCTCGCCGGACGGATCGCTGATCGCGCGGCGCGGCGGGCCGGGTGAGCGTATCCTGATGCGTCGGCGTGATGCGCTGGGGTTCACGGAGATGCAAGGAACCGAGGGCGCGATGGGCGTGCGCTTCTCGCCTGATGGCACGCGGATCGTGTTCTATCAGGACGGGCGACTGGTGGTGATGCCCGCTGCCGGTGGGCCACCGACGGTCATCGCTGATTCGCTCTTCGTTCCGGAAGCGGTGGCATGGGGACCGGACGACAGGATTTACCGCGGCGCAAACGACGGTCCGCTGCTCATCACGCGCTGCTCGCTCCGCGATTGCCGCAAGCCGGAGGTGTTTACATCGCTCGATAGCGCGAAGGGTGAAACATCGCACGTCCATCCAGAGCTGCTGCCCGACGGAAGCGCGCTGCTCTTCAATGTGGAAATGAGCGATGGCGCGCGGAAGATCGCCGTTCAGGCGACGAACTCGCGTACGCACACGCTGCTCATGGACGGCATCCGTGCGATCGCCCTGTCGACCGGGCAGTTGTTGTATTCCACGAGGGACGGAAAACTCTGGGTCGTCCCCTTCAACGCCGGTACCCTCTCGCTGACGGGCGATCCGGTGCTGGTGGCGGACGATCTGCCGCCGAGCATTGTCGGCCCTGTGGACTTCGCAGTTTCGCGTAGCGGCACGCTCGTGTATTCCGAGGAGCGAGGCACGAGCGCGCGTGAGCTGGTGTGGGTGACACGAGACGGACAACAAACGCCATTCGATTCCACGTGGCGTGCTGCGTTCAGCGCTCCGGTGCTGTCCCGGGATGGTCGCCAGCTCGCCGTGGCCGTGCGGGAGAGCGCCCGTTCGAGTATATGGGTGCGGGTTGCGGGGCGCGAGCCGGTGCGGCTGACGAGTGAGCAGAGCGCAAGCGAACCTGCCTGGAGCCCGGACGGAGGCACCATCACTTTTCTCGCGGCCGGTGATCGGACCACGACCGGTCATGTGTGGCGACAGCCGCTCGATGGCAGTGCCCTGGCGCGACTGATGATCCGCAGTGACCGTCCGCTGTCGGAACAGGTCTGGAAACCGGATGGCTCCGGACTGATCGTGCGCACGACGACACCGACGCTGGGCCACGGCGACTTGCTGGCGACGTCGAGTCCTGCAGACAGCATCGCGTCGCCGATCGTGGCGACCAACCGTGCCGAGTATTCGCCGGCCGTATCACCGGATGGCCGCTGGATCGCGTACAGTTCCGATCTCACGGGGCGGTTCGAGGTGTATGTGGCGCCGCTCGCCGCGCCGTAGTCCACGCGCCTGCTGGTGTCATCAGGGGGCGGCGGCTCGCCGCGTTGGTCCACCGATGGACGCTCGTTGTATTTCATCAGCCTCGAGTCGAAACTTTTCGAGGCACGAATGCAGCTCAGTCCCACCTTGCGTGTCGACGGACTGCGCCCGCTGTTCGATGTGAAGTCGTTCATCCAGACGTCGCTGTCGCGTCGCAACTACGACGTCGCGCCCGACGGTCGATTCCTCTTTGTACGCCGAGTGGGCGATTCACAGGCGGGCGCGATGGTCGTGATTGAGCACTTCGTGGACGAAGTACAGCGCGCGAGGAAGCGATAGCCGTCGTTGAGTGATGCGTTCCGCCGGTCGCCGACACGCGTTGCAGCGTCGCCGTGTCCGACGACGTGAACACGATCGCCCAGCCGACGGAGGATTGCCACGTCATCGCCGGGCTTCACGCCATCGCAGTTCCGGCGCCGACGCGCTAACGTTGGCTCACCGTTCACCGTGAGGTGACGGGGATCGCGGTCGCGTCTCCTCCCTGTTCGTCACCTCGTGAACCATCCGGACGGCCACCCGCTGCACCTGTCCCGTCGGCGCGTGCCGGTGCCGTTCGCGCG
>CAYMQV010000358.1:0-3314 GCA_964392395.1 uncultured Gemmatimonadaceae bacterium
ATCCAACGTCCTCGTGACGATGGTGGACGATCGCCCGGTGCCGAAGGTGATCGACTTCGGCATCGCGAAGGCGGTCGGCGCACCGCTGACCGACATCACCTTGCTCACCGAGATCGGCCGGCCCGTCGGGACCCCCGCGTACATGAGCCCGGAGCAGTGGGAACAGGGCCAGATCGACATCGACACCCGCAGCGACGTGTACAGCCTCGGCGTGATCCTCTACGAACTGCTGGTAGGTCGCCTGCCGAATGACACGGCACGCCTGCTGATGGTAGGCGCCGCCGTGGCGCAGCTGATGCGCGACAGGACGCCACCGGCGCCGAGCACGCGGGTGAAGAGCCTCGGCAACGAGACGAATGCCGTGGCGCACGCGCGTGGCACCGATGCACGCGGCCTCTCGCGCGAGCTGAAGGGCGACCTGGACTGGATCACGCTCAAGGCGATGGATCCCGAGCGGAGCCGGCGCTACGACACCGCGCACGCCATCGCGCAGGACATCGTGCGTCACCTGCATGCCGAGCCGGTGAGCGCTCGGCCGCCAAGCCTGGCGTATCGTGCGGGGCGCTTCGTGCGGCGCAATCGCGCGGGGGTGGCGCTTGCCTCGATCGTGCTGCTGGCAGGTGTCGGCTTCACCGGCCAGACCGTGATGCAGGCCCGGCAGCTGAAGGTCGAGCGCGATCGAGCGCAGCTGGCGGCGAAGCTCGCCCGGGCCAACGGCGAGATGCAGAAGGCCCTGCTCACCCTCGTGGAGTCCGACTCGGGACGCATGACGGCCGACCAGCGCGTGGAGAAGGTGCAGGCGATGATGGAGAAGCAGTTCGCCGGCGATCCGATCGTGCAGTCCTCGCTCCTCATGACGCTCGCCGACCGCTACGGTGAGCTGGGCCAGCTGGGGAAGCAGGTTGCGCTGACGCAGCTTGCGGCGGACCGGTCGCACCAGGCGGGCGACTCCGTGGTCGAAGCGCGGTACCGGTGCCTCGCCGCCTGGATCCACTTCCGGCTCGACCAGCCCGACACCGCCAGCGCGCAACTCACCACGGCTCTCGCCCTGCTCGCGTCCCCGCGAGAGGATGAGCGCGTGCCGGCCGAGATCGCGTGCAACACGGCGAGGTCCACGCAGTACGCGCTGCGACAGCAGTTCGACTCTGCCGTCGCGCGGACGCGCGCCTCGGTGCAGCTGCTCGAATCGATCGGCGACACGCTCGGTAGCGACTTCGACGTGGCGCTCAACAACCTCGCCGGATCGCTCAACCAGTCGGGACGTTCGCGCGAGGCGTCCGACGTCATGGGGCGCCTGGCCGCGATGATGGTGCGCAAGGGGGGCGAGAACTCCATTGGATTTCTCGTCATCATCTCGAATCGCGCCAGCGCCGCCCTGCAGTTGGGCGAATTCGCGACCGCACGCACGCTGCTCGAGCGGGAGGCCTCGCGACTGCGGACGCCGGGCTCCGCCACGCCGCTGCCGCCGATGATGGCGTACAGACTGATCATGACCTATCAGCGCCTCGGCCTGGCGGACAGCGTGAGCCGGATCGCCAACGCCGTGCTCCGCGACAGCACACTCGGCCTGCCGCCGTCGGTGATTCTCGACGTCCGTGTCGCCCTGGCCGACGCCGAACTGCAATCCGGCCACGCCGCCGAGGCGCAGCGCGAGGCCGCCCAGGTGGCGCGGATTGTGGCGCGACTGGCCGGCGCACCTCCGCGGGCACGCGCGAGACCAGCGCTGCTCGACGCGGCGATGCTGCAGGCCGGCGGGCAGGCCGCGCCGGCGCTCGATTCACTGCAGCGGTTCCTGGCCTCCGCCGGCTACAAGCCCGGCACCAAAGCAGAGGGTTGGCTGGCGCCCGTGCTCCTGCGCGCGAGCGAATATGCGTTGACAAAAGGCGACCACGCACGGGCGGCGGTGTTCGCGCGGGACGCGCGCACGGCGGCCAGCGTCGACGCGCTGGCCGCCACGCAGAGTGCGATCGTCGGCGAGGCGCTCGCCGCAGAAGCGCGCGCGCTGAGGGCCGAGGGCGACACGCGCGGTGCACGGGACCTCGCCACGAAGGCACTCGGGCCGCTGAGGTACGGTTATGGAGACCGCCATCCAGCGGTCGCCGCGCTGGAGCGATGGATCGCCGGACTCCAGCCGTAGCTGGCCTTCGGTCGGCGCGGGACTGGGGGCGAGCAACGGGCCCCGCGCCTGACGCCGACTACTCCATCGGCGCCCGATGCACGACTGTGTCGGTGTGCTGCTGGAACGAGATCACCTTGCCGTCCTGAAATTTCCAGACATGGGCGAATGGCGCGGTGAAGCTCTTCCCCGTCGCCTTGAACGTGCCACCGTAGTCGCCGAGGGCCACGACCATGTCGCCTTCGCTGACGTAATCATGCGGGATGGCCGTGAAACCGTCCCATTCCGTTCCGAGCTTCATGAACACGTTCGAGAGCACTTCCATCGGGCCATTCGACACACCGCCGTACGGGCCACCGGCCGCCTCCGTCCAGTGGATGTCCGGCGCCATCCCACCCAGCACCGTGGGCACGTCACCTGCGGCAAAGGCGGCATAAAGCGCGCGAGCAGTTTCGGCATTCGGATTCATCGTGCGTTCCGGTGGGTGGTGGATTCATCGTGACCGATCAAGCGGTAGCCTGACCGCCGCCGCGGCATCACGCACCATATAGTGCGGACGTCTCGTGCGCGAGTCGGATGGCCCCCCGATGGGTAGTCGATACGCAACCCGGCGATGGCGTCCAGCACCGCCGCGGCAGGCGTGTCCACCGATTGATCACCCTGCAGCGCGGACTTCGAGCAGCGTGTGATTGGCCTCCGCAGCTCAACTGGATAGAGCAGCGAACTTCTGAAGGACGAGGCGAGTCTGTTCAATCCAATTTCACTCTTTCGGCCCACCTGACGTCAGCAGCGACACGGTGTTCTGCAGCAGCACCGCGTTCGCCTCGTCACGAGCCTGAGCAAGAGAGAAACGCTGCCCGTCACGACTCACGTCGAATACTTTGAAGCTCATCGATACGAAGTAACTTCGCTCCCACCCAGCAGCAATGAACAGACGTACGGGCCACCACCAGAAGCGTGGCCGTGAACCATCGCTCGTGCATCCTGCTGGCGGGCGTGGCGGGTGACGCTGTTCCCGAAATGACAAAGGTTTGAACGGGAGTATCAGCGTTTCGTTGCGGTCACGGCAGGCTGTGTCGGGTCGATTCCGGGCCGAGGCGGACCCACTGCGCCCGGTCCAGCCGGGCAGTCGCCATCTTCCTGCAGCCCAACGTTACTGCCGTTGCAATGCGTAGCTTCGGGTTGGGCAGTTCAATTC
>CAYMQV010000359.1:0-3292 GCA_964392395.1 uncultured Gemmatimonadaceae bacterium
CTAGCGCGGTCATTGAGCCACTGCAGTTCTCGCGCAAACATCGTGTCGAGCGCTTTCTCGGACCGGCCCTCATCGAATCCAGCCTGTTCGAAGAGGTCGAAACGCTTGAGGTCCTGCACCGGGATCCGGTATTCTTTTCCCAGGAACGTTTCCGTTCTTCCTGGATCGGTTCCGCCTGAAAAATCCGTCCATGCGCCCCAGGTGAACTCGCCTGATGCCACACTCTGCTCGAGCAGCAGCAAATACCAACCGAGGCGCAGCCGTCCCCTCTCGTAGCCAAGGCGAGCCTCGAGTTCTCCCGGCACCACATTGAGCACGTAATTGAGTTGCGTTACGTCGCCCCTGCGTCTGACGAGATCGCCGACTTTCAGATCGGCCGACGGAGTGAAGATGGTCTTCGACGGCATTGCCCCCTCCCGGTCTGTCATCGGCCGCGCGAGTTCGTCATGCCTGCACGACGGGATACTACCCGGCCGAAGACTACACGATCGGCAACGGCGGTGCCGGTCTCGGCCTCACGCAGGGCGTGCGCGATCTGTGCTTCACTGAACTTCGACGTCTTCACCGATCCAGCTCTTTCACTCGTCAGGGAGAGGTGGACCGTCAACGCTATCGCCCAGTTCCCTGTTTTCAGCCTTCCAACTCTTCGGGGCGTACGTCAGGGGCTGCAACCGTGCTCGCCGGCGCACAGTGCCATCGTGAATCCGGCGTCTCGGGGCGCCGCGCCTTGCGACGAAAACTGCACCCGTGCGCACGGTGTTACCCTTGTCGGGCGCAGCTCACAGCCTGAAGGCCACTCTACGGACAAAGGAGAACCGATGTCGTTCCAAGCCTTCCTCAGCGACCCGAAGTCGTACCTCAAGGTGCATCGCATGCAACTGGCTGGCGAAGGTTCTGGCCTCTGGACCCTCGGTGGCACTGCCATGACCCGCGCGGTGCCGGTTGCGAACGCTGCGCAGGGAATGTCGATCCAGTTCACGCACGTGTCGAACGTCGAGATGGTGACGACTGCCAATGCCGGCCCCAGGAATGGCGCAGCAATGGCGTTGGGGCGAATGGGTCTCATGGATAAACGAAGTGCCCAGTACTCGCCTCGCCCGGGCGGTGCATTCGCAGATCTCCGGATCCTTCCCTGGAGCGCTGCAAACGTCACGTTCATGCTGTTGGACGGCGCGGCAGATTTCGCCATCACGGGTCCGCTGCAAGGTTGCACACTCGCCGTGGTGCGACGCCCTACCGGGATCTACTTTTTTCATGCCAACGTCTCCGGCGCCGGCGGCGTGGACAACGCCAACAGAGCGACGAAGCGGGCCATGATTCAAAACGCGGGCCTTCTTGCCGGTATCCCGGCCCACGCCAACTACGCCAACTACGCCTACTGCGAGTACGGCCCTGCTCACCAGTATCACGGTGAAGGCTTTGTCTGGGGCCGGACGCGTGGCGCTGGCAACTGGAAGTTCTACGTGCATGAGGTCAAGGAGGCGCAAGGCATGCTTGACATCAAGCCAACGCAAGACGGGAAGTGGGCTGATCTCTAGGCAGCACCGGCGCGTGCGCCGCAGTACCGATAGAGTTGCTCGACGTCGCCTCTAATCCGAAATCCAACCCCTCCCGGACACGTGTCACCATCTGCTCGTGAGCCAGCCGAAGCGCTGGCTGGCTTCAGCTGCGGGAGTCCCTCGTGCGCATCAGGGAGTGAGCCCCATCCGCCGGAGCAACGCGCCCCAGCGCGGGTCGCCATGCAATGCGACGAACGCCGGTTCGACTTTCACGCCACCCATGAATGACGCGCGTTCGGCGTACCCCCGTTCGAGCCAGAGAAACGCAGTGTCTGCGCTTCCCAGACCCGCGTAGGCCATCGCGATGTGATAGGGCGGCACATATCGATTCGAGGGCGCTCCGACCAGGCGTTGCACAATGCGCTCGGCTTCGGTGCGCGCGCCGGTGACGGCGTAGACGTACGCCAGCTGGGCGGAATCGCGGATTCCGCTCAACTCCGCGGCGCGGCGCATCGCCGTGATCGCCTGCGGATACAGGTGCTTCTGCAGGTAGGCATGCGCCAACTGCTGATAGGCGAGGTCGAATTGCGGGTTGAGCTCGAGCGCGGCGGAGAGCTCCCGGATCGCGCGGTCGGGCTGACGCGCGCTGACGTAGATCCGGCCAAGCACGTTGCTCGGCCCCGCATCGAGTGGATCGAGGGCGCGCGCGGAATCGAGCTGGGCCACCGCCTCCGCAAACCGCCCTTCGCTCATGAGGCAGATCCCGTATGGGATACGGACGAACGCATAGCCGGGATCAAGTGCCAGCGCGCGTTGGAACTCGCGCTCGGCGCCCCGCCAGTCATAGTCCGCAACACACTTGATGTGTCCAAGCGCTGCCCGTGCCCCGGCCATGGTGCTGTCGAGGCCGAGCGCACGATTCGCCGCGGCCCGCGCGAGCGCAAATTCTTCGCCCGGACGCCCGAAGCCGAATACCGCGAGCCTGATGTGCACGTCCGATAACGCCGCATACGCTCTGGCGTAGTTCGTGTCGCGTGCGACAGCCTGCGTGAGCCACGCCTCGGCCCGCTGCACGCCATCGCGATCGGGGCGCGTGTTGAAGATGTGGCGTCCGCGCAGGTACAGGTCGTACGCCACCGGATCAGTGGGGGATTGCCCGACGAATGCCACGGGGCGCGACCCGCCAAGCCGCACCCGAAGCGCCGACACGATCGATCGGGTGATCTCCTCCTCGACCGCGAACACGTCGGTGAGCGTGCGGTCGTAGCTGTCAGCCCACAGCACGACGTTGTCGGTCACGCGCACCAGCTGTGCCGTGACCTTGATTCGATCGCCGACGCGACGAACGCTCGCCTCAACCACGGACGCGACACCGAGCGTGTCGCCGACCGCACGCACCGTGAGGCCGCGACCCTTCATGGCGAAGACCGACGTGCGGCCAACCACGCGCAGTTCCGGTATCCGGCCAAGCGCTCCGATCAGTTCGTCGGTCAGACCATCGCTGAGCGGTTCGTTGGCGGGGTCGCCGCTGGTGTTCACGAAGGGGATCACGGCAACCGTGGTCGAACCTGCCGCTGATGCCTGTGTCGCGTGCGCCGGCTGAACATCCATTGACTGCTTGCCCCGCTGCCGTACCGCTTGCAGCAAGAAACCGGCTACGACGACCGCGCTGCCGAGCGCCAGCAGGAGTGTCGGACGACCCGCGATTCCAACCGCGCGCACGGGCGTCGACGGTGGCTCCACCGCTGGCACGATCAGGAGAGTGGATACTGGCGCTGCGATTGCCACTGGCG
>CAYMQV010000360.1:0-3287 GCA_964392395.1 uncultured Gemmatimonadaceae bacterium
GGAGAACGGGGTGGGAACGCTGGGTGGGAGTCAGGACCAGACGGCCATCCTCTGCGCTGAACCCGGCCACATCGTCGACTATGGATGGATGCCGGTTCGACGGATCGGGGCCTATCCGTTGCCACCCACGCATTGCTTCGTGGTCGCGTCGTCCGGCATCGTCGCTGAAAAGTCTGCGGGCGCGCGTGAGCAGTACAACCGTGCGTCGCAGATGGTGGCACACCTCCTGGCCCGCTGGAACCGAGCGAGCGTCCGCGACGACCCGTCGCTCGCTACGGCAATGGAGAGTGATCCGGGCGCGCACGACCGCTTGCGCGGCATCATCGCGGCCGGCGCGACCGCGCAGTTTTCTGCCGAGGCGCTCCGGCAGCGTCTCGATCAGTTCCTGCTCGAGACGTACACGCTGATTCCAGCCGCTGCCGACGCGGTCGCGGCGCAGGATTGGTCGGCGCTTGGCGAGATCACCGCGCGGTCGATGGCGGCGGCCGACTCATGGCTCGGCAACCAGATTCCGGAGACGCGCTCTCTCGTTCGTGTCGCGCGTGAGCGGGGGGCGATTGCCGCCTCGGCGTTCGGCGCGGGGTTCGGCGGCAGCGTCTGGGCACTCGTGCGCACGTCCGATGCAGAGGCATTCATGGCCGCGTGGGCGGCACGGTATCGCAGCCAGTTCCCCGATGCCGGTGCAGCCGCGATGTTTTTCCCCACCACGGCCGGACCGGCCGCGTCCTGCTGGACCGATGATGCGTTCGCCGGCTGACATCTTCCGCAATCCGCTACCATGACCGACACGCCGAACGACCCCGCACGCCGCGATCTGCTGAAAGGTGCCGCATTCGCAGGCGCCGGCCTGGTACTTGGCCTGCCAGTCGTGGCGCGGGCTGACGGCGCGCCGATACTGCTGACGCCGATCGCCCTCCCGCAGCCGCTCGCTGCGGCTCCGACCATGCTCGGTGTGCCCTTCGACAAACACGCCGTCGTGCGAGTTGCGATCGTCGGCACCGGACTCCGAGGGCGGTCCGTGCTGCATGAGTTGCTCGGCGTGGACAACGTGCGGATCACGGCACTGTGCGACACGGTGCCCGATAAAATCGAGATGGCCGCGAAACAGATGCGCGACGCCGGCCACACCTACGAACCGGCGCGCTTCAGCGGTGGCGAGCGGGCGTTTGAACAGCTCGTGCAACGCGACGACATCGATCTCGTGTACACGGCGACACCGTGGCAATTCCACGTTCCCGTCTGCCTGGCCGCCATGAAAGCCGGCAAGCACGCGGCCACCGAAGTGCCGGCGGCGTACACCATCGACGAGCTCTGGAAACTGGTCGACGCCTCCGAACGCTCGCGGAAGCACTGCATCATGATGGAGAACTGCAGCTATGGCTACAACGAGCTGCTGGTGCTCAACATGGTACGCGCCGGCCTCTTCGGTGAGCTCAAGCACGGCGGTGCGGCCTACAACCATGATCTGCGCGAGATTCTTTTCGAGAACCGGGATGAAGGGCTCTGGCGGCGCGCGCATCACACGCTGCGGAACGCCAATCTCTATTCGACCCATGGACTGGGGCCCATCGCGGCGATGATGAACATCAATCGCGGCGACAAGTTCGACTATCTGGTGTCGATGAGCACACCGGAGATGGGGCTCACGAAGTGGCGCGAGGATCACGAACCGAAGGAATCGCCGAAGTGGGCCGAGAAGTATGTCACGGGCGATCTCAACATCTCGCTGATCAAGACGGCCAAGGGCCGCACGATCCGCCTCGAGCATGATGTGTCGAGTCCGCGCCCGTATTCGCGAATCAACTCGGTGCAGGGAACGAAGGGGATCTTCGAGGACTATCCGGCGCGCGTCTACGTCGAACGGGAAGGCGCCGAGCATCGATGGGCGGCGATCGACACCTACAAGGCCAAGCACGAGCATGCGCTCTGGCGCCAGCTGGGCGACAGGGCGCGCGCCGGCGGACATGGTGGCATGGACTACGTGATGGCCTATCGCCTCGTCCAGACCATGCGCGAAGGGCTCACACCCGACATGGACGTCTATGACGCCGCGGCGTGGTGCGCCCCGGGGCCGCTCAGCGAACTCTCGGTGGCCAAGGGAAGCATGCCGGTGCAATTCCCTGATTTCACGCGGGGACGCTGGAGCGAGTCGCGGTCGATGATGTAGGCGTTCGTGCAACCGGCGTGCGCAGCGACACTGGCTGCGCACGCCGCGAGGTGCGATCGCGATCAGCCTGCAGAAGGGAGCTGGTAGTCCTTGAACCGTTCGCGGAGCGCGCGCTTGAGGAACTTGCCCACCGTCGTCTTGGGAATCTCGTCCACCACTTCGTACGCGTCCGGAAGTTGCCACTTCGCCACCGCACGCTCGAGCAGGAACTGGTCGAACTCGTCCTTGCTCACCATCACGGCCGGATCCCGCAGGACGATCACGCCCAGCGGACGCTCATCCCACTTCGGATGCGGCACGGCGATCACGGCCGCCTCGCGCACCGCGGGATGACCCATCAGCTGGTTCTCCAGATCCACGCTGCTGATCCACTCGCCACCGGACTTGATCAGATCCTTGGCGCGATCCTGGATCATCATCGTCCCATCGATGTCGATCGTCGCAATGTCGCCGGTATCGAACCAGCCGTTGTGCTGCGTGGCGGCCGTCGCGTCCGGATTGTTGTAGTAGCTGCCGGTGATCCATGGGCCACGGACCAGCAGGCGCCCTGATTCGCCGGTACCCCACGCCATCTCGACGCCTTCGTCGTCTTCGAGGCGCAGCTCCACCAGCGGTGACATCTTGCCGCTGTAGAGCATCCGGTCGTACTTGTGCTCGGGGTCATCGGGAAAGTCTTCGCGACGCACCGGGTTCGCAGTGCCCAGCGGTGTCGTCTCGGTCATGCCCCACGCGGGCGTGACGTGGATGCCATGGCGACTGCCGAATCCGGCGATCAGTGCCCGAGGGGTGGAGCTGCCGCCGATGACGAGACACTTGAGGGTCGGAAACTGATGCGGCGTGCCGGCCGACGTGGCGCGGTCCATCTCGTCGAGCAGACCGAGAAAGATCGTCGGTACTCCGGCACATACGGTCACCGTCTCTTCTGCGATGAAGCGTGACACCGTCTTCGGGTCGGTGAAGACGCTCATGAACACCAGCTTCGCGCCGGTCATCGCACAGGTGTACGGATAGCCCCATGCATTGACATGAAACATCGGCACGATCGGCATGATCGTGTCGCGCGAATTCACGCCCAGCAGGTCCGTGCTGAGGCTGGCCAGACTGTGCAGCACGATGGCGC
>CAYMQV010000361.1:0-3269 GCA_964392395.1 uncultured Gemmatimonadaceae bacterium
GCCGCGCCGCGAGGCTGGCTGGCCTGACCCGGCGGGATGTGACCACGGCCGTCACCAAGGTGCGCCGCGGCACATGACGGTGGTCGTGGACAGCAACGTGCTGGTGTCCGGCTGGTCCGAGTCCACAGTGCTCAAGCCGCGGGCGTTTGTTGGCGACCAGTAATGGTGAACATGAAGGCGTCGTTGAGGTCGCATTGCAGCAGAACCCCGTCTCGTCGGACCGACTCACCGGACTTCGATTGTCCTCTTCCTCGCCGAATCCAATCACGCGCCCTTCCGCACCACGAAGCGGGTTCTACTCGCTGATCGCGGTCGCTGGGCTCGCGGTCGCAGTGATCGGGTTCGCTCCGACGTTCTTCATCCCAAGTCTGCGCGGTGAGTTCCGCGCGCCATCCATCGTGTACGTGCACGGTGCGTTCGCGTTCGCATGGGTCCTGCTGTTCGTCGCGCAAACACAGTTGGTTCGTCTCCGCCGACTGCGCGCACATCGGCGGCTTGGCTACGTCAGTGCGGGTGTCGCCGGAGGCATCGTCGTTACCGGAGTCGCGGTGGGCCTTTGGGCAACCAGGCGCGATCTCGACGCCGGCCAGGGCGACTTCGCACGAGGCCAGTTCGTGAACATTCTCCTCGAGTTGGTCGTGTTTGGCTTGCTGGTGCTGGCCGCTGTGTAGAAGCGAAGAGACCCGGAGTGGCACAAGCGCCTGCTGCTGCTCGCCACGATGTCGGTGCTGGGTCCAGCCTGGTTTCGCTTTCGACACCTCTTTCCAAGCGTGCCGAATCCGCTGGTGACGTTCTCTCTGATGGCGGATGCGGTGCTGCTAATCGTGATCGGCCACGAGCTCGTATCGCGGCGGCGCCTGCACATTGCGTACTGGACGGTTGGGCCAGCAGTGGTCGCGGTTCATCTCGCGGAACTGTTCCTGAGTCAAACCCGTCCCTGGCTCGCTGCAGCGCGCGTGCTCCTGGGCGAAACCGGCCCGTAAGGAGAGCGTTCGGCCGCACGCGCGGGCCAATCGACTACGCCTGGTGCCGCGGGCCGCGTGAATGGAGCAGGTGAGCGGCCACGACCTTGTCGTACCTTTGGTTCGGCGCGATCGCCCACAACCAGTCCATAGAAGCGTCCATGGCACCGGCCAACGTCAAGGGCACGCCACATCTTCTCCCGTACGGTGCCGCATGACGACTCCCACTTGGCGACGCGACCGGCTGGCGAGCCTTCACGGCTGAAGTCGTCGCGCTGCTCGGCACGAGACCACCGGTCGACGTGCTGGCCGAGCTGCTGCCGACCGTGCGCGAGATGCTTGCCGGACGCTCAACACGTCGGATTGGGCTCGGATAGGCATCCACGGCGACCGTGGTCCGGAGAGCCTGGCAGAGCTGGTGCGAATTAACACGGGGCACGATCTCGCCCATCGATGGGCAGATTGTCCGGATCCTCGCTGCGGGCTCGCACGCGCCGGTCGTCGGAACAGAGACCGGATGGGTGTTGACACGGCGACCGAAGTATTAAGAGCAGAAAAGCTTGAAGTGTGGTTCACGTGCAGCAGAACGCAAATTGCCAGCATGCCGGTTCGTCGTGCGCGGGGCGATCGTGGGCGGTGCGCTGGGAGCTGCTGCCGTCGTCGCTTCACTACGCCGCGACGACAACCGGCTGCTGCTGCGGCCGGAGCATTGTGATCAGAAAGACTCTTTGTACGACGCACCGCCACCCGGCGCCCTGGCCGTCGGACTGCACCGGCGCAGCGGAATGCGGTGTTCGATGGCGTGACCATGCGTGCCCATGCGAGAATTGTGATCCCCCCGCCGGCAAGAGCGTGGCCACCGGCACGCGTCCAAAACAGCCTTCTGCAGCGGCGTCAACTCCCATTCGACGTGTGGCGGGGGCAAGTGCACCGAGGTCGGGAGTCCGTGTCACGGGGTCGCACGAGATGGCTTGACACCAGTCGAAGCTCGGCTAAGTACCACTGACGCGTTCACCGACAGCTGCGGCCCAGCCGTCAGTGCACAGGTGGCCCGAGGTTCGCGTAGTGTCCTGGTCGTTGTTGCATCAACGTTCGGCGCTCGTCATGGCGGTGAGACCGCTCGTGCGCTCCGCCCCGTCTGGTCGCCGTGTCTCCCATCATCAGAACGATCACGTGCCAGGCTTGCTCGTCCGTCGAGGGCGTCAGTGAAGGAAATTCCGTCGCTTGATGGCATCCGGGCGTTGTCCGTTTTGCTCGTGTTCGCGTCGCATGCGGGGGGGGGCAGTGTCGTCCCGGGCGGCCTTGGCGTCACGATCTTTTTCTTTCTGAGCGGCTTCCTCATCACGACTCTCCTTCGACTGGAGGTTGCGAAGACGGGGACCGTCAGCGTGAAGTCCTTTTATATTCGCCGATTTCTGCGCCTGGGGCCGCCGCTGCTGTTGACGCTGCTCATCGCGTATGGCGCCGTACTGGCGGGCGTGCATCCCGGTGGTGCGACGCTCCGCGGCTTTCTGGCGCAGGTGTTCTACTTCGCGAACTACTTTGCGCTGTTCTTCGACACGACCAACGCACAGGTCCCGTACGGCAGCGGCGTGCTCTGGTCACTCTCCGTCGAGGAGCACTTCTACCTGGTCTTTCCGATCGCCTTCATGCTCCTTGCGCGCCGGTTCAGCGCACGTGTGATGATGACGGTTTTCATTGCCACGTGCGCGTTCGTGCTCTGTTGGCGATGGTATCTGGCGACACAGCCAGGCTTCTGGAGCGACCGCAACTACATGGCGACCGACACCCGACTGGATTCTATCCTGTTCGGGTCGATCTTTGCGCTCGGATTCGACGTCACCCGTGCGTCGGAACCGGGGGTCGCGAACCCCGTACGCGACGTGATCCTGTTTGCCGGCGGTGCGACACTCCTCCTGCTGACCCTGATGCTGCGCGACCCGTTCTTTCGGGAGACGCTGCGGTACACCTTGCAGGGCATTGCGCTGATGCCGCTGTTCTTCTGTGCTATCGTGTATGCCAGCCGGCCACCGTTCAAATGGCTCAATACACCATGGATTCGGCGTATCGGTGTGTACTCGTACACGATCTATCTCGGCCACTATCTCGTGCTCGCGAACGTGGAGCACAATGCGCCGTTCGGACGGAACAAGCCGGTGGTGTTCCTCGTCAGTGCGGCGATCGTCCTGCTCTATGCATATCTGGTGGAACGATATCTCGAGTCGCGCCTGCGAGTGATGCGGCGTCGGTTTCACTAGGTCTTTGACCGCTTAGAGAGTGGCTTTTCGTAGCCGAACTTTCGGCGGG
>CAYMQV010000362.1:0-3215 GCA_964392395.1 uncultured Gemmatimonadaceae bacterium
GGACTGTATCCACTCTGGCGTGAGCTCGCGATGCACGATGGCGCACCGCGGCTGCTGATGGGATTGCACGGATTCCGCGAGGCAGCCGCTGCACTTCCCATCGATCCGCGGGCGTTGATCGCTGAAGCGCTCGATGCGCTCGAGGTACAGCATGAATCGCGCGGTACGTACCTCACGGCGCTGCTGCTCTCGGTGAATGGCTGGGCCTCCGTCTGCGCGTTCCATCGATGGGAAGCGCGCCTGGTATCGGGGGATGATGAGCAGATCGTGCATCTGCTCGCGGTGCGCCTGGCGTGGGAGCTGGTGCTGCTGCGTCTCTGCAAGTCGACGACGACATCCGACGCATGGCAAACAGCGAGAGCGGCGTGGGATCCGGCCGCGTCCAGGGCGCAGGTCGCTCACAGTGATGACTGGCTGCTGCAGCGTGCGTGCGAGATCGCGTATCAGGAGAAGGTGACGCGCGCACTCACGTCGGCGATTCGCGAAGGACACTGCGCGCCCTCGCAGCCGACGGCGCAAGCCATCTTCTGCATCGACGTCCGCTCCGAGGTGTTCCGTCGCTCACTCGAGCGTGTCGCGCCATCGGTGCAGACGCTCGGCTTTGCAGGATTCTTCGGCCTTGCGATCGCGTATCAGCCCATCAGCGGTCCCGCACGCGCGCAGCTTCCTGGACTGTTGTCGCCCGGGATGATCGTCGAGGATGCTGGAGCCGGGCGTGGTCTGGTCAGTGAGAGCACACGCCGGTCGCTTGGCGACACTGCATCGTGGAAGTCACTCGGTGCGACCGCCGCCTCGACATTCTCCTTCGTCGAGGCCACCGGCATCGCAGCAATTGCGACGCTCGTGCGCGATGGATTCGGATTGGGCTCCGGCACCGGCGATCCGCTGCGCTCGTCTGTCGACTCACACGCGACGCTGCGCCCTGAGTTGACCCATCTCGCTGACGGCAGCGCGGTATCACTGGAAACGCGCATAGGCACGGCCGCCGCGATTCTTGGTGCAATGAGCCTGAAGAATGGTCATGCGCCGCTGCTCGCGTTGATCGGTCACGGTGCATCGACCGAGAACAATCCACTGGCCGCTGGTCTGCATTGCGGCGCCTGTGGTGGGCAGACGGGTGAAGTCAACGCGCGCGCGCTCGCCGCGCTGCTCAACGATGCGGAAGTGCGCACCGGCCTCGTGGCGGCAGGCATCGATCTTGGTGGCACACATGTCGTCGCCGGCTTGCACGACACCACCACCGACGAGGTGACGCTCTACGATCTCGATCGCGTTCCCGCGTCACACACATCGCTGATCAATGCCTTGCGTGCGCAGTTCGCCGACGCGGGCGTGGGTGCCCGACGTGAACGTGCTGCGTCGCTTGGTCTGGGCGATGTTGCCGACGCGGCACTCGAGCGCTCCGTTCGTCACCGCTCGCGTGACTGGTCCGAGGTGCGTCCCGAGTGGGGGCTCGCCGGCAATGCCGCGTTCATCGTCGCACCACGCGAGCGCACCAGGTCGATCGACCTGCAGGGCAGGTCGTTCCTGCATGATTACGACTGGCGTCAGGACACGACGTTCGGCGTGCTCGAGCTGATCCTGACCGCGCCGATGGTCGTCACGCACTGGATCAACCTCCAGTACTACGCCTCCACCGTGGACCCCCTTCGCTACGGCAGCGGCAACAAGGTGCTGCACAATGTCGTGGGTGGTCGCATCGGTGTGATGGAAGGCGCTGGCGGCGACCTGCGCATCGGCCTTGCGATGCAGTCGGTGCACGACGGGCAGCGGTGGATGCACGAGCCGCTGCGCCTGTCGGTGTTCGTCGAGGCACCGGCCGAGGCGATTGACGACATCATCGCGCGGCATGCGACGGTGCGGGATCTGGTGGAGAACGAGTGGTTGTTCCTGCACCGGATCGATTCGACGACGGGCGCGATTACGCAGCGGCGGCGTGGTGGGTGGTTCGCGAGCGTGGTGGAGAAGTCGCCGGTCTGATTGAAAGGGGTTGGCAGTGTCCCCGAAATGGCCACATGGGGCGGCATCTCACGATGCCGCCCCATGTCGATCGTTCGTGTCCGCTGATCGAACCCGCCAGGCGTGCCGCGTCAGCTGGTCACACGTTCTGCCGGCGCCGGCGTGACAGACCGAACAGACCCGCCATGCCCGTCGCCATGAGCGCATACGTCGACGGCTCCGGCACCACACCCGGCATCCCGGGATCCCGGGGGGCCAGCGTCGCCGCGTTGGAGCGGATCACGATCGCATCCGTGATACCGTCACCCTGCCAACGATACTCGATCGTGTTGAGACCGGCAGCAAAGCTCGATGGGCCGACGGTGAACTGACTTGCCAGCGAGAAGGTGTTGTCGGTGCCGCAAACCGTGGTGCCCACCTGGTTGCCATTGATGAAGAGGCCGAGCCAGTAGTTGTCGAACGTGCACTGGAAGCTGTACGTCAGCTGATCACCGGCGGCAAGGTTGAACTGCGTGCGCGCCACGTACGTGAAGCGCCGCGCGCCGTCGCCGATGCCGCCGGGTACGTTGGCACTCGCCGCCGCGCCGATCCAGGACGCGCCTGATGGAACGGACCACACAAGATTGGTGATGACGAAAGCGTCGGAGAACGCCCCGAGCGCTCCGCCTGTCAGGCCGTAGGCTACCTGCCACCGCGTATCGCGGCCGCCGGTCTGCTGGGCACCCGTGCTCACCGGCAGCTGGGCGTGGGTGACGGTCGGCATGAGCGCCAAGCCGATGATGAAGGCGTACGAACGAACGGTCCGCATGGTGAATTCCTTGGGTTGATGCCGGGTGCGCCTACTTGATGAGGACCGATGTGTGGCGCATGAGGTCTATGACGCTGCAACTCCACGCTCGTTCTCACGTGGGCCGGTGCGGGGGCGCTCTTCGCCGACGGGTGTGCGCGGACGACGTGCCGAAGTCGATCAAGGTGAGATCGAGGAGCGGCCGAACCGAGCCAGCCAGGCGTTGTTCGTGGTCTTCGAGGGACACCCGTTCACGGGCGGTGACGTCGGCCCCGAAATGACGCGATGCGAGTGTGGTTCGCCGGGAGCCGTACACAACGCATATGCTTTGACCAAAAGGGCTAGTAAAACGAAGCGTGGGAGCAACTCAAGTTGCGCCCCCGCCCTGTGGCCCCTCGTTCTTCCCAATTGAAAATCACCAATAGCCAGGGAGGGAATCGAACCCCCGACACGCGGATTTTCAGTCCGC
>CAYMQV010000363.1:0-3170 GCA_964392395.1 uncultured Gemmatimonadaceae bacterium
CCGTCGGCGGCCGCGAAAGGACCGAAATGATTCGATCGATTGTGTGCGGCCGCCGCGGGTGCTGGCTCCGCCGCGCACGAGCCAGCCAGCTGCGTCCCGTGGTCACCTTCGCCGTCGGTGGCGGACGACCTGTTATGACGCTGCTCGAACGACTCACGTGGCCGCAGTGACCCGTGTCCACGTCTGGAACAGCCGCGCTCCCATTCCAGGCACGCGTACGCTGGTCCGAGTCCAGCGCGCGCCACTTCCACGCCGGGTCATTTGTTGGAGGCTGCCTTGTCATATCCCGACCATAGCGCGTGGGTCGCGGCATAGGTGTACCAGCCGGAAAGGACGAGCACGAACACCCGCTGCGTGAGACCGCGATACCCGTGCGGATCAAGATTGGAGAACTGCAGCCACAGATAGAAGAGTCCGAAAAACGCGACCGCGAGGGAAATAGCCACGGGGCGTCGGGCGTCACCGGTGCGCACGAACTCTGCCGCGAAGCTCGCCGGAACAAGCACGTAGAACATGGCAAGCCCGAACAAGCCATGCAGCGGATTGCCAGACACGAACACTCCATTCGACACATTCGCGACGCCAAACACCAACGCCGACGCGCACGTGAAGCGCATCGCGCCACCAGACATCATGAGGGCGCCGACGCCGAACGCAATCGCGGAGAGGCCGAACACAATTGGGACTAAACGTGTCACAAGTGCTATGGGGTGCGACATCAGCTGCAGCTCACTCATGTGCTGCGCAACCGACGAGTAGCCGGGAACGAACAGGGCCCACAGTACGATCGTCAGCATCAGGCCAAACGGCAGGTACGCAGCCTGCTTCACGAGATAGCGATACATCATGGCGCTCCTTGCGATGACTCTTGAGGGACCTGCGGTGGCTCACGCACGAGGGCAGTGAGCGTTACCCGACTGTCAGCGAGCACTCGCTTTCAGGGCGAGGACCCCGCGGTGGTAGGTAGCTGCCGTTGCATCCAGTCCTGGTATGAGCCGTCGTAGAGCGCGACGTCATAGCCAAGCCAATGCGCCACAAACCACGTGGCGCTCGCGCGATAGCCGATCCAGCAGTACGTGACTACCGTGGCGCCGCTCTGCACCCGCTCAGCGAAGAGGCGCTCAAGTTCGGCGCGGGGCTTCAGTGTCACGGTGCCGTCGACGAAGAGCGTCTCCCATTCGATCTGCCGCGCTCCGCCGATATGCCCTGCACTCGGCATGCCGCTCCGATTCCCGGTTCCGTTGTACTCGCCATCCGTACGGGTGTCGATGAGTGCGATTCCAGGACGGCCAATGCGCGACTGGACATACTGCGCATCAACAACGAGGGCGCGGTGAGGGCGAGGGGTGAGGCGCCCGGCGGCGACGCGCGGTTGGACGGTGGTCACAGGGCGACCTTCGGCACGCCACTTTACGAGCCCACCGTCGAGCAGTGAGTAGCGATCGTGACCGATTGACGCCAGCGAGAACAGTGCGCGTGTCGCAGCCGGCCCTTCATGAGCATAGACCACCACGTGGCTGTCATCGCTGACGCCGAGCGAGGCAAAGAGCGCCCGCAGCGAATCCGCGCTAGGGAGTTCGGTCGAGAGAGTGCCGCGACGCATCACCAGCTGGTCGTATGCGAGTGTTCTCGCGCCTGGAATTCCTGGCGAGGCATCTGCTGCGTGCACGACCTCGATAAGGACCACCGAGCGATTCACGCCCTCCGTGGCGAGCCACTCGGTGGTCACGACGCGTGGCACGCTTGATGGCTGCGCCTGCAGCGCTCGCGAGGGGACTGCGACGATCTGCGACACAACGACCGCGAGCATGGCTGCTGAGCGGACGGAATGCACAGTTGATCGTCGAACCTGCAGACCCTGGCGGAGCGGTTGGTAGAGTACGGACATGGTCGGCTCCGACGGTGAATGGCGATTATATCATTCTAGACGCGAGCCACACATCCAGTGAGTGACAGAAATGCCTATTACCGCTAACTTTCGGCCATGACCGCTTCGACACCGCACCGCGTGGCGATCCTCGCGCTCCCCTCGGTCGTCCCCTTCGACCTCGGGGTACCTATGCAAGTTTTCGCCTATGGACGCCCCGACCTTGGTGTCGTTCGCTACGACGCCGTCGTGTGCGGCGCCCGACGTGGCCGTCTCGAGGCAACCCGAGGGTACGACCTATACCTCCGACATGGACTCTCCGCGCTTCGACACGCGGACACCATTGTCATCCCCGGCGTGGACGACTTCGAACGAACGGTCGAACCTGCAGTGCTACGCGCACTGCAGCGTGCGCACGCACGCGGTGCTCGCATCGCGAGTATTTGCACGGGGAGCTTTGTGCTCGCCGCCACTGGGCTGCTCGACGGACGGCGCGCGACAACGCATTGGCTTGACGTGCCTGACATGCGCCGACGATTTCCCAACGTGAGCGTCGATCCCGACGTGTTGTACATCGATGAAGGACGCCTCTTGACGTCGGCTGGGATCGCTTCTGGTATCGATCTCTGCCTGCATCTCGTGTATCTCGACCACGGCGCGGCCGTGGCCAATGCGGTCGCGCGGCGGCTGGTAGTTTCGCCGCACCGTGCCGGGGGACAGGCGCAGTTCATCCCGGAGCCTGTGGCCGATCCGCACGGACTCTCCCTTGAGGCCACACGCACCTGGGCACTCGCCCGTCTGCATACGCCACTCACTGTCGATGCGCTCGCACGTCACGCCGGGGTACCGCTGCGTTCGTTCACGCGGCGCTTCGCCGCCGAGTGCGGCACATCACCGCTGCGCTGGCTGCTGCGACAACGCCTGTTCGCGGCACAGCGCCAACTGGAATCGACGCACGATTCGATCGCGACGATCGCGCGCGCCACCGGCTTTGGTGCTCCCGTTTCTTTGCGCGCGCACTTCAGACGCGCACTCTGCACGAGTCCGCTGGCCTATCGGCGCGCATTCCAGCGCGATGGCGACGCGGGTCCCAGTCGCTGAGGCGTGTAGCGCATTCCGCGGTGGCACTCGGTGGGTGCCCCTTGCTCCGGGCGCAGGCGCAACGCCGCTTGCATGGCACGATACCGGCCGGCACCTTCCGAGCGGTATCATCCGGAAGCGAGCCCGGGGCCGAGTGACAGCCATCCGAGCCGCGAGCAGTCGGGATAGGAAATTCAATCGGGGTCGGTCGAGTATCCGGCGA
>CAYMQV010000364.1:0-3131 GCA_964392395.1 uncultured Gemmatimonadaceae bacterium
ATCCTGGCATCTTCGGCGTCGACATACGCCGCCTGGTCCAGTTCGTCACGCAGCGCACGCGCGTACTCCGGGCCCGCATCCGGAAAGTTCGGATCGATCGGCAGCCCACGCTCGTCGATGTCGTACGTGTCCCATGTTGCCGGCTCAGCGAACTCGTCGGCCCACCCGCCGCCGTCATCGGCAGCGAGCATCTTCTGGATCTCGGGCAGCTCGTCGCTGTCGGGGTTGCCACGCGAGCCGGGTACACCGTCGTCACCGTCTGCCCACGCCTGGTCGCGGTAGTAGTCCTGCCAGTCACGGTCGATCGCAGACTGGTCGATCATCCCTTCCGGGTCGTACTCGATGTCGTACTGCTTGCGCTGCTCGACCGTCATCATCTGCCGCTGCTCGTAGCGGCGCCGTTCACGGTTCATCGCCTGGAACCAGGCGGGCTCGTCGACCACAAGGGTGCCGTCGTTCATCGTCAGTGCCCGTGCAGCAAACTCGGCTTCTCTGTCGTCATTCCACGGACGGGCAAGATCGGCGGTGTACGCCTTCGTGTGCGTCACCACGTCGTCGAAGCTCATGTCGCGCATCGTCGGCATCCGCGCCAGGATCGCTGCCCACTCCGGGTGCTTGCCCGACAGCCAGCGGAGCATGCCCTGGAACGCGTCGTTGTTGTGCGTGCCCGACAGGAACTCGTGCACGATGCCTCGCACCGAGGGAGGCAGTGTCCGCAGCGGAGCGAGGATGTCGTAGATCTCGGTGTCGGTCAGGGTGACGTTGCCCTTGAGCTTCGGCATGATCTGCGCGAGGACCGGCCCGATCACCGGATCCTCGCCGTACTTCTGCAGCATCCGCAGGTAGTGGTTGTCGAACTCGTCCTCACCGATCCGGCTGATCGACGCCTCGCCAGGGATCGAGACATGCTGGACCACCTCAGGCCGGCCGTTGGGCCCGGTGCGCGTCTCGACCTTGCCGTAGCGAGGGTCGCCCTTGGTGCCTTCGAGATCGGCGTTCGTGCGGGCCGACATCGACTTCATGATCGAGGACTGGTGCAGGCGTCGGAACTCGACCGCCGCGTCGACAGCGTCGGCGTCGATGCCACCACCGACCATGCGCCGCCACGAGTACTTGTTGCCCATCAGCACGGCCTCGCGCTGGTCGCTGAGGTTGATCTTCCACTGCGGCAACCCGACCCGCGCCTTCGCGCGCGCATCGTCGGCCGCGCGTCGCGCCGTGAATGCGTTGTTGACCTCGAACGCGGTGTCGTTCTCTGGGCGTAGCTGCGGACGCCACTTCCCGCTGCCGTGGAGCAGCGCTTTGTCGAGGAACTCGCCGTAGTTGCTGAGGTGCTTGTACATCGGGTCGGCCCACCCGGACTCGTCCATGATCGACTGCACCCAGCGCACATGGGCAGGGATCGCGAGGTTGCGGCCCTGGGCGTAGATCTCCCGCTCGGCGGCAGTCAGCACCTCCTTCAACTGCACCTTCGCGTACACCTCGTTCCACACCTTGCGGTCAGCGATCGAGCGAGCACCGAGGTCCTGCACGATCCCGCCGATCCCGCCGCGCAGGAAGAACGCGAGCATCTCTTCACCGACCGCGCGAGGGATGAACGCCAACCGCAGCAGCACGGTTGGCTTCCAGATCCGGTTGATCGCCGTGTCGACGACCCTCAGATCGGTGACGCCCATCAGCTTAGCCAGGCTCCCGCTCTGGGCGTAGCGCCGAATCTGCTTCAACGACGGCATGACCAGCTCGTCAGCGTTCTGCGACACGATCATCGCAACGTGGCGCGGCGCGCCGGCGACCATCATCTGATCACCGAGCCCGAACTGCTGGCGGTACTTCTCGATGAACTCGTCGGTCAGGTACTTGAAGTCCTCCGTCGAGCGCCCACCCGAGATCGTCATCGCGTTGTCAAGCCAGCTGACGGCCAGCAGCATCCGGGCGTTGCCCGATGGCGACTGGATGATCGCGTCGGCCCATGCGTTGCGCACGTAGGACGGCATCCCGAAGAACGACCCCGTCTCGGTGAACGCCCGGATGTCGTCGAACGCTTCGTCGCCGGACAGCTTCATCGCCCGACCGGCAGGAGCCATCGTCGTCGCCACCTCGAGGAAGCGCCCGATCGGTAGGAAGTCGGGCAGTGCCTCACCGACACGACGCCCTGCTGCGTAGCTGCGCGACCCAGCGTGCTGCAGCATCCACGGCGACTCGATCAGTCCTTCGGCGGTCAGGTAGTCCTGACTGGCCTTGGGCAGAAT
Organism: uncultured Gemmatimonadaceae bacterium; assembly: GCA_964392395.1. Taxonomy (GTDB): domain Bacteria; phylum Gemmatimonadota; class Gemmatimonadetes; order Gemmatimonadales; family Gemmatimonadaceae; genus JACMLX01. The sequence goes on from CAYMQV010000364.1 coordinate 2,250, forward strand.
GCCCATCATCCCCGGCTCGGTCCGTCCGAGCTCTTCCAAGCGCTCGCGCGCCTGCTTCTCCATCGCCGGGTCGGACATCCCGTGGGTGAACGCCCGGAACTCCTTGATCGCGCTGCGCACGCTCTCTCGGATCGGTCGGTAGTCATCGACGATGACCAGATTGCCGTACACCGTCGAGCCGACGCCACGCGCCAGTGGGGAGAGGTGGCCTTGGCCGATCAGGTACTCCTGCAAGCCTTCGACGGTGAGCCCGTCCTTGAACTTGGCGGGGTTCGATGCCACGTACCGGGTGATCTCGGGCGCCAGCTTGGCGTACTGCGGGGAGATGTCGGCCAACGCCCGGGTGTTGATGATCCCGGTCGCCTTCTTCGTGCCATCGGGCAGATGGATGACACCGTTGTAGGCGTCGACCACGAGCTCGTGGAGCTGACGGGTGCGTGGTCGGGCGAACACCTTGCCAAGCGCCGCGCCGAACGATCCGCCTTCTTCCAGCCGGACACCGTTGGTGATCGCCCGCTTCGCCTTCGAGCCCCAGCCGAGCATCAGCGTCGGATCGACGGCGAGCGTGAACGCCAAGTCGATGCTGCCCGACAACAGGTTGTGTGCTGAGGAGTCCTGGTCAAGCTGGAACATGTCGGCAAAGTCGCGCCCTGGCGAGATCTTGCCGTCCTGCAGTGCGGTGACCGCCGCCTGGAATGCCGGCACTTCCAGCACGCTCAGCATCGAACGAAACGCCTGCTCATAGGTGCGGCTGTTCGGCTCGCCCAGGCGGGCGGCGAGCTGGTTCAGCAACGCCATCTGGTTCTGATCGCTGCCGTCCTTGAGTCCAGCCACCTCCATCGCCAGTTCCTGCAGATCGAGGCCGTCGAGCAACGCAAGATC
>CAYMQV010000365.1:0-3104 GCA_964392395.1 uncultured Gemmatimonadaceae bacterium
ACCTCCTGACCAGATCTGCAGGCGCTGCGCTAGCATAAGGGCGGTGAACTCGTTGATCCTTGAGGGTTAGGCGAGGTTGGAAAGCAGGAACGGCCAGATTTCGCCTCTCGTCGCCTCGATGCGCGGAAGCTGGGTTCTGACAAAATCACTAACAGCGCTTTGGTCGCCGCGTTGCTTCGAGTGAAGTAGGAGCGCTGCCAGACTGAAGTTTTCGATCGAGTGTACTGTGCGAGTTCCGATACTAGCCTTGAGTTCTTCGAATTGACGCTCCTCGCTTCGTGTCACCTGCCCGCGATGCGTTGCAAGTCGGACTCCGAGCTTTGCCCACAGTGCAGTGCCAGTGAGTTCACCGCCGAATGATCGCTCGGCGGTTCTCGCTGACTTTTGCGCTCGAGGAAAATCGCCGACAACCAAGGAAGTCCAACACGAGTATAGTCCGAGGTCAGCCATCAAAAGCGGCGAGGACAAGGACTGACGTGTAGCCCGCTCTGAAGCACTAGTCAGATACCCGTCTGCTCCGACAATGTCCATGTTCCCGATGCAGATGTCAGCCAAGCTTATGTCGGTCCAGACGACTTGGGCGTGGTAGCCGAGTCTTGCGGCGAGAGCTCGAGATTCATGGAGCAACGATTGCGCCCTAGCGCCACGACCGAAGGCGAGCATTGCCTCAGCAGCATTTCGGAGGCCCTTGCACGCCAACTCGATATTGCGAACAACCCTCGCCTCTTGCGCGAGAAGCTCTGCGCACGCTAGAGCCTCATTTCGTTCCCCGCGAAATGAGTAAAAGATCAGATCTGCGCGATGAACGTCGAACTGATTCACGTCGGCGGCATGTCGGACGGCCATGACAGCATTATGTGCTGCGTTCATTGCTTTAGCGTCATTGCGATTGAATGCTACAAACAGAGCAACGACTGCCTCAGCCAAACGTTTCCCTGGCGCGAGATTGACGTTGCGCGCTCCAAGAAGCGTCGCATCTAGAGCAGACGCGGAAGAAAGCGTATATTCCGTTTCGCGCAGCTCCGCAGAGACGTCTGGAAGCGATCGCGGCTTTTGCTCGGCTGTTTCTGCGCGTCTAAGCGATCGCTTGCTGTGCGCTCCGCCGCTAACAACATCTACGATGGAATCGATCGCTGCGTTGAAGGAAGGCGAACGTGTAGCGCTCGTAAGCGGGACGAGTTCGTGAAGAATGTTCTCCACTGTTTCTACCCTGACTAGATTGCCAATTTCTATGTGTAGAAAGTTCAGAGCATAGCTCTCTTCATTCGCTGCAAGATACAAACGGAGACAGGTGAAGAAGTCGCTCGGCGTGAGAGCCTTTTCCGTCGTGCACGCGAGTGCGGTGGCGCCACGAAACGCGTCCAATCTCAGAATTGATGCGCGGACACGCCTTGCGGCCGCTTGCGAGACCAGGCTGGATCCGCGAAGAACTCCATGCTCACACTGGATGTGTCCGGATACCTCGATAATGTCGAGCGCCTCGAGGACCTCGGTGGAGCTCATAGCAAGTGCTCGCTCGATTGTTCCGAGTCGCGATGATTCACCGAGCTGATCACAGAGTACCACAATCCGCCGCTCCAACTCACTCATCTCCCCCACCACCCGCTCCACCGCAACCTGCACCCGCCACGGAATCTCGTCCGGTGACCCCGGATCAAGAATCAATCCCAGCATCTCGATTCCGTACATCGGATTCCCCTCCGCGAACACCGCCGCACACGACATCTGATCCTCGGTCGCTCGCGGTAGCTCGGCCGCGGCGTAGACCGACACGATCGATCGCACTTCGCTCAGAGTCATCGGTCGCAACGCCAGCCGCTCGATCCCCGACAACGGCACCGGCGCCTCCGTCGGAGTCTTCAGCGTCGAGGATGTCACGACCATCAGATGGTGCCGCAACACCCCGCGGCGATACACCCGGTCCAGACGACCCAGCGATTCCGCGTCCATCCGCTCGGCATGTTCCACCAGCAGCAGCAACGGCGTTTCTTCAGAAATCGATGCCAGCAAGTCTTCGATCTCCGTCAGCGGGCAGTCGTCCGGTGCGCTCTCGCCGCTGGTGAGCCAGCCCCGTACCACGCTTAACGCTTCTGGTGAGATACCAAGTGCGCCAGGCTGCTCGAGCAACCGCCGAACCAGTTGGCGCAGCACCGCGAACGGCGTCGCATCGGGTGTGCTCTCGCAGGCCAGCTCGACGATCCGCATTCCCTGCAGGACTGCCGATTTCTTCGCTTCATACAGCAGGCGACTCTTGCCAGTCCCATCGCTGCCGTGCACGAGAATTGCCGTCCCGCGTCCGGCGCGCGCATCGAAGAGGCTGGCGATCAATCGCTTCGATTCGGACAGGCGTCCAACCAGGGTACCGTGATGTCGTGATCCGTTGTTGTACGAGACCGCCGGCAGCTTCTCCGCGATCCGACGTCGCAGCAGTATCGAGGGCAGCGCGGCGTCCTGACCGGAGCCCAGCCGACCGATCTCCTCCAGATAGGCATCCAGCAGCTTGAGTGCATCCACCTTCGCGCCCTGCATCGCCAGGAGCTCGGCGCGCGTGAGCGTCGCCTCTTCATTCAGTTCATCGATCTGCAGCAGCTGCCTGGCGTGACGGTCGGCGAGCGCGAGCTCGCCCGCCGATCGCGCGGTCTGCAGCGACCGGATGAGGCGCGGACGAATCATCGCGTGAACACCGATGCGCTGCGAACCGAGCCACGCCCTCAGGTCCTCGGAGAACTCCGGTTCGTAATCCTGCAGCCACTCCCCTGGCACGTCGCCCACCGGGTCATCCCAGTCGCACGACCAGTGGCGCGGATCGAGGCGCAACCCATCTTCACCCGATTCGATCACCAGGCCAAGTTCCCGGGCCTTGTAGACCGTCTGTCGAAGGTTGTGTCGCGCATTGGCCTCGTCGGCACCGGGCCAGAGCGTGTCCATCATCGTCTGCCGCGACGTCATCCGACCCAACGGCACACACAGTCGAACGATCATGCCGAAGAGACGCTCTGATTCTGGCGTCACGCACACGCCACCGATCTCGATTCGTTGCGCTCCAAGGAACCGCACCCGCGCGATGCTCTTCAACCGATCGTTCATTGCCCCGTCCGGAATGT
>CAYMQV010000366.1:0-660 GCA_964392395.1 uncultured Gemmatimonadaceae bacterium
CACGCTGCCGCTGCTGCCCGAGCTGCTTCGGTTCGCGCGCTCGCTGACGCACGATCAGTCGAAGGCAGAGGATCTCGTGCAGGATGTCTACCGCACCGCGCTGCGAAGCTGGCATCAGTATGACCCCACGTTGGATTGCCGCAACTGGCTGTTCACGATCTGCCGACATCGATTCTATCGTCTCAGTTCGCGGGCGCAGCGCCAGGTCCCAGTCGAGGATGCTGAGCTCGAGTCACTGGCTGCGGGTGCGCTGACGATGTCGAACACCCCGCCCGGATTCGTCGAGGTCCTCGAGCAGGACGAAATGCGCGAGGCGATCCGGCACGCGATGGAGACGCTCCCGGAGCCGTTCCGGGACGTGGCGATCCTGGTGGATTGGCATGATCAGGATTACGCGACCGCTGCCGGCACCCTTGGTGTGCCCATCGGGACCGTTCGCTCGCGTCTGTTCCGCGCGCGCCGGATCCTGCAGCAACGCCTGCTGGCGCACGCGCGCGACGCCGGACTTATCCTGACACCGCCCGCTACCCGCACGGAGACTGCCTCATGACGATGCCCATGCTGGATTGCGAAGCGGTGATGCGTCGGCTCTGGGACTACCTGGATCGCGAACTCACTGCGGACAACATGCACGAGCTCGAGTCGCACCTCGAGCAGTGC
>CAYMQV010000366.1:670-3056 GCA_964392395.1 uncultured Gemmatimonadaceae bacterium
GTGCGAGAAGTGCCGACCGCAGGCGGAGTTTCGGCGCGCCTTTCGCGGCGCCGTACACGAGGCGCGCGAAGACGTCGGGGACACGACGGCGCTGACCGCTCGGGTCCGTGCGGCCCTGCAGGCGGCGGTGCGAGACGGGGGCTGAGACTGCTCGCGTATCGCGGGTCGACACTCAGTCGCTCGGCCGTCCCGCGGCACCAGGCCGATACGGGGCGCTCACCCGTATGGAGATGCCGAGATCACCCCACTGCAGTCGCAGCACCGCCGCGTCACGCAGTACCTCAGGGAACGTGTAGGTCAGCGTCTCGACGCGCGACGCCGAGTCGGGCGCGACGTCGATCCGCAGCACGTCGGAACCGGCTCCTGGGTACGGCGTGTGTTGAATGCCCGTCGCACGACTGACGATCAGCGTCCATGGCCCTGCGGCACGTGGGACGAGCCAGAGGGAGTAGGCACCCGCCGGTAGCTGTCGTCCTTCAAACGTCACCGCCTGCGACACCGTCAGCGTCGTGGCGCTATCGGCACCCGGATGCCAGATGCTGTCCCACGGCACGAGCGCCCCGAACAGCGCGCGTCCCCGCGCCGTCGGGCGACCGTACTCGATCTCGAGTCGCGTGAACGCCACCATCTGCGAGACCGTCCCACGCTGGCTGAACGGATACCCTTGCGCGCTCGCGTGGGCAGGCAGGGAGGCGGCAACGGCGAGGCTGAGCAGCTGGAGTGCGCGGCGCATGTGTGACGAGATGATCAAGGTGACGTGCGGAACGGCTGGCATGCCGTGACAACCGGTGGTGTCGTATGTTAGCCTTCCGAGTCGGATCTCGTTCCCGATCCGCCGAGACACCGTCCACAGACGGGCGCCTCCGCTCACGGGAACTCCGTGACACCGGTGCGTCTTTCCCGTGCTGCATCGTCGGCGCGACCACACTCGGTGTCGCGCTGACCACGTCTGGAGGCGAGTCTCTGGAATGTGACACCGACATTTCATTTCCGACGACGCTCATGCCGACCCCGTTCACGCTTTCACTGGCTCCAGTCGCGCTTGCCGATGCACAGGAGCCCGCCCGCACGATCATGCAGGACACACAGGCCCGGCTTGGCATGGTCCCGAACATGTACGCCGGCATGGCCAACGCCCCCGCCCTGCTCCAGACCTATATCGAGGGGTACAATCGCTTTCGCTCGGAGTCCGGGTTCACCCCTGCGGAACAGGAGGTGGTCTTTCTGAGCATCAGTCGCGAGAACGGATGTGACTACTGCGTGGCCGCGCACAGCTTCATCGCGGATCAAATGTCGAAAGTGCCACCCGAGGTCACCGACGCCATCCGGAACGGTGCGGTCGTGCTCGACACGCGGCTGGCCGCCCTGCATCAGTTCACGACGGAGCTTGTTCGCACCCGCGGCCGTCCCAGCCGTGCCGGTGGAGCCCAATTCCTGGCGGCCGGATACTCGGAGGCACAGATTCTGTACCTGATGCTTGCCATTTAAGCCGAGACCATCAGCAAATACTCGAATCACATGTTCGAGACGCCGCTCGATGCGATGTTCGCACCGCGTGCGTTCCATCGCGATCCGCACGCGTAGCCATTTGTGCCGACGGTAGCCCATCGCCCGAACCGGGCTCACAATCGAACGATTCGTGGACCCGGTTTTGGCGTAGTGTCGTTGGCGCACCGCTCCCGATGCGTGACACTCGCATTGCGACGATGCATGATTCACGTCGCCTACGTCGCGCACCGCACGCCTGACCTGCACGACCCCTATTCAATGACATGAGCTTCTTCCCCTCGCTGTCTGCCCCGCTGCAACTGGGCGACCTTCTGGTGCGGTTCCCGCAGAGCGTCTCCACGCTGCTCCACCTGCATGACCGGATCCTCCGTGATCATTCTCCGCTGACGGTGGCCGAGCGCGAACTCATCGCGGCGTATGTGTCGGGCCTCAACGCCTGCACATATTGTCACGGCTCGCACGTGATCGCGGCGGAGGCGTTCGGCATCGCTCCCTCGCTGATCGCCGCACTGTTGGGCGACATCGAGACGAGTGGCGTTGCGGATCCGCTCAAGCCCCTGTTGCGATACATCGAGAAACTGACACGCACGCCGTCGCGGCTCGCACCGGACGACGCGGTTGCCGTCTACGCTGCCGGTTGGAGCGAGCAGGCGCTCTTCGACGCCATCATGGTGTGCGCGCTGTTCAACTTCATGAACCGCGTCGTCAACGGTGCCGGCATCGTCCTCGATCCGCGGGCGATGCCCAGCGAAGACATTGCCAGCCGTTCCGCCCGCATGGCACAAACCGGCGACGATCCGTATGCAGCACCACGCAGTTATGGTGCACTGCTCGCGCGCTGGGGCATCAACACGGATGACACCACAAGCGGGAATCC
>CAYMQV010000367.1:0-3050 GCA_964392395.1 uncultured Gemmatimonadaceae bacterium
CGGTGAATTCACCGAGGTTGTCGAGGATCACAGATGAGGCCGAGCATACGGCCCGAGGGCACCAACGTGCGAGCACCGGTCAATCGTCCGGCTGGAGCGATGTGGCGCAACCCCACTATCGGTCGCGTTCTGCCGACCAGTCAGATACGACCCTCGTCGGTGCGAATGATTGGGCTGCTCAGCGTGTTGCGGACCAGCTCGCGCGATAGCTCCCGAAGGTCCCGCCTCCAGCACAGCGGCCAGCCCCACCCATCGCACTCAGCGTCGGCCCGCGCAACGCGCGTTCGCATGGAGATCCATCCACCACGAAGCTCAGGTGCAGACCCTGAATGGTCCCATCCGTCACCGGCGTGCCGGTGACGTTGTTCGGGAACGTCGTTCCGTCGGCTGCCGTGCAGGTGCCGACCTGATCGAACGAGACGGTGAACGTGCTGCCGCTCTGGACGAACGTGTACGTACCGTCGTTGTTGCATCGGAACGCCCTGGTGGCCTGGGCAGCGAAGTCGTCCAGATATCGGAGGGCTTTCAGCGCGCTCACGAGGTCGGGATCGTTCACCGCAGTGCCGACCGTGGTGCCTTCCTGTGGTCCACGCAGCACAGCGGTCACGCAGGGCGCGTCGCGGTCCACGGTGATGCCGAATACACTGTCGGCGCCGGCGCTGGCCAGGCGCGTCTGCCAGCGGACGGTCCCGGCGACGTCAAGCGCCCGCTGAGGCGGTCGGTTCGTGCCTGGTGGTGCAGCTCGCGCATACTGCGAGCGCACAGGCCGCGACGATCCGCTGCGCAACTCGTGTCCCCATCATGACACCTTCGTCGCGAACCGGTGAGACCGGCCACGCGGTCAGTTCGTCGGTTGCGGCAACCGCGCCAAACGATCGGAACCGCTCTCAGGCGATGTGATCGCCGTCAACGTCCGAACGTGCGAGTGGGGATTGGGGGCGCCACCGCGATGGACCTGGTACGCGCGCCCGATCGCCAGATAATCGATGTGCACTATCGGATGTGGGCGACGCAACCTCGCGCGACAGCCCACCCCTGCATCCTCCCGCCGCGCCGGCGCTTCGGCGTCAACGGCGCACCTCGACGGTGCGGCGCTGCTGCCTGATGATGACGGCAGGCATTTGGTGGATACCACGCGGCCGACTGCGAGTGGGTCCCTGAGGCACACTCGCGGATGGATTCGGGATTGCGTGGCGTCAGTCTCGGGACGGATCGTCGTCGTCGTGGGCGTCACGGTCTGTGATACTGCGCGTGGCTGTCTGTTCACGCAGCAGTGTGCTCCGCTCGTCTCAACCGGCTGACATGCGCGCGCCGCAGCCGATTCAACCCTGCACAGTGTGTCGCCGACTCCATCGCCGCCGCCTTGATTTCGATGCCGATGAGTTGGCCACGTTCATTCTCGATCACGACGATAATTTTGACACCATCCGTGTCGAGATCGTGAGAAAATCGGAGCGGCCCGTCGAACCAGGCCGCGCAGTGGCCATCCCGCGGTCGACGAAGTGCAGGTTCGGCCTCCTGGCGAGCGGCTGCAAGCCTGAACGTGACCATGCCGGAAGACGAACGATGATGAACAAGTTTTCGAGCAGGCTCAGGTATCGCTCAGCGGTTTTGCGATCAGCACCGATGCGCGTAAAAAGCTCGGTCAGGTTGACTCGTTGCCCGTTGATGAGCGCGAGTGCTTCAAGGAAGTCTGGCAGCCGTGCACCGCGCTCGATGACTGCGATGTCAGGAATGTCGCGCTCGACAGTTTGCGCGGGCGTGCGCCCGAACCCCATCGCGACGCCGGCGGTCACTCGTCCGCGCGATGGCCTTCAGGGAGCCACCCGCGAGCACGGCGTCGACCTGGCCACCGATCCCTGTCCACCGACTGCGTGATCGCCTGCCCAAATGGAAGCATCCGCCGTCCAAGAGCGAAAACAGAAGTGACTACGCAAAAGTCAATGCGTCGGAAACCCGGATCCCTCAGGCTGGGGCAGGCTCTCTGAGGAGGCGTGTGGATTTCGCGCCAGTCCGACCACCAATCTCGGTGGCAACCGACGCGGGTAGCGACATCGACCTCACGAATCTCGATTTTCCCGATGTGCCAGCAGTGGCATGGTCGACGGACGGGGAAAGCATCGCGTATCGACGCGACCTGTGTCATGCGCGTGCATTGTCATGCATCCGAAGTCAGTCACGGCTGTATGTGTTCGACGTTCAATCGAGGGCGACGAGACTCGTCGCTGTGGTCGACCGGGAGATCGCCAGTATCACCTTCTCGCACGACGGTACCCGTCTCGCATATTTCGCGTCTGCAGAAGGCGCGGCTTCCGCGATCTACGTTGCACCAGTCCCATCGCACCATTCCCAGAGCCCCACTCCCACAGCACGACGGCTGAGCACCGTTGCCGGCCGCCGTGGCGCTGGTGTACTCGAGGGCGCGCCACGGTTCCGGAGCGCTCGGTCGCTTCTGGCTGAACGCACCTCCCGCTTGAATCTGGCGTCGGTGACGGAGCATCGCCGCAGAGCCTGATGCAGTGCCGAGGACACTGACCGACCTCTCCCGCCATCACCCGGAGTCCTGATGTCGCACCCCTCGACGCAGCGCACACGTCCATGCTCCATGCACTCCGTCACCAGATGATCCGCTCCGATGTCGCAATCATCGTGACGGGCGTGTCCCTGCTGCTCACCGGCTGCGACGCTGCGGCGAACAACGACAAGTTCGCCGGCTGCTACGACAACGGCTGCGTCGACGCGCCGATGCTGGTGGCCAGCGTGCCGACACTCGCCTCGCTCAGTGCGGGCAGTACGCATACCTGCGGCCTGACGCCGCCAGGCGAGGCGTGGTGTTGGGGCGACAACACACGCGGTGCACTCGGCGACGGCACCGATGCCATTCGCACCGCACCGGTGCGCGTAACCGGTGCGCTGCGCTTTGCGAGCATTTCGGCGGGTCGCTCCTTCACCTGCGGCGTGACGCTCGATCAGGCGGCGTATTGCTGGGGCAGCGCCGGCGGCGGTCAACTCGCACAACTGACGTCGGAGCGCTGCGGCCCGGGCCAGGA
>CAYMQV010000368.1:0-3031 GCA_964392395.1 uncultured Gemmatimonadaceae bacterium
AGCCTGCCCCATCGCCCCGACCACCAGCAGCGGCTCCCGCCCTCCGCCACACTCGCCGGCAGTGGCGCGTCAGGCGACGCCAGCGACAGGTCCTGTTCATCGGCGAAGAATCGAACGAAGGCGCGACGCTGCTGCGTGACGTGATCCCGCATCGTGCCCCGCAGCATGGGATACGCGGCCTCGATGGCATCCAGAACAGCGCGCTGCGTCACGGCGCCTGTGATCGGCACAGAGATCTCCGACCCCACCTGCGCCAGCGACCGCAGGTGTGCAGGCAGCACCACCCGGATCATGCGAACGCCTGCACTTCGACCGACATCACCGCCGGCAGATCCTGTACGATCGGCATCCAGTGATCGCCAGCATCACTCGAGACGTAGACCTGCCCGCCGCTGGTGTCAAAATAGACCCCGTACGAATCGAGCGAGTCCACCGCCATCGCGTCGCACAGCACGTTTACATAGCAATCGTGCTGCGGCAGGCCGTTGGTGAGCGCCTCCCACTCATTGCCTCCGGTCCGGCTGCGATAGCCGCGCAATTTACCGTCAGGCGGAAAGTGATGCGAATCGCTCTTGATCGGCACCACGTAAATCGTCTCCGGCTCATGCGCGTGCACGTCAATCGGAAACCCGAAATCACTCGGCAAGTTGCCACTCACTTCATACCAGTTGTCACCGCCGTCATCGGTTCGCATGACGTCGTAGTGCTGCTGCACGTACAGTCGCTGCGGATTTGACGGATGCATCGCGATGCGGTGTACGCAGTGGCCGACGTCGGCGTCAGGGTCAGGAATCTGGGCCGACTGGAGCCCCGTGTTGATGGGCCTCCACGTCACGCCACCATCATCGGTCCGGAACGCGCCGGCGGCCGAGATGGCAACGAACATGCGGTTGGTGTTGGTAGGATCGAGCACGATGGTGTGCAGGCAGAGTCCGCGCGCGCCTGGCTGCCAGTGGGGCCCCGACCCGTGCCCGCGCAGTCCGGAGAGTTCGACCCAACTTGCGCCGCCATCGGATGACTTGAACAGCGCCGCGTCCTCGACACCGGCGAAGACGACATCGCGATCGGTGAGCGACGGCTCCAGGTGCCACACCCGCTTGAATTCCCACGGATGCGGCGTCCCGTCGTACCACATGTGCGTGCCGGGGACGCCATGGTAGGTGAACGCGTTGTCCACCGGCGCCCAGGTGCGGCCGCCATCATCCGAACGCTGAATCAGCTGGCCGAACCAGCCCGTGGACTGGGACGCGTACAGCCGGTCGGGATCCACTGGCGATCCCTTCAGGTGGTACATCTCCCCCCCCCCGGGAAGTGCGCACCATGGACTGCCCACGACTTCCGCGCACCATCGGAGGTGAGAATGAACGCACCTTTCTTCGTTACCAACCAGCACACGAACGCGGCTCATGGCTCGCTCCGAGGCAACAGGGTGAGCCAAGTATATGGAGCGCGCCCGGAACCAGCAGGGTTGCGATCCGCGTGCCGAATGACGAGCGTTTGGCTCCCCATCACTCTGGAATTCATCGTCGACGCCCCCGCCACCGACAGACGCTACCGTAGTTCGAGCGCGACGGCGCTGACGGCCGACGAGCTGCAGCGCTACGCCCGACACCTGTCGCTGCCGGAGGTGGGCGTCGAGGGGCAGCGCCGACTGAAGGCCGCCCGGGTGCTGATCGTGGGCGCGGGCGGGCTCGGCTCGCCGATCGCCCTCTATCTGGCCGCGGCCGGCGTCGGTACACTCGGCCTCGTCGATCACGACGTGGTGGATGTCACCAACCTGCAGCGGCAGCTCCTGCACGGCACGCGAGACGTTGGACGACCAAAACTCGAGTCAGCGCGCGATCGGCTTCGGGACGTCAATCCGCACGTCAGCGTCGAGTTGCACGAGGCGTGGCTCACGGCAGCCAACGCGATCGAGATCATCCGAGCCTACGATATCGTGGTGGATGGCACCGACAACTTCGCGACGCGGTATCTCACCAACGACGCCTGTGTCCTGACTGGGACGCCGAACGTGTATGGGTCGGTGTTTCGGTTCGACGGCCAAGCCTCCGTGTTCGCGACTGCCGATGGACCGTGCTACCGCTGCCTGTATCCATCGCCGCCACCGGCCGGTTCAGTGCCGAACTGTGCGGAGGGTGGTGTGTTCGGCGTGCTGCCCGGGTTGATCGGCACGATCCAGGCCACCGAGGCGCTCAAGCTGATCCTGGGCGTGGGCGAGACGCTCGCCGGACGCCTCTTGCTGGTGGATGCAATGACGATGCAGTTTCGGTCGTTCCAGATCACGCGCGACCCGCTCTGCCCCGCGTGCGGCACGCGCACACTCACGCAGCTCATCGACTACGACGAATTCTGCGGCACACCCAGGGAGACACAGACCATGCACGAAGCCACGTTGCCCGAGATCACCCCGGTCGAATTGTCTGCGCGACTGGCGCGCGGTGACGATTTCGATCTCATCGACGTCCGCGAACCGTATGAAGAACAGATCGCCAGCATTCCCGGTGCGCGGCTCATTCCACTCGGCACCATCGCGTCGGCCTTCGACACGCTCGATCGGGCACGCGATATCGTCGTGATGTGTCGCAGTGGAAAGCGCAGTGCGGATGCCGCGAGACAGTTCCAGGCCGCGGGATTCGCACACATCACCAATCTTGCGGGTGGCATTCTGCGCTGGAGCGACGACGTGGACCCTCGCGTGCCCAGGTACTGATTCGCTGCACTACAACGCCTTGCAAGACTTGCCGTCTTCCTCGAGCACAGAAAGATCAAACAAAGAGCTTCTGAGCAGCAAACTGCCTGACGAAATGGCGCAAAGGCCGTCTGCAGGATCCAGACACTTCCGCGCGATGTGATGGTCAGCAGCGACTTCCGCACGCATGGGTTGTAACAGCAAGGGCAGCAAGGCTGTGTTGCTGCTGTTCCCATTCTTTTGCTCTCCTTTGCGCCTTTGCGTCAAGCCGTTGCCGTTCCACCGTTGGCGTTCCACCGTTGCCGTTCCACCGTTGCCGTTCCACCGTTGCCGTTCCAC
>CAYMQV010000369.1:0-3026 GCA_964392395.1 uncultured Gemmatimonadaceae bacterium
CCTCCCGTCCACCTCGGCGGACCAGGATCCAACCCATCAGCGACCGCAGCATTCCACCGGGGCGGAGTGCAACTCCTCGCCGCGGGCCTCGAGCGTCTACTCGGCAGCGCTGTCCGACTCCCGTTCCATCGCCGCGCGCGCCAGCGCGACGATGCGCGCAACCTGGTCGGACTGCGTGAGATAGGTCGTGTCGAGCAGGACCGCGTCACGCGCCTGAACCGTCTGCGTCTGATCCGCCGCATCTCGTCGGACCAGCAGCTCGGTCTCCTCGGCGATTTCGTCGTCAGCGGGCGCCCGGCCGAGCCGCTGCTGCAGGCGGCGTCTCGCTCGCTCCCACGAATCGGCGACGAGGAAGATCTTCAGCGTTGCCCCCGGGAAGACGACGGTTCCGATGTCTCGACCATCGACGACGACTGCATGTGCCACCGCCGCTGCCCTCACCTGCGCATTCACCCACCCGCGAGCGTCGGGGATCGCCGCCACGATCGAGACGCCAACGGTCACATCGGAGCCGCGCAAGCGTTCGTCATCGCGCACACCATCGATCAACGCGATGAACGTGCGCGCGCCGGGCACCACCGATACCCGCCGACCTCCGTCCAGCACCAGCGGCGCCGTCCACCGTGACATGTCCGGCTCCTGCTCGAGCGCGACGGCCGTCAGCGCGCGATAGAGGGCGCCACTGTCGACATGGTGAATGCCCAGTTGCGTTGCCACCCACTGCGCGGTACTCGACTTCCCTGACGCGGCAGGGCCGTCGATCGCGATCACCAACGGTCGCGCACTCATGCTCCCGCTTCCAGATCGTTGAGCATCGCCCAGAAGCCCGGAAACGAGACTGAGACGCAGTCGGGGTCATCGATCGTGATCGCGTTGCCAGGCACTGCGCCGAGCACTCCGAACGCCATCGCGATGCGATGATCCGCGCGCGTGATGACTGGACCCGTCAGCCGCACGGTCGCACCACGGATCACCATGCCATCCGGAAGTTCGTCGGCGTTGGCGCCGATTGCACGGAGGTTCGTCACGACGGCGCTGATCCGATCACTCTCCTTGACGCGAAGCTCCGCGGCATCGGCGATGCGTGTCTCACCCTCCGCCCGTGCCGCAAGACATGCCAGGATCGGGATCTCGTCAATCAACGACGGAATCTCCGCACCGCCGATGTCGACACCGCGCAGGCCCGCACAGGGCGCAACGTGCACATCGGCCACCGGCTCGCCGCCAGACTGCCGTTCATTCGCCAGTGTGAGCGCGACTCCCATCCGTTCCAGCACCGCAAAGGCACCGATCCGTGTCGCGTTGACTCCGACGTTCCGGATCTCCAACGGTTCGCCTCGGAGGACGGCACCGGCAATCAGAAAGAGTGCCGACGACGGGTCGCCCGGCACGTCGAAATCCAATGGCGCGAGCACGTCCACGGGGCCGAGGAGTACCGCATCCTCCGTCACGATCACCGGCGCGCCGAGGGCGCTGAGCATCCGCTCGGTATGATCGCGTGAGCGCGTCGGCTCCTGCACACGGGCCGAGCAGCCAGCCACCAGCGCCGCCAGCAGAATGGCGCTCTTCACCTGCGCGCTGGCGGTCGGGCTGATCCAGTCGAGATCGCGAAGCCCTCCACCCTGAATGGTCATCGGGAGTCCATCGTCCGCGACAAAGGAGAATGCAGCGCCCATCTGCGTCAGCGGGCGCGCAATGCGGCGCATCGGACGGCGACTGAGGCTGGCGTCACCCACCAGCGTGGCGCGCATCGGGTGCCCAGCGATCACACCGGCCATCAACCGCGTCGTGGTTCCGCTGTTGCCGCAGTCCAGGTCGACATCGGCCTGGCGCAACCCGCGCCGCCCACGACCGACGATCTCCAGTGTTTCATCGGCGCTCCACGTGGCCGGAACATCCACCCCGAGCCGCCGCAGCACTCCGGCCGTATGCATCACATCGGCCGACGGCAGAATGCCGCGCACCGTGCTCCGTCCGGTCGCGAGGGCAGCAAACATCAACGCCCGATGCGACAGGGACTTGTCTCCGGGGACCGAGACATTGCGCGCGGTACTCACCGAAGCCACGCCTCGAGCGTCGTGGCGAGATCCGTCTTGTCGTCGCGATACTTCACAATGACCGGTGTCTGAAGACTCACCCCCTCTGCCTCCGCATATGCCCCGCGCACACGACGTGCGCCTGGCACGACGACGGCATCCGCGGGGATGACCAGCGGTGCGTGCGTCGAGCCGCGATACACCCGTTCGTGCACGAGATCAAACACCGGCGTGCCGCGCGTGAGTACGACACCGGCACCCAGCACCGCGCCGCGTCGGACGACGGTACCCTCGTACACCCCGCAGTTGCCACCGACGATCACGTCATCTTCGATCACCACCGGCGATGCGTTGATCGGCTCGAGTACGCCGCCGATCTGGGCCGCCGCGCTGAGGTGCACCCGTGCGCCGATCTGCGCGCAGCTTCCAACCAGCGCGTGCGAATCGATCATCGTGCCGGCTCCGACCCAGCTGCCGACGTTGACGTACATCGGCGGCATGCATACCACGCCCGGCGACAGATACGCACCACGGCGCACCGTGCTGCCACCCGGCACGACACGAACGCCGTCTGCCAGCGCAAAGTGACGCGGCGGCATGGTGTCCTTGTCGATGAAACTGAAGTCGCCGGGCGAGGCGCCGGGCGACAGATCGACCATCTGACCGAGGCGGAAGGCAAGCAGAATGCCCTGCTTCACCCACGGTACGGCACGCCACTCGTCGTCGTCGCCCAGTTCCGCCGCGCGGAGCTCACCGCGCTCGAGTGCGTCGAGCAGTGTGGTCACCACCTCGCGTGCGTGTGCGGGCAGCGCGGTTCCAGCCGGAGTCGCAGCCAGTTCTCGAACAGCATCGCCAAGGGACGGCACAGTCATCGATCGAGGGCTCCTGCGGAGACGAGTGCATCGCGTACCGCGTTCAGGTGTTCATCAGCCAACGGTACCAGCGGCAGGCGCAGCACGTTCCCGGCACGCCCGATCAGGTGCATCGCCG
>CAYMQV010000370.1:0-3018 GCA_964392395.1 uncultured Gemmatimonadaceae bacterium
GCCGTACGTTCGCCGGATACTCGACCGACCCCGATTGAATTTCCTATCCCGACGGAGATCTTGATCCGCGGGATTTCAAGGGGACGGATTTCAAGGGGACGTAGATCTTGATTCGCGGGGGGTTTCAAGGGGACGTAGATCTTGATCGATCACGATCTCCGCCTCTTCTGCTCCGGCTCCCGCAAGCTCCCCGTCCGCTCGATCCGACAACGTGCACGGCGGCAGGTCCTACCGACAGGTGAACGCCGCCGCATCGTCCGTACTGCCCGTGCCGTTGTATTGGGCGGTCTGCGGGTAGGCGCACAGCGGACGCGTGCGTACCACCTTCCCGTCGCGCTCCTTGCGTGCGACGATGCGTGACGGCGCCTCACCCTGTTCCACCCAGCGACGGATGGTCCCCGCCCAGTCCACCTCATCACAGCCGCTCCCGCCCGCGCAGTGCAACACGCCTGGCATCATGAACAGTCGCGTGAATGATGAAGCCTGTGAGGTGCGGGTCTGCACCGCATTGAAGTATTCGATGGTCGAGCGGGCGTTGAGCGCCGGGTCGGACCACCCGTGCGCCAGGAGCAGCTTGCCGCCGCGAGCGCGGAATGCCGAGAGGTCAGGGTCTGTCGCGGACACCACCGAGTCCACCTTGGCGCCATCTCGGGCGGCGCGCAGAAGGTCGTAGCCCACGTAGCGCCAGGCCGAATCGCCGTAGATGAAATATTTGAAGAACTCGGTGCCATACGCGCCCTGAATCGTTGGCGCGGTGCGGCCGGTCGCTTCCAGCGCGTCTGGCACGGGACCAATGATCCACGCATACCAGCTTTCCTCGTCGGCTTCATCACCGAATGGTTGCCCGGGATACTGCACTCTCCCGGCCGAGAGTGGCGCAGTGAACGTGGACAGTGCGGCGCGCTGCGCACGTGTCACGCAGCCTTCTGCCGCGGTGTCGTTCGGGCAGGATGGGAGGGACGCCAGCGTGAACGTGCACGTCTCCGGGTTCTCGAGGCTGCCATCCCGCACGCCGTCGTTCGCGTCGCAGGCCTCGGTCACCTTGGCCGCCAGCAGCGTCAGCACGGCCGGCGTGACGACGGGGGCGTTCACGTCACCCGTCGGGTACTGCGCCTGCAGATTGCGCACGAACGTCGTCGCGATGGCGAGAAAGTTGTACGCCGGCGCGATCGCCACGATGCCGTCGAAATCCGCCGGGTAGCGCTGCGCCTCCATCAGCGCCTCGCGTCCACCATTCGAGCAACCGATGAAGTACGAGTGCTCCGGCGGACGGCCGTAGTACGCTGTGATGAGCAGCTTGGTCACTTCGGCCGTACGATGCACCGCACGATACGCGAAGTCGCTGATGCGTGTGTCGTTGCGGAGCGCCCACCCTGCCGTGAGCGGATTGGCGCTGTGCCCTGCGTCGGTGCCCACGGTGGCAAACCCTTCATGCACGGTGGACGAGAACTGGTTGTCCACGGCGCCCACATATCCACCGCCTCCTCCCATCAGGAACCGACCATTCCAGTCGTCGGGGAGGAGCGCGACGAGGTGTGTCTCCGCGTCGACGGTGGCCTCAATACGACAGTATGGCCGACGGCCGAGTTTCCGCAGCGAGTCTTTGGGCTGCACGGCGCGCACGGCGGTGATGCGCGCGCCGGCGAGCGCGATCTGCATCGCTGCCGCACAGTCGACAGCAGCCCGAGCGGCATGCTTTGATGGCGCCGCATTGATAGTCATCGGGATCGAAAACAGTACCAGCGACAGTAGGGCAAGCGACAGGTGAGGGAAGGGCACTCCACAGAACGAACTAACGCGCATCGGAAGCTCCACAGCTGGGGGATCTACGAAGGTGGGTCAGGCATACTGAAAGACGGTTGACTGCGGGCGGGAGCTGACGCACGGAAAAACGACATCGATGATTCGAATTGTGTAGAGCCGTTATCGCGGTGGCAAGCCGAGAGCACTCTGGGGCCTCAAGGGCCTCCAGTATGACGCGGTTGGCAAGTCGCCAACCGTGATGGTACCTGCACGACCAGTTCTGTTGCCGCCGGATCAGGGGGAGGGAGATCCTCTCCCCCTGATCCAGACCGCCTGTATGGCAAGTCGTGCGGTGCGCGCAACCATGCGGCGCGCTCAGCGATCGTCACCGCTCAGCGAGATTCAGCGGTCGGCGACTGCACTACGGAGTTTGATCGCACGCGACTAGATACAGGCGACGCGGAGCGTAGGACGCTCGCCGAATTCCACCTTCCCGCTCGAAGACCGACACTTTGAATCAATCCCCCTGGCGTGTCATCCTTCTGGTCAGCCTGGTGACGTTCGTCGCCTATCTGGTGCGCACAGACGTGTCGGTCGCACAGGAACGGATGGTACCCGCGATCAACATCTCGATCGTCGCGATGGGCGCCATCACGGCGTGGGGCTTTCAGCTCACGTACGCCCTCTTTCAAGTGCCGGCTGGCCTCTTCGGCGAACGCTTCGGTACCCGCACCACGCTCGCCATCGCTCTGCTGGGCTGCAGCGCCGCATCGTTCATCACCGCCGCGTTACCGAATGCGGGCGCTATTCCAGTACTGATCGGTACGCGCGTCCTACTCGGTATCGCACAGGCGGCCGTGTTTCCTGTCGCGGCAATGGCGGTGGCGTTGTTTGTACCTGTGGCTGAGCGCGTGCGTGCGCTCGCGATCATCATCGCGACGGCAAGCCTCGGTGCCGCTGCCGCACCACTGATGATGGCGCCGGTGATGGAGCGATTCGGCTGGCGCGCCGTGTTCCTGCTCAGCGGTGCGATCGCGTTGCTGACCTGCATCGTGTGGGTGATGCTGATGCCGCCGCACGGACGCGCAGCACCCCGTGCGGATCGACCTGCGACACCCGGTGTGCTGCACGGATTGCGCGCACTGCTCCGGAGCGGCAGTCTGCGACAGCTCTCGCTGGCATATCTGCTGCACTCGGCCGTGTACTTCGTGTTCGTGTTCACGACCGGACGGCGAAGGCGGTCACCTACCGCTCCGACAAGTCCGACGGACCGAC
>CAYMQV010000371.1:0-3016 GCA_964392395.1 uncultured Gemmatimonadaceae bacterium
GCCAGGCGCGGCAGGGCGAGGCGAGGCGTGGCGCGGCAGGGCAGGGCGCGGCACGGCATGGCAGGCTAGGCGAGGCTGGGCCTGGCTGGGCAAGGCTAGGCAGGGCAGGCGAGGCAAGGCAGGGTCGACGGGGAGCGATGCCAGCGGATTCGCCGCACAAGGCAAGACGCACACCCCACACATCACACAAGACAATCACGATGAAAATCACGATCACCATGAGCGGCACATCGCCGCTCCTCATGCACAACCCCAGAATGGTCGACCCCGACTTCGCACTGAACCGCGAAATCAAGGCGCTCACGAGCAAGAGGAAAAAGACCGACGACGACATGCGACAGATTGAGCGACTCGAGTGGTTCGGCGGACTCTACGAAGAAGCCGGCGTCGTCGTGCAGCCGACCAGCAAGCCGCGCAAATGCTTCATCAATGCTGCGCGCATCTCAAAGCAAGGCAAAATGGTCGAGCGCGCGCTCTCATTTGGCAGCCTGCACGTGCCGCTCGTGCACGACGGACCCGCATCAATCGATGACCTCTTCGCCGATAAGCGGTTCCATTCGAGGCTCAGCGTTGGGATTGGAAACAAGCGGGTGATGCGCGTCCGGCCGCAGTTCACCGCGTGGCGGCTCGACTTGGCCGGCATTTTCGTCGAGGACGCCGGGCTCAACTTCGATACGTTCCAAGAAATCGTCGAACTCGCAGGCGTGGTTGAGGGGATCGGCGACAACCGCGCCAATGGTTACGGCCGGTTTACGGCGACGGTGAAGGCGTGACCGCGCCGGTGCGGTTTCGGAACGCTCGCCTCGACGGACGCTCAGATTCGGAAGTGGTGATCGAGATGGTTTCGGACGCGACACCTGGCACGCTCTTTGAGTTTGATGCCATCATCGCCGCGCTGCGTCGTGGATGCCCAGATCGCGACATCACCGTGACGACGGCACGGCAGGCAGTGGCGCGAGCCTACACCCGGCTGCTCCGGCTGCACGCGCGCGCGCTCGTGAGTGTGACTGGATCCGGGTACCGCCTCGCGGCCGCGGCCTCACACCAGATGCTGGCGCACCGCCGGCAGCGCCGGTCTGACACGCAGTTGCGGCGCGGCCTCGACGTTCTGCGCAACGTGCGATGGGACGAGATGGACACCAACTCCCGCGCCGCACACGAGGGGACGCTGCTCGTGATGTCCGCGCTCTACGAAAACCAGCGGGCGCTGGACCGCCGGCAAGGCAAAATCGAAGCGGCGCTCAAGTCGATCGCAGGGTAGAAAAACGGCACTCACGAACGAAAAACCGCGCCAGCGTTACGAGCGCTGGCGCGGCACCTTTTCCCGAGACTTGACGTGATCAATCATAATAGCAGAGGCAGCTTTACCGCGGAAGACGTGACCGCTCGGCTCCGCGCCAAGAATAACCCGCCGCTCGGGGTGTACGCGCGGCTCATCGCCGCGAACGCCGCCGCGCAACGGGTCCACAGGCTCGCCTTCAGCGCGATGAACGCGTACGCGGCCCAGAGCCCGGAGGAATCCGTGATGGCACTGCGCGCCGTCGATTTCGCGTGCGACAGCCTCTCCCAGCACGTCGAGCACGCGCTGATCGCGATCGGGGACGAGGTGACGACATGAGCGGCATCACTGGCGCATGGCAAGGGCGAGACCCGTTCGACCACGCGCGACAGTGCGACGGATGCCTGATCCTCGACACGGACGAAGGCGTCGAACTCACTGCCGACGCCGGCCTCCGGCTCTGCGCGAAGTGCATGGCGATGACGCTGCCGGAGCCGCGCGCCGGGGAGTACGCGCCGCTGTTCCCTTCCACTGGAGCCACGACATGAGTGAATCGAACGCAGTGGCCACACGACAGCCGAAGGGGCTAAAAGACTCGCTCGCGGCTTATCGCGAAGCGGTCCAACGGGTCGCCGCGAAAGGCGTGACCGCCGACTTCATCCTGACGTCGGCGCTGCTCACCGTCAATGCGTCGCCCGACCTGCAGAAGTGCAGCGTGGCGAGCATCGGTCAATCGATCACACGCATCGCACAGTGGGGCCTCATTCCAGGCAGTACCGCGCACCTGGTGCCGTTCGGCACGACGTGCACGGCGGTCGCCGACTACAAAGGGCTCATCCAGTTGATGCGCGAATGCGGTGCGCGCGACGTGGACGCGCAGGTGGTGCGAGAGGGCGACGTGTTCGAGTGGGAGTTGGGATTGCAGCCGCTGCTGCGCCATGTGCCGAACCACACGCGCGGCAAGATCGTGGCGGCGTACTGCATCGTCCGGCTCCCGCACGGCGTCCCCAAGGTCGAGGTGATGGACGCGGCAGAGATTGATGCGCTGCGCAAGAAGCACAGCAAGCAGTGGAAGAACGGCGAGCTGCCGGAGTGGTACGCGAGAAAGACCGTCATCCGGCGCGCGGCCAAGTTCACGCCGATGTTCAGCGCCAAGCTGTCGGCGGTGCTCGCGCAGGACGGGGAGTCCCCGGAGGCTGACGAGATCATCCCCGCCGGCGAGATCACGCCGATCGCGCTCGAGCTGCCGCGCCGCGCGCCGACGCACTCGCCGCTCGACCTGTCTGCGATGGAGGAGGAATTCGGCGCGACGAAGGTGACCGTGGTCGGTCGGCCGGCGCCAGTGAGCACCGTCTGGGCGGACATCCCCGACCGCCAGGTCTTCGATCCGACATGACTGACAGCGAACTTGAGGTGATCAAGCGGGACGCGCTGCTCGCACTGGCGTGCGCGACGGCGGCGAAATTGGATGCTGGCAGCGCCGCGATGCGCCTCGTGGCACGACGTCACGGCGCGACGACGGCAGAACTCAACCTCGCGGTCGCGAGAGGCATGGCATGAGCGACACGCTGCCGGAAAGTGTGGTCAGAGCGATGGACGGGTATCAAGGTGTCGTGATTGACTACGCGCACGACGCCTGCCACCTGTCGCAGATGCGATCTGCTCGCGCTCGCGCAGAAGACGCCATCGCCGCCCACGCCGCCGCCGAAGTCGCGGCGGAACGGGCGCGGTGCGTGG
>CAYMQV010000372.1:0-3005 GCA_964392395.1 uncultured Gemmatimonadaceae bacterium
GTCAGGCGATGATTCGCTCCTGCACCCACCCGCGCACCTGATCCATCGCGATCCGCACCTGCGCCAGCGAATCACGCTCACGGACCGTGACACGCTGGTCATTGGCGGACTCGCTGTCGATCGTCACGCAGAATGGCGTGCCGACTTCGTCCTGTCGGCGATACCGTTTGCCGATACTGCCCGTCGCGTCGTAGTCGGTGTGGAACGCGCGACGCAATTCGTCGGCGAGCCTGGTCGCCATCTCCGGCTGGCCGTCCTTCTTCGTCAACGGAAAGACCGCCGCCTTGATCGGCGCCAGCGCCGGATGCAGGCCGAGCACCACGCGCCCCTCATCTTCGCCCGCCACTGCCTCTTCGCGGTAGCCGTTGACCAGTGCCGCCAGTGTCGTCCGATCAGCACCGACCGATGTTTCGATCACATATGGCAGATAACGCTTGTTCGCCTGCTGGTCGAAGTACTCGAGCTTCTTGCCGCTGAACTGCTGATGCTGTGACAGGTCGAAATCGCCGCGGTTGTGGATGCCCTCGATTTCCTGAAAGCCAAGCGTCCCACCGAAATCGAAATTGATGTCAAACGCCGCACGGGCATAATGCGCCAGCTCACCGGCTTCGTGCTGATGGTACCTGAGGCGGTCTGCCGCCAGTCCGAGTGACTGATGCCAGGCCATCCGGTCGGCCTTCCAGCGCTCGAAGTGCTCCATGTCGGTGCCGGGCTCGACGAAGAACTGCATCTCCATCTGTTCGAACTCGCGCGTGCGGAAGATGAAGTTTCCGGGCGTGATCTCGTTCCGGAATGCCTTGCCGATCTGCGCGATGCCGAAGGGCACTTTCTGACGGCAGCTCTGCTGCACGTTGAGAAAGTTCACGAAGATGCCCTGTGCCGTTTCGGGACGCAGATAGATCGTGCTGGCGCTCTCCTCGACGGGCCCCATGAACGTCTTGAACATGAGGTTGAACATCCGCGGTTCCGTCAGCTGACAGGCATCGTGCTGCCCTGGCACCTTGCTCGGCTTCTGCGGACAGCGCGCGTCTTCGAGCTTGTCGGCCCGAAAGCGACCCTTGCAGGTCTTGCAGTCGACCAGCGGATCGGTGAAGCCAGCGACATGGCCACTGGCTTCCCACGTCTTCGGATGCATCAGGATGGCCGCATCCAGGCCCTCGACATCATCCCGCAGGCGGACCATGCTCGTCCACCACAGTTCCTTCAGGTTCCTCTTCAGCTCGACGCCAAGCGGGCCGTAGTCCCACACGCTGCCCGTGCCGCCGTAAATTTCGGAACTCTGGAAGATGAAGCCGCGACGTTTGCACAACGACACGAGCTTGTCCATCACGTCGGGATGGGCACTGGCGGACATCGGATAGCCTCTGGTATGGGCGCCCCTGGATGCCGCGAACGGATGTCGCGACTGGGTGGGGTGCACTGGATTGCGAAATGTAGCGCGCATGGGAACGACCGCCGATGCCCCGGTTTCACCACCGCGCGATCGAAGCCGTCACTCGTGTCGCACGTACCATTCCGGTATCGAGCTGCATGAGCGATCAGCGTCAGCGCAGCACTTGACAATGTGACGACGAGCTCGCGACGTTCGTCGTGCCCAGGCACTCGTTCCCAGGCACTCGTTCCCAGGCACTCGTTCCAAAGCACTCGTCCCGTGACGGCGCCGGCAGCGCGGGTGCGGCAGCCGTTGCACGGAGGGCAGTGCCGCCGACGACGACGGACGTTCGGGCTCGCGACGCGTTACCGACTCGACACTGGTGGCCTGGAAACGAAGGTCGTAGTGCCTTGCCATCCTGGCGCCTCACCCGGCTAGATGCGACCCGAACTTCATTTCCACGCGACTAGCTTTCCGGATGGACGAGTGCCCCGCGATGGCAGCTGCTCATCAGGGAGGGGTTGGCGAATGTGTCGCGAGCTCCGGGACTACTGACGAGGGAGCATGGCAAGTCGAATCACCGCTCGTATCGCTGTACTTCTGGCCGCCGCGCACGCGATGCTACGCGCACGATGGTACCTCCGTCATACGCAGCTTGGGAAGAAGGTGCGCGTCTGGGGAGCACCGTACATCACAAACCAGGGACGGATGATCATCGCGGACCGCGTTCGCCTGTCGTCCACGATGGTCACCAGCGAGCTGATCTCCGGCGAGGGTGGCACGCTGGAGATCGGAGAGGGCACGTTCATCAACCGCGGCTGTTCGATCGGCGCTACGCTGCTGGTGCGGATCGGACCGCATTGCAATATAGGGCCGCACGCGATCATCATGGACAACAATTTCCATCGCGTCGAGCCCGAACGGCGCGACGAGTACCCCGAGTCCAAACCGATCATTCTCGAAGAAAACGTCTGGCTCGGTGCACGTGTGATTGTGCTCGGCGGGGTGACGATCGGTGCCGGCAGCGTGATCGGCGCCGGCAGCGTCGTCACGCGCGATATTCCGCCAAGGAGCCTCGCCGTCGGGCAGCCGGCTCGCGTCATCCGTACGCTCTGAGGCGGGGTACACAGAGCAGGTGCGCGCCCCAGCGCGAGTCGTGATCAGCGGTCTTCGTCAATCGGAGGAGTGGATGGTGCAGTGCTGGCGTTCCACAGCAAGCGTCCTCGTATGCCTCGTCGCGGTGCTGCCGACGGCGAACATCACTGCCCAGACCAATGTCAGCGGCCTCGTACGTGACAGCCTGACCGCAGCACCGTTCCGTGGCGCTGCAGTACAGCTCGTTCCAAGCGCCACGCCCTGGGCCACCGGCCGCACCATGCGAACCGATTCCATCGGCCGCTTCGCCTTCGCCGCTGTGCCGCCTGGACGATACCTGCTTGGTTTTCAACACCCCCGCCTGGACTCACTCGGCATGGACGCCGTCAGCCGCACCATCGACGTCAGCGCCGCGGTGCCCATCCTGCGCGCGGATCTCGCACTGCCGAGTGGCCGGACGTTCGTCACCACCCTCTGCGGCGCTCGAGCCGACAGCACTGGCGCCGTCATTGGCCGGGTCTTCAACGCCGAAGAAGAC
>CAYMQV010000373.1:0-2999 GCA_964392395.1 uncultured Gemmatimonadaceae bacterium
GTACCAATGCCCGTTCATGAAGAACAGTCCCCACGGTTCGACCTCGCGCTGCGACGGCTCGGCGTGCGCCATGCCGCGGTAGTCGAAGCGCACGGCACGCCGTCCGAACAACGCCTCGCTCAGCGTCTCGAGGATGACCGGGTCCGGGTGGGCACGCGACGCGACCAGGTGGACTTCGCCCGCCGGCGCGGCGTCCACGGGCAGGTCGAAGGCCAGCTTGCGCATCGCTGCCTCCGCGTGGGCGGCAAGCACGGGATCACCCAACAGCCGCACGCGCGACGCGGCATCGCTCACCGCCGCCAGTTCGTCCGGCTCGAACGCCAACACGCGCAGCGATCGGTAGCCGAACCGGTCGACCCGCCTGGGCCCGTGGCCCTGCGCCTCGCCGGCCACGGCAAGATACGGGAGGTAGAAATTGTCCTTCCGCAGGCGGTAG
The DNA here is from genome assembly GCA_964392395.1 of uncultured Gemmatimonadaceae bacterium. Classification (GTDB taxonomy): domain Bacteria; phylum Gemmatimonadota; class Gemmatimonadetes; order Gemmatimonadales; family Gemmatimonadaceae; genus JACMLX01. The sequence continues at coordinate 437 of CAYMQV010000373.1, forward strand.
CCCGGCTCCTCGCCGCCGATGGTCTCGATCGGGACGCCGAACGCACGGAGCGCGTCCTTGTCGCGCTCGAACATGCGCTTGCGGGTCTGCACGTCGCGACTCGCGTCGCCGTACTCCGGCACCTCGCGGCTCAGCACCTCGAAGTCGACCGTGCCGTGCCGCTTGAGCAGCGCGGCGAGCAGGTCGACCCAGCGTTGCACGACTGGCACGGGGCGTTGGCGTCGCGTCGTCATCGAAGGGGCATCGCGTCCGCGAATCTCGCGTGAGGGCGGCGCGCGAGGCGCCCGCAAGGGTCGCCCCTGTTCGTGATGCGACAAAGTCGCGGCGCAGCACGAACGAGGGCACACGGCAAGGTAGCGCGCAGACCGACAGTCGCCAGCACCCGGCCGGAGTCGGCACACGGGACCGTGTTCGCATTGCCCGGAATGTCATCGTCACATTCCAGCGGACACTGCGCATCCCCGATGACGGGCATGAGCAGACCGCGGTCGTCGGCCGCGACGAGCCGCAGGAGGACGCGCTCGAAATCGGTATTCGGCGGCCGGTCGATCATTGGGACCGTTGGCTCGGAAGGTGAAACGCGTTGCTCGATCCGATTCACCACGCAGCAATGCGGGCGAGCTCGTCGAGCCAGGCGCGGGTGCCGACACCGAGCTGCGCATCGCGCACGCGGCGTGCGCTCTCCCGATCGATCGCGTCCCCGTGCGCGGCTGCATTACGCAACGCGCCAAGATCGCGCAGGATCGCCGGCAGGCTCACCGTCACCCAGTCGCCATTCCGGAGCAGGCGGGCGGCGTGGCTCCGCAAGCTGGCATTGTCATCAAGTGCCTTGGCCAGCGCGCCGATCCCGTGGATGCCACGCTCGAACACGTGCACGGTCCGACCGTCGATGTTCACGAGGCACGCATCATGTGGGAGGCGATGCGCGATCGCGCCGAACGCGAGCCCAAGCTGGACCTCGTATGCCTTCGCCAGATTGATGACCACCGGCGAGAAGTCGAATGCCGCATCGGCGCGGTGATCGCGGAAGATCTTCTCCGAGGTCGCCACGAACAGACGTGTCGCGGGGTCGAGCGCCAGCCAGGTCGACTCCCCGAGCACGTCATCGCGCAGCGAGGCCGCGACGGCCCCGACACCGGAAAGCTCGGCATCGAACTCCACCCAGAGCGGTCCGCCCGTCAGGCGTTCTCGCGTTTCGGGGTCGAACCAGCGCGCACCGTCTGCTCGCGACGTCAGCAGCGGCAGCTCGACCATCCCGCCGTAGAGCGAGACGGGACGGTCGGCGTAGCGCGTGTTGCGCAGCTTTCGCAACTCCGCCACCACGGCCCGCGTGTCGTCGAGCACCAGGCGGCGCACGTCGAAGAGCAGGAACCAGCAGTCGCAGGCGACGCTCTCCGGGTAGACGCCAGGTGGCACGTGCGGCCAGGTGACGTCGTCGTCGTCCCGCGGATCCTGCTTCGTGACCTGTGCCACATGCGCGACGTAGAGCGACCGATAGTCGGTGAGGTACAGGTGCACCTCGCGATCGGCAACGATTTCGCCCGCGTCCGACGCCTTCGCGTCACCTGCACCGAGCGAACTGTCCGATCCGCGGAGCCAGTCGTCCAGCTGCAGGATCTCGGGCAGGTGCACGAGCCCCTGCTGGCGATTGGGCGAGCGGATCTTTCCCCACCAGACGCAGACGTCGTCCGCGTCGCCGAGTGCGCCGCTGCGGTTCGCCCGTGCCAGTGCCAGCAGCTGGCGCACGGTGGCCTCCATCGCGTCGGGCGTGCGCGTCGGGTCCCACACGGCGACCAGGTGACGTCCTCCTTCACTCGAGCTCATGAGAAGCTCCCCGTCACGCGAGCATCGACGGCCCGTTGCTGCTCTCGGTGCCCTGCACGTTCTCCGGCATGTCGGCGAGCGTTGCGGAACGCGCGTGTATCGTCGACCAGAGCGCAAAGCCGGCACCCGTATGTGCGCGGCCACCAACGCCAACGGGAAGGTGGGTCGAACGGCGGCCAATGTGGAGGTCACCGGCAAGGAGCACTCGCACGAATGGGACGTCGGAGACGAGGGAGACTCAACAGGCGCAGCGCAATGCGCGCAAACTGTGAGCGGGCCCACATCGCGCGTAGCGAAGAAATGCCGAACTCAGGCATTTCCATCGCCTGCCAGCAACACTCTCGCGCGCGCTGGACGTTGTCGCCGACGTGACGCTGACCCCAAAGTGAAATTGGTCGAAGCTGGAAGCACAGCGGACGCGGATCGCATTGTTCCGGCGAAAGTCACCGATGCCTCGCGCGGCGCGGAGTCGTCGGCGGTTTCGAAACCCGCCTTCCGCCGACATGCTGAGGCGCGAACAGGTCCGGGACAACGGTCACCGCACTGTCAGGGACGACTGGGCCGGTCGGCACGCGTGGCGCTGGAACCGTCCCACTCAGGAGCGCGCGTACTTGTAGCTCCAGGAGTTTGGCGCGATCAGTTGATCTGTACGTCAGTTCGTCCAGAATCGGGCCTAGAATCGCAGCGCTTCTGGCGTGATCGAGAACGAGACGCTCAAGCTTGCTGATCAGGGTGTCCC
>CAYMQV010000374.1:0-1350 GCA_964392395.1 uncultured Gemmatimonadaceae bacterium
TCATCGTGCTTCAGTTCACCGGCAAGGAGTTCACGTCGCGTTGGGCCAAGCTGACGATCGCGGGGGTGGCAATGATTATCCTCGGCTACATCGGTCAATACTACGAGCCGCAGGTCGCGGGCTTCGTCGAGGGCAACGCCACGCCATTTTGGATCTGGGGCGGGCTGAGCTGGCTGGTGTTCTTCTACCTGCTCTTCGTGGCCAACGACGCGGTCAAGACCGGCAAACAGGCGCTTGAACCCCGTGCCGCCAGCCTGATGGTCACCGCTTGGAGGCTGCTGATCGTGACGTGGTTCACTTACGGGCTGGCCTACCTGATTCCCGGCATCCCCGGCCTCAACGAGAGCGGTACGTGGGTTGTCGTGAGGCAGTTCATCTACACCGCCGCCGACGTCACGTCGAAAGTCATTTTCGGGCTCCTCTTGGCGCAGGTCGCCCTCATCCAAAGCCGTGCTGAGAGCGATGACCGGGAAGCGTCTGGGTCGCGCAACCCGAACGTCGTTTGACAACCATGCGCATGACGTCAGGCGGTCTCCGACGCGCGCACCGTGACGGCCGCCATTCGCACGCTGACCGGCGAGCGGGAACTCACCGTCGGGATCGTCGCGTGCCAGCAGACGCACGGCGCACGGAATCCTGTCGCGCTGGAGCGGCTGACGTACGACCGGGCCGCCAAGGTCGTGCGCTATTCCTCTGAGAAGTCCGAGAGGCCGACGGCGGGCACCGAGACCGCCGACCCGCTGGTGTTTCTGGTCCGAGTGCTGGTCCACATCCCCGACAAAGGCCACGTGACCACACGGTCCGACGGCTGGTATGCCAACCGCCCCGCGGCATGCGGGGCAAGGCGGCGATCGCGCCGTACGTTTGCCGGATACTCGACCGACCCCGATTGAATTTCCTATCCCGGATCTCCGCGAGCTGACGGTCACGGAGGGCGAGCGTGGCCGCGGCCGCTTCGCGGTCGGCGTCGAGCATGAAGCCGAGCATCGCCGGCGCGCCGTTGAAGGTGATGCGCGCGGCGCGCAGCTCCACGGCGAAGACGCTCCCGTCCTTGCGGCGATGATGCCAGGCGCCCGCGAGCACGAAGGGCGTGTTGGCCTGTGCGCGGAACTCGTCCTTCATGCGGCCGCTCTCCTGCGGCAGCCGGATCGCCTCGATCGTCAGCGCACGGAACTCGTCGCGCGAGTAGCCGTACTGCGCGAGCGCGGCATCGTTGACGACGAGGAACCTCCCGGTCGCCTCGTCGACGATCCAAGTGGGCAACGGCGACGCCTCGAAGAGCAGTCGGTACTGCGCTTCGTCGGCCCGCATCGGCACGTGCTCCACACTCCTCGCTCCCATGCTCGCCAC
>CAYMQV010000374.1:1450-2981 GCA_964392395.1 uncultured Gemmatimonadaceae bacterium
CGTGCTCGCCACCGTGCTCGCCACCGTGCTCGCCACCGTGCTCGCCACCGTGCTCGCCACCGTGCTCCCGGTCGTTGGAACGTTGCCTTCGTCGAGTGAAGGATGGCTCCGTCGGGTCCTGCGCTACAGCCGCACGAAGGGGTGACAGTCCAGAGTGCCACTGCGGCATCTCCCCACCATACCGGCCGCTCATACCTCCGCCGTATCGCCGTCATCCTACCCGACCGCACCAAGCGTCAGGGCAGCGTGATGGCGTTGCCGGTGCCGAGCGTGACGGCGCCGTTGCGCGCGAGCACGCGGCCGATGACCTTCGCATCGTCGTTGAGGGTGATGCTCGTGAGTGCGATCAGCTGTCCCTTGAGCTCGCTCCCCGTGCCGAGTGTGGCCGATGACCCGACGAGCCAGTAGATGTTGCGCGCGCGCGCGCCGTTGAGAAGCGTGACCTGGGCGGTCGCGGTGGTCAGGGTGGTGTTCGCCTTGATCACGAAGTGCGCGTTGGGATCGCCTTGGGCGTTGATGATGACGTTTCCGGTGAGTCCGACGGAGCTCGGTGCGCAGTAGACGCCAGGGGTGAGCGTCTGTCCGCCGAGGTCGGCGGCGATCGTGCTGCCGCACGGCAGCGCGACGAGGCTGTCGAAGGCGGCGGTGAGGTCGAGTTGTGCCTGCGTTGCCGGCGCGTCGGCGAGGTGTAGCGCACCCGACAGGGTGCAGGAGGGGAAGCCGCTGATGCCTGCCGCCGGCGCGATACCGATGTCGCCGCCGACGGTGAGGGGGGCCGCGCCGAGATTGACGCAACTGACGAACGAGCCGGCGAGGACGCCGTAGGTGGAGGCGGTGGCGAGCGGGATGAGCGGCGGCGGCTCGTTGATGACGACCGTCGCCGTGCCGCTGATCGCGCCGCTCGTCGCCTGGACGGTATTGGCGAAGGTGCTGTCGATGATGCCGGCGGTGAAGAAGCCGGTGCCGTTGATGGTGCCGCCGCCGTTGATAATGGTCCAGACGGCGGTGATCGTGACGATGTTGCCGCCGGCGTCGGTGCCAACGGCGGTGAACTGCTGGGTGCCGTTCACCTCGAGTGTGGCGGGGTCCGGGGTGACGGTGATGGTGGCGAGCGGGCCGGCGATGACGACGACGGTGGCGGTGCCGGAGGTCAGGCCGTCGGTGGCTTGGACCGTGTTGGTGAAGGTGCCGGCGAGGGTGCCGGCGGTGAAGAGACCGGTGCCGTTGATGGTGCCGCCGCCGGCGGTGATGGCCCAGACGGCGGTGATCGGGACGATGTTGCCGGCGGCGTCGGTGCCAACGGCGGTGAACTGCTGCGTTTCGGTGATCGCGAGTGTGGCGGGGTTCGGGGTCACGGTGATCGTCGCCAACGGGCCGGCGAGCACCACGACGGTCGCGTTGCCGGAGGTCAGGCCGTCGGTCGCCTGCACCGTGTTCGTGAACGTGCCGGGCAGTGTGCCGGCAGTGAAGAGACCCGTCGGACTGATCGTGCCGCCGCCGGCCGTGACCGACCAGGTGACCACGATCGGCA
>CAYMQV010000375.1:0-2544 GCA_964392395.1 uncultured Gemmatimonadaceae bacterium
ACTCTTGAGGACCAACTTGCTGATCGCCTTCAACGTATCGAAGACGCCGTCACCCGCCACTGCGACCGCCTCGACACTCGAGACGCGTTCGATCCATTCCCCGGTCGGCAGCTGCTCGATGAGCAGTCTGCCCGGGTTGTTCGGGTCTTCCATCGGCCGCTGCCGGGCCGGATCGACCACCTCGAACCCTGGATTGAGCAGCACATCGAGCTCCTCGATGGGTGACGCATTCGGTAGATCGCGCTTGTTGTACTGGATGACAAACGGCATCCGCGTGATGTCGTACCCGTACTCGGCCATGTTGTCATACAGGTTCTGCATGGCTTCGATGTTCGCTTCCTGCCGGTCCACCTGCGAGTCGGCCACGAAGACGACGCCATCCACGCCCTTCAGGATGAGCTTTCGGCTGGCGTTGTAGTAGACCTGGCCCGGGACCGTGTAGAGATGGAAGCGTGTCTTGAAGCCGCGAATCGTCCCGAGATCCACCGGCAGGAAGTCGAAGAACAGTGTCCGCTCGTTCTCGGTGGCGAGTGAAATGAGCTTGCCGCGTGTGTCCGGCGCAACACGCGCATACACATGCTCGAGATTCGTCGTCTTGCCGCCGAGTCCCGGACCGTAGTACACGATCTTGCAGTTGATTTCTCGCGATGCGTAGTTGATGACCGACATGGCGTGGGGGTCGGATTAGCTGAAAAGCCGATCGATGTCGTCTTCGGCACCGGCAAGCAGGTGGGAAGCACCGAATTCGGCGGACTGTGTTTCCGGCGGCCGCGTAAAGACCTGGTTGAGCTCATTGACCGCGGCCTTGAGGCGCAGACGGACCAGTCCGAGCGTCGTCCGCTGATCGAACAAGACGACCAGAATCAGCCGCCGTGCAACGTCGGCGACGTACATCGAATCGCGTTCGCCCTGATGGAACAGCGTCGTGAAGTCGGTCTCGCCGATGAGCCGCGCCAGCTGATCGTTGGCACTGAAGTCTGCCGCAGCCAGCGTTGCGAAGGCCGTGGCATCAAACTGCGGCTGCTCCCCGACGGTCGTCACCAGCTGGCCGGCGCGATCGACCAGCAGCGCGCTCCGACTGTTCGTTTCCTGAAGAAATCCCTGCAGAATGCGCGTGATCGAATCCGCGTCGTCCTGCGTGAATGACCAATGTGATGCGCGAGACATATTGGCGCTCACGACTCGAGAGCAAGTAGAAGTCGAGCCAGCGCGTGTTCAGCGCGGCGGCGAAGCGTCGGACGACGCTCCCAACGAATGTAGTCGCGCAGGAGTCGCGCGTTTTCAACTGACGGCGCGCGCGCCACCCAGCCGATGGCAGCCGCACGCTGCATGGCGGAGGCGGCAAAGAGCTGATCATGCGCCATCGCCTGCTCTCGGCGCCAGGCCAGCGCACCCACGACCACGCCGCCGGCAAAACCAGCCAGCACGTAGGGCAGCGCTCCGCGAGACGACGTCTGGCGCACCACGCGCGTCATGCCATCTCCCGTCGCGCAGACAATGCCTGCGCAATGGTGACACCGTCCGCAAACTCGAGGTCGCCGCCCACGGGCAGCCCGCGCGCGATGCGCGTGATGCGCACGCCCGTCGGCAGCAACTGACGCTGCAGGTGAATCGCGGTGGCTTCGCCTTCCATGGAGGGGTTGGTCGCGAGAATGACTTCGGAAACGGTTCCACGTCGCACCCGATCCACGAGTGCGCTGATTGTCAGATCAGCAGGACCAACGCCATCGAGCGGCGAGATCCGCCCGCCGAGGACATGGTACACCCCCCGGAACTCGGCCGCTCGCTCGATCGCGCCAATATCAGCTGCCTCTTCGACTACGCAGATGGTGTTTCCGTCACGTCGGGGGTCAGCACAGATCCCGCAGCGCGGCGCCTCGGTCAGGTTGAAGCAGATCTCGCACGGCCGGACACGCTCGGTCAAGCCAACCAGCGCGTCGGCCAGCCGACGGCACTGGGCCGGTGGCTGCTTGAGCAGGTGGTACGTCAGCCGGAGCGCTGTCTTGCGACCGATCCCGGGGAGTCGGGCGAGTTCGCTCGCCAACTCGTCAATCGCCGACACAACTCACATGAATGGGAGCTTGAGCCCGGGAATGCCGAGGCCGCCGGCAAGCCGCGCCATCTCTTCCTGGCCGAGCGCTGCCGCCTTCTGCTGGGCATCGCCCACGGCAACCGTCACCAGATCCTCGAGCAGCTCCACATCCCCGCCCGCGACCAGGGATGGATCGATCTTGACGCGCTTGACCGTACCTTTGCCGTCGGCCTCGACGGAAACCATTCCTCCGCCTGCCGCACCGGTCACGGTACGCCTGGCGAGTTCATCTTGCAGTTCAGCCAGCTTGCCCTGCATCTGCTGGGCTTGCTGCATCATTTTCATGATATCCATCGACGGGTGGGGCGAGAGAAACAGTCAGGAAAAGCTACCGGGGATGTCGTGGCTACTCCAGCAGCTCGAGATCGAGCGCCTCGACCGCAGCGCCCAGGACGGGGTCCTGCTTCGAGAGTGCCGCCACCCGCTCCAGCTTCACGCCTTCGGTGGTCAAC
>CAYMQV010000375.1:2554-2980 GCA_964392395.1 uncultured Gemmatimonadaceae bacterium
GCACCCGGGTGATGGCCGGCATCACGTCACGGAGGGCATCGGTCAGCTGCAACAGCCCATCGGTCACGACCGGAATGTCGCCCGGATCCTCGCACTCGAGTGTCAGCACGCCGCCCACGGTCACCGCCGTCGGTTGCACGCGATCGAGAAGGGCGGCCAGCATACCGCGGCCCTGCGACTTGAGGGCCGCGATGACCGAGTCCCACTCATCGAGGACGCGGTGCAAGTCGGGGATGGGGCTCGGTGGTGAATCCGGCTGGTATGATGCCCGGGCCACCCGTCGCGGGCTGACCGCCTCTGTCCCGACCGCGACCGCCGACCTGCCCGTATTCGGCGACTGAGGCCCCGATGCGTCGGCACCGACGCGCTCGGCCGGAGGGGCCCACTTGTCGACGGCGGGCCTGGCGCGTGGCGCGTCACTGACGA
>CAYMQV010000376.1:0-2980 GCA_964392395.1 uncultured Gemmatimonadaceae bacterium
ACTCACTGGCACCAAACACTTGTGCCAGTGGTGGGGTATAAGTGGTCCGCTTCACGCCGCCATCTGGACCGTCGACCCCGCGCACCCGCGCGCCGAAGCGCTGGCAGTCTCCGGCGACTCGATCGTTGCCATCGGAACGGACCAGCAGGTGCGCCGCTGGATCGGGCGCCGCACACGAGTGATCGATGCGAAGGGGCGCACGCTCGTGCCCGGCTTCACTGACACACATGTCCACTTCCTGATGGGGTCACGCGCGCTGGCGCAGGTGGCCCTTGGCGACGCGACGGACATGGCGTCGCTGCGCAGCATTCTCCGCACCTGGCAGGCGCGTAATCCCGGCACCGACTGGGTCGCGGGCCGCGGGTGGACCTACGGGATGATCGGCGGTGACGGGTTGCCGAACAAGCGCGATCTCGACGACATCTTTCCCGACCGCCCGGTGCAACTGAGCGCGTATGACGGCCATACCAGCTGGGCCAACAGCAAGGCGCTGGCACTCGCTGGGATCACCCGCGACACGCCGGATCCGCCAAACGGCGCCATCGTTCGCGACGCATTCGGCGAGCCCACCGGAGCACTCAAGGAGCGCGCGTCGGCGCTGGTCGCGAAACTCATTCCACCGCCAACTGCGGCTGAGAACCTCCGTGCCCTCCAGATCGGGTTGCGCTACGCCAGCAGTGTGGGTGTGACGCGTGTCCATAGTGCGCACGGCGACTACGAACTGCTGCCGATGCTCGATTCGCTGCGGACCGCAGGTCAGCTTCCGGTGCGGTTCGATGTCGGGATGTTCGCCGATCCGCCGGCGCTGCTGCCGGCGTTCGTCGCCAGACTCGATAGCGCGCGCGAGCGTTATCGCGGCGAGTGGGTGTCCGCAGGACTGGTGAAGTTGATGATCGACGGCGTGATCGAGTCGCACACCGCCGCGATGCTGGCACCGTACGCCACCGACACCTCGACCAGTGGCTCGCTCTTCTGGTCGGTCGACGCGTTCAACGACGCCATCCGGACGCTCGACGCCAAGGGATATCGGTTGATGACGCATGCCATCGGCGATCGTGGCGTGCGCACGGTGCTCGATGCGTACGCACTGGCGCGCGATGCGAATGGCGCGCGCGAGCGGATCCAGCGCATCGAACACATCGAGACGATCGACACCGCCGATGTGCCGCGATTCGGACGCGAGGGTGTGATCGCCAGCATGCAGCCGATGCACGCCTATCCCGAAGGGGACGGCGAGGGCGTGTGGACGCGTGCGATCGGCCCCGAGCGCGCCAACCACGCCTGGCTCTGGAAGCAGATCAGCGATCGCGGTGGTCGCGTCGGGTTTGGCAGCGATTGGCCGGTGGTCACGCTCAATCCGTGGCGCGGGGTGCAGGTCGCGGTCACCCGGCAGACCGTGAGCGGTACTCCGGCCAACGGATTCGTCGGGTCCGAGCGATTGGATGTCGCGACGGCCATCGCGACCTACTCGATGGGCGGTGCGATCGCGGGCGGCCGCACGGCGCGCGAGGGCTCCATCACGCCGGGCAAACTGGCCGATTTCATTCTGCTGGCGCGCGATCCGTTCCGCGCGTCGCCCGCCCAGCTGGACGCGATGCTGGTGGACGTGACGGTCGTCGGCGGTCGGGTCGTGTTTCGGCGGCAGTAGTGGGGTACAGCGCCACGTTTCGCCGTAACACGGCCCGGCTGTTCATCGCGTCGGCTTCGGATCCGCCGCCGGCGGCGCCGCGGCCACCCGCTTCATCGAAAAGGCTTCCTGCATCTGACTGGCAATGTCGACCTGACCCTTCATTTCATCACCTGCCAGCGCCGCCGTGACGGTGAGGGTGATCGGGTTACCGCCGTAGGCGATGGAGTAGGCGAACTTCACGGTGCTGCCGATCACGGTGCCCTGAAGCGGGACGTCGCCGCTCTCCCGCTTCACCGTGCCCGTGAGCTTCTCGCCCTCCTGCTTCAGCGCGACGCGAAAGGTGCGTGCGCCGCCAGGTGTGTCCATCGACGCATCCCAGTCGCCCGTCACCGACTGCGCAGCGGCGCTGGTGACGGCGAACAGGCTCAGGGCCAACGACAGCAGCAGCTTTTTCATGACACAGCTCCAGAAGGGGGTGTTGCAGGGCGAACGGTGGCACGACACGAATGGGGAACGCTACCCGGCGTCAGGTCGATCCGTCAAAGATGGTTGAACTCTCGGGCAGTCAGATCCGGCGAACTACCGACCAAGCCTGGCGGCCGCCAGCCGGAGTGTCGATGCAGCCGGAGAACTCGCCCTGCGCGCGTTTTGCGTCCGTGCTGTCAGATGACGCGCACTCACCGGTCACGCATCCAGCGCATCGCGCAGCATCTGCAACTCTTCCCGCGCGATCGCGCCATTCCGACGACACGAGGCATGCAGATGCGGCGAGACCGTGAGAAACTCCGCGGCATTCGATGCACGCACGCCACCGCCCGGCACCACCTCCACCGCCGGCACGCCGTATTTCGCGGCCGCGGCATCCGCGTTGCGCACATCCGCGGCCAGTACGGCCAGGCGCTCCGGCAGCGTGAGTATCGACTGATCCCAGCCCAGCACACCCGCCGTGACGACGCGCGTCATGCCAAGCGAGGTGATGTCATCCATGCCGCGCGTGCGATCGGCCAGCAGATCGAACGTGCGCAGGAACGCGACGATCATGCCGTGCTCCAGCGCCACATCCCGCATGCGTGAACACGCCTCCATGTCCACGTGACCGTCAGCCGTCAACAGGCCGATCGCGACGGAATCAGCGCCAGCATTGCCACTGGCGTCGATCTCGCGCAGGCAATCGTCGAGAATCCGAGGTGTGGTCGTGAATGCGGCGATGTCGAGGCGCTGGCTGTTGGTCGCGCTGCGCGGCCGGATCATGCTCACGATCTGCGTCCGGGCGGGGTCGATGTGCGCCCGGGCTTCGCGGAGCAGCGCCATCGTCGGCGTCCAGCCTTCGCTGGGCAGATCGTCGCAGAG
>CAYMQV010000377.1:0-2961 GCA_964392395.1 uncultured Gemmatimonadaceae bacterium
ACTTGACTGGCAGCGAGTCGAACTCGGCCCTGATTGGCCCGATCTCCGGTTCGGCCCCATTGATCTGTTCGAGCCGGAGCAGCGCGAGGAATTTCTCCCATTGGCGCGGCGGGCGGATCGAGCCCCGAAGCCAGTCGCCCGCACGGAGATTGAAGCGTCGGACCTGAGCCGATGACACGTACACGTCGTCAGGGCTTGGCGCGAAATTCCAATCCTGATACCGGATGAAGCCATGTCCGCCCTTCTCGAGGTCGAGTACCCCTTCGGCCACCAGCTGCTCACGCTGCTTGAGCATCGCCAGCTCGATTCGGTGAATCAGGTCTGGCAGTTGCAGCCCAGGCTCGTTCGGAACACCGAGTGCATCGGCGCGCGCGGCCAGTTCATCAAAATGGAGCTTTTTGAGCTCCGACGTTTCGAGAGGCATCTGTTGGGAGCGCGTCGCGTCGGTGGCGTCGCGGGTACCGGCATTCATGCGTGAGTGACGCGGCCGGGGAAGAAGACGATGAGCGGCTGGTCGGCGCGACCGAGGAGGTCGCATCGCCGAGCTCGCTGGCGGGCGAGGGCGGGCGGGTAGTGCGATGCGCCTGACAGGAGTCGAACCTGCGACCTTCGGCTTCGGAGGCCGACGCTCTATCCAGCTGAGCTACAGACGCGTTGCCGATGTCTTGGCAGAAGAGAAGCATAACCGGCCGGGGAACTGGACGGAACCAACGGGCGCCAGACGTCGAGTCTCGGCCGGCATGATTGTGAGCGAAATGGCCCCCCGCGGCGAAGCGCAACCACCGGCCCCCGCCGCAACGTCAGACGGAAGGCGGCGTCGCTCGGCGTGTACATGAGCATCGCCGAATTGGCGTCACAGCTGCGACGCACTGCCACCTGAGCCCCACGCAGATGCACAAATCCGAATGGCGGGACAATCTCGTCGATCTGTAACATCCCACTGCTGAGTCTGCCTCGCCGAGCTGCGCTCCACATCGATTCGTCCCGGCGGCTGGTGACAATGGTCAACGATTCCTGAAGCTGTGTCGTTAGCAATCGGTCTACGCTGACGGTCGCGTCGGAGCAGGTTAAGAAAACTGTAATTCGCGGTCATGCAGCGCCGCCTTGACAGGCGGGGCAGGGACGTGCTTACTGGCAAGCGGGTCCGCAGCATCAAGTCAGCAACGGCTGCCCCGGATCGAGTGTCGTAGCGTCGTGTGGCGCGGTCGCGCCCGCGTGTTTTTCCGCAGGACGATCCGGTCGACGACGAACCGGACCTGTGTGTGTGTGCAGTGTGCTGCCGTACAGTCGCGGAAACCGTCAAGCGAAGACGCTGGCGGCCCCCAGTTATCTCGTCGCCGCATCGCGACGGGATCCACTCTCGCTGGTATGAGATGCGCATGACAACTCTTCGGTTCGCGCGGTTCGTCGCGTTCGCTGCACTGACGTGCACCGCGCTCGTGGCACCGCCCTCTCTCGCGGCGCAAGTTGCACCGCCACGCATCATCACCGGTCGCGTGACCACCACCGACGGCGCCCGGCCGCTGCAGGGCGTGACCGTGCTGCTGCGCGGCACACGGTTCGGCGCACTCACGTCAGCGGAGGGGAACTTCCGCCTCCAGATTCCTGCAACGCCACCGGATGGCATCATCACCTTCCGCCTCATCGGCTACAAGCCGAGTGATGTGGCAATTGCAGGTCGCACGAAGGTCGATATCGCGCTCGAGCCGAGTCCCACAGCGTTGACCGACGTCGTCGTCACCGCGAATGCGATCATCCGCGACACGAAGGAGCTTGGGTACTCGACGGCCACGGTTCAGGCCGAACAGCTGGGTGTCGCGCGCAGCACCAACGTGCTCAATGCACTGGCCGGCAAGGTCGCCGGTGTGCGTGTCACGCAGCAGTCGGGAACGATCGGCGGCTCGAGCAAGGTCGTGATCCGAGGCGTGAACTCGATTGCCAGCGCCAGCGAACCGTTGTTCGTGGTGGACGGTGTGCCGATTTCGAACTCGTCGTTCTACGGCACCGAGACGGAGATCGTGACCGGCGGCGTGGACGTGGGTAATCGCGCCCAGGACCTCAATCCCGACGACATCGAGAGCATGAGCATCCTCAAGGGTGCTGCGGCCTCGGCACTCTACGGATCGCGCGCGCGAAATGGCGTGATCATCGTCACCACCAAGCGTGGTCGCGCCGGCCGCAAGCCGACGATCACGTACAACACGTCGGTGCGCACGGATCAGGTGTTCCGACTCTTCGACCTGCAGAACGAGTACGCGCAGGGGAACCTTGGTGTGTACAACAAGGATCTGGCGAATGGCTGGGGACCGCGCATCACCGGCCAGCAGGAGCCGAATCTGCTCAACCAGACGGTGACGCTGCAGGCCAATCCCAACAACGTGTCCGATTTCTTTCGCACCGGTGCAACCAACGTGCAGTCGCTGGCGGTCGCCGGCGGCACCGAGCAGAGTGACTACCGCCTGAGCGGCACCTGGCTCGGACAGACCGGCATCGTTCCCGGCTCCGAACTCGCGCGCTACACCATCGCATTGAATGCCGGCCAGCGGTTCACCCCGAAGTTCAGCGTCCGTGTTGCGGCGAACTATGTTCGCACCACGTCCGAAGGACGCGCGCAGCAGGGCCAGAACACGGCCAGCATTCCGATCCAGCTGTTGTCGAGCCTTCCGCGGACGCTTTCGACGGAATTCCTGCGTGACAATCGGGTGACCGCCAGCGGAATCGCCGGTTCGATCGACGGCACCGGGACGTCGAACAATCCATACTGGGTGACCGACAACAATGGGCTCAACAACGCCGTTGATCGTCTCTATGGCAACTTCAACCTGTCGTACGATGCACTGAGCTGGTTCAACGTCTCGTTCCGCGCCGGCACCGACCTCGCCGCCGAAAACCGTCGCTTCATCACCCGCAAGGGAACGCGCGGGCGACTCGACGGTGAGTTCGACACGCAGGATCTCAATG
>CAYMQV010000378.1:0-2951 GCA_964392395.1 uncultured Gemmatimonadaceae bacterium
AGCGTGACCAGGTCACTCGCCCTCGCCGCGGGCTTGCTGGTCGGTGCAACGCTGGCGCACGCGCAGGGTGATCCCGCTGCCGCGCTGCGCGTCCCGGGCGACACGATGTCGCAGGCGTTGCGATCGGTTCCCCTCACGCCGCCGATCTCAGACAGCGTCGTCCCGATCCGGCCCTCCTCGCCGCGGTGGTGCGCGCACGGAACGCGTGGACGACGGATCGCGAAGAGCGCTGTCGCGGTCACATTCGTCGGTGGCAATCTCGCACTCTACGAGTACTTCCGACGCGCCTGGTGGTCCGGCGAACGCGCGCCATTCTTTCTGAATTATGACTGGGACGGCAATTTCCGCGATCAGGACAAACTCGGACACCTCATCGGCGGGTACCTCCTCAGCGAGGGTGGCCGGGAGCTGCTCGAGGCGGCCTGCATGTCGGAGAAGAAGGCAACGCTCTGGGCGGTGGCGTACGCCGCTGCGTTCCAGTTGCAGATCGAGTACTGGGACGGCACGCAGGCGCGATACGGATTCTCGCCGCCGGATCTGTTGTTCAATACCATCGGGCAGGGCTTGTCGCTCTCGCACGCGTTCGTGCCCGCCATGCGCGCCGTGATGCCGACGATGTCGTATCGCCGCACGCAGGCCCTGAAGAACACGCAGGCGGGATTGATTCCCGGAGACTTGCGACCGACGGTGGACTACAGTGGACAGACGTACTGGCTCTCGGTGGATGTGGACACCCTGCTGCCAGCGGGCGCCAGGCGCTTGTGGCCTGACCTTCTGCGATTCTCGATCGGGCACACCATCACCGACTTCATCGATCCGGCGACTGGTGCAGATGTTCGAGCCCAGCGCCGCATTCTGCTGACGCTGGACATCGATCCGCTCAAACTGCCAGGCCGCGCCCCCTGGTGGGTGACGGTCAAGAAGGGCCTCCGGCACTATCACTTCCCATCGCCAGCCATCGAGTTCCGGAGTGGCGGCATCAAGGGGGTTCCGTGGCATCGATAGCCTCCCGCCGTGCGATCGCGCTGACCCTGGGCGCCATGCTGTGCACCACCGCGGCCGCTTCGCAGCGCGCGCTGTTGCCGTTGGACGACATCGCCTACACCTACATCGACGCACTGCAGTCGCGCGGCATGTTGCGCGATCTGCCAGTGATCGAGCGACCCTACAGCGTTGGCGCGGTGCGGAACGCGACGGCGGCGGCGCGCGCTGCGCTCCGCCTTGCCTCCAGTGTGCGCTGGCTGGACGCGATCGACGCCGCCGCCGCGAAGTACGCACCCGGCGTCAGCACTGCGGACAGCGGGGTCTTCGCCGCCAGCCTCGCCGGTTATGGCGTGGCCCAGAGCAGCGGGACGCGAGACCTGATGCAGTCGGATCGTGTCAACACGCTGGCCCCAGGGTTCACCGTGCGCGCGCTGTTGCAATCCGGGCCGTTCACGGGCGCGCTGCGTGTGATTGCCGATCGACGGATGCGCGTTGACCCGGAGTTCCTCGGCCGCCGTGATCGGCTGCTGAGCGCACGCACCGAAGACGGCTACATCGGCGTCGAATCACGGTTCGCCACCCTTCAGGCGGGCCGTATCGGCCGTTCCTGGGCGCTGCCTGGACAGCTGGGGTTGATGGTCAGCAATGGCGCCTATACGTATGACCACCTCTTTCTTCGCCTTGGCACCGAGAAGCTCCACCTGTCGTCGGTTGTCGCCCGGCTCGATGACGAGCGCCTGAATTTCACGACGGACACCACCGCACAGCGATACTTCAGTGCACATCGCCTCGGCGTCAAGGTCGGTCGGCTCGAGGCCGGCATCAGCGAGAGCGTGATTTACGGCGGTGTCGGCCGGGGATTCCAGCCATCACTCGCGAATCCTGTGGCCCCACTGTTCCTCACACAGTACAGTGACGGCGATCCGATCAATGTCGCGTTTGGAGCGGATGCGTTGTGGCGGGCCACCAACGGGGCGATGCTCGGCGCGCAACTGTTTGTGGATGATTTTCAGATCGACCGGTGCGATCTGTGCGGAGAACCTCCCGGGCTTGGGCTGGCACTGACGACTGAGGGGATCCCTCTCGCCGGTGGGGCACGGGCCTTCGGCAGCTACACCCGCGTCACCTCACTGACCTATCGGGCTCCCGACCGCTTTGAGCGCTTCACCAGCCGGAGCGTCGGGCTCGGCCAGCGCAACAGCGATTTCGACGAGATCCGCGCGGGCGTCGATGTGGGCCCTGTCCTGCCGGCACCGATCCGCGTCTACGTCGCCTATCGTCGACAGGGTGCCGGCGACTATCGCGAACCGTATCCCGCGCTCAATCAGCGGAATACCTGGCCAAGCATCTTCGAAGGAGTGGTCGTCAAGACGCTCCGCCTTGCCGCGAGTGGTGCGGTCCGGGTCGGCGCCAGCGTCGAGATCACGGCCGACGCTGGGCTGAACCGGAGCGACAACGATCTCCGAGTGACGGGGGCGACGACCACGCGATTCGAGGGCCGACTTCGTGTCGCACTCGAGCCGTCATGGGCACGTCTGAGAGCGTCGCTGTTTTGAGATCATCGCGGTTTTGAGATCGTCCCAGGCAAGGGGTGGTCGACGGCGTCCTCGCTGCACGAGTCGAGTCGCGACCGCGCGACGGGTCCGGCGGGGACGGTTCGCGAGTATGTTTGATGGCAGGGTGGGGCCAGTAGCTCAGCGGTAGAGCAGCGAACTCATAATTCGACAGGTCGTAGGTTCGAATCCTACCTGGCCTATTTCCCTCGGTGCCGGAGTGTGCGCGTCGTGGTGCGGTGCTGGGAATCCCGGGCACCCTCCCCCTTCCCCGAACCCGCTGTTACGGTTACACTTGCGTGCTTCGGCGCCTCCGCAATTCGAGGTCCGGAACAGGGGTTGCAGATCGCTTTGAAGGACGCGTAGCTCAGCTGGTTAGAGCGCTGCTTTCACACAGCAGAGGTCCGGGGTTCG
>CAYMQV010000379.1:0-2915 GCA_964392395.1 uncultured Gemmatimonadaceae bacterium
ATTCGCGCCGGGCAGCTCGCCGGCGCACTTCGCGACCCGTTCGATCGCCTGATTGGTGCGCAGGCGCTCACCATGGGAGCAGCAGTCGTGACAAATGACGTGGCATTCTCGGGCCTTGGCGTCGACGTGCTTTGGTATGGCGGATCTCACTCAACGTGGATTTTTCGGTATCGCCATCGATTCACACGCTGCGTCGCTTCGGGTCGGCCTGAGTCGACAGCTGCCGCATCGACCGCGCACTGGAGCAGGACTGCATGCCACCGACTGCCTCCGGTGCGCGCGTCGCACGCCACTCGAGCTTGAATGCCCCACTGGAAAGAGACGGCTGCCCGAGGAGTCTGACGGCCCGTGGCGATGCAGTGCACGTGTCCGTGTCTAGCTTTCGCTGGAGACGGTTCGCTCAACTCAGTCACACACGGATTCTTTCCATGTGCATTTATGCCAATCTCGGATTGACCCCCGAGCCCGAAAAGATCGTCGTCGAGGAAGAGGCGCTGCTCGATTTCAGCGAAGCGATGAGCTATAGCGACTACCTGCAGCTCGACGCCGTGCTGGGTGCCCAGACGCCTCTCTCGCCGGCCCATGACGAAATGTTGTTCATCATTCAGCACCAGACGAGCGAGCTCTGGATGAAGCTGATGCTGCACGAGTTGCATGGAGCCGTGAAGCACGTCGCCGCCGACGACCTGCAGACGGCTTTCAAGATGCTGGCCCGCGTGTCGAAGATCATGGAGCAGTTGGTGCACGCCTGGGACGTGCTGGCCACGATGACACCGCCGGAGTACAGTGCCATTCGTTCATACCTCGCCAACTCAAGCGGCTTTCAGAGTTTTCAGTACCGCTGCATCGAGTTTGCGATGGGCAACAAGAACGGCGTGATGCTCAGGCCGCACAAGCATCGGCCCGACCGGCTGGCCGGCGTGATGGCGGCCTACGAGGCACCATCGCTCTACGATGAATCACTTCGCTTGCTGGCGCGGCGCGGGCTGGCGGTGCCTGAGAGCCACACCTCGCGCGACTGGACGAAGCCGTACGTCGCTGATGACGGTGTCGAAGCAGCGTGGCTGCAGGTCTATCGCAATCCGCGTGAATACTGGGATCTGTACCAACTCGGCGAGGAGCTGACCGATCTCGAGGATGCGTTCCGGCTCTGGCGTTTCCGGCATGTGACCACAGTGGAACGCGTGATCGGTTTCAAGCGCGGAACGGGTGGAACCGGCGGTGTGAGCTATCTGCGGAAGATGCTCGACGTGGTGCTGTTCCCGGAGATCTGGCGGTTGCGGACGGTGCTCTGAGGTCCGCGTGTCGCCAGGGACTGGCGGAAGTGTCCGGCGCAATCGCTTCTGCGAGGGGGCGCCCCTTCCGTCGATGTGATGAGCATCGAACGCAACGTCCTGGCTTCAGGCCTCTGCCGCTTCGAGAGTTCATGCCGACGCGGTCGGCAAGCTCCATCGGGTCGGTTGGCATGGCCGCTGGGAACGAGAGACGGCGGGTGAACCGGTTGGCCGCAATTCAGTGTGCCGAGCGCGCGGGGAAACGCGGCGCCCTGATCCAGAGTGTTCGTGCTGCCCGCAGACGGACTTCCCGCACATCCGCGGTTGCTGGCGGCATCCGACGATACGGCGCACATTGCGCGCAGCGGCAAGCCTCGCCCGTCGTCTGACACCCCCGTCTGCATGAACAACAACTGGCGTGTGGTTGCGCTGCTCTGCCTCGTCTCGGGCGTGGCCTATCTCGTGCGCACCGATATCGCGATCGCGCAGGAGCGTATGGCGCCGGCGCTTGGCCTCACGATGGCCGACATGGGCGTCATCACCGCCTGGGGGTTCCAGCTGAGCTACGCCTTGCTCCAGGTCCCAGCGGGTATGTTCGGAGAGCGGTTCGGCGCCCGCACGGCGCTGTCGTTGGCACTGGTTGGCTGCAGCGTGGCGTCACTGATCACAGCTTTCGCACCCGAGGGCGGAGCGGCCGCCACCGGCACGCTGGTCGGCACCCGGATTCTGCTCGGTGTGTCGCAGGCGGCAGTCTTTCCCGTCGCGGCAATGGCAGTCTCGCAGTACGTGCCCAGTGACAATCGCATGCGTGCGAATGCGCTCTACATCTCGTCATCGGCGCTTGGTGCCGCAATCGCTCCGTTGCTGATGGCGCCGGTGATGGAGCAGTACGGGTGGCGCGCGGTGTTTCTGCTCAGCGGATCGATTGGAGCGACTGCTGCACTGGTCTGCTTCACTCAGATGCCGAGTCAACCGGCTGTGTCGACTGCTGCCCCGGCGCTGTCGCTCACGGGCCTGATGCGCGGTACCCGGCTGCTCGCGCGCAATCCGAACCTGCAGCGGTTGACGCTCGCGTATCTGCTGCACTCCGCCGTGTACTTCGTCTTCGTCTTCTGGTTCTTTCGCTACCTGACGGAAGGGCGAGGCTTCACGGTACTGGCGAGTGGCGTCTGGGCCAGCCTGCCAAACATGGCTGGATTCGTCTGTGCACCGATCATTGGAATGATCGCCGATCGACTGGGTCGGAGGATTGGCGGCAACCTGGCGCGTCGTCGGGTGGCGATGTCATGCCTGCTTGGCGCGACCGGATTCGCGCTGACTGGCGCAGCTGTGCCCAGTGCGCTGCTTGCGATCGCCGCGCTGAGTCTTTCGTCAGCGTGCCTGAATGGTGCCGAATCGCCGTTCTTCACTACGGCGACGGTGATCGGCGCCGCCAACCCCGGCGCATCGGCGGGGCTGCTGAACCTGATGGGGAACCTCGGTGGAGTGCTCTCGATCTGGCTCGTGCCCCGCATGACGGCCGCGTGGGGCTGGAACGGCACCATCAGTTTCTGGGCGGGAGTCGCATTCCTGGCGGCGCTGCTCTGGTTGACGGTCAACAGCGATCCGCGCACGGCAGACGCGGACGTGGTTCACTCCTAG
>CAYMQV010000380.1:0-2888 GCA_964392395.1 uncultured Gemmatimonadaceae bacterium
GCCGAAGCCGCCACCAGGACGCTGCCCTCGAAAGGACCGGTCGTCAATCCCGAAGAAATCGTCGTCCGACTCGGCTTGAAGACCGGCGCCCAGTTCGTCGTCGTCGGCGACCGCATGTCGTGATTCTGAAAGTGCTGGAGCCGCCCGCGCTGTCGGAGTTTGCCGCGCTGACCGAGCGCGCGCGTCGTGCGGCGAAACAGGCGGGCCTGACACGGACTGCCGCCGCGAAGGCCGTCATCAAGGTGCGGCGGACCACGTGCGAGGGGTGCTGGACGCCAACGTCGTGGTGTCCGTCCTGCTCTTTGGCGGGGTGCCCGGCACGAGTCTGACGGCATGGACGTCGGGCGCGTTTACGCTGATCGTCTCGCCGCCGGTGCTCGACGAGTACCGGCGGGTCGGCCGAGAGCTCGCCAGGGGCCGGGCGCCGCGCGACGCGGCGTTGGGTGCGCTGCTGGCACTCGTCGAGTCCACGCCACGGTGATCGATGCCCGGCGGTTGGTGAAGCGTGCGTCCGCAGACCCGGACGACGACCTGTTCGTCGCGGCGGCTATCGCTGGTGAGGCAGACGCGGTGGTCTCCTGCGACAAGCATTGGCCGGACGTGCCCGGATGGAGCGGAATCTCGGTGCTCAATCCGCGTGCGATTCCTGACGGCCCACTCGGATCGCGGCCCGCCAAAGGCATTTGCTCATGACGATGCACCCCGTGCACGGTGATCACCGCCAACACCGACGAGGCGTTTGTCCATTGTGGCGCCAGCGCGAGATGAATTCTCGTCTCTTTCGGGGGAGCTGGGAACCGTGAGGACGGCGATCAGAGTTAGGAATTTCAACTGCAGCGGAGAAGTGAATTGAGGAATATTCCTGTCGTGGAAACGTTTTCCAACGAGTCGCTCCAATTCCTGAAATTGGCTGGCAAGCAGAAAAAAGAGGATTGGCTCAGTAAAAATGATGTCAAGTATCAGCGGCTGATTCGTGCGCCGCTGCTGGCCCTTGCCGAGTCGGTGTCGTACGAACTGACGGCGGAAGCGCGTGGGTACCATTTTCCCCTCCGGGGAATTGGTCGCATCAAGAAGTCGGCCAACAAAGTTGAACAGGGCGGAGCGCACTTCAAGGACTGGGTTTCGTACATCGCGACTCTACCTTCGAAAAATCGCTTCGAGAAAAATCCGCTGTTGTTCTTCGGTCTCCTGCCCAATCACCCGCAGTGGAACGGTGTGGTGGTTGCGGGGGGACTGTACATGACGAGATCTCTACAAGCGAGACGGGTCAGGCAGGCTATCGCTGATGACTCCGAGCCGTTTAAGGAGCTATTCCGGGACAGAGCGTTCAAGAAACATTTCAAGCATGGTTTTGAGCCCATGATGAAGGCGCAAAGATGTCCACGAGGTTTTGATGCCGATCATCCTGATATCGAGTGGATCAAGCTGAAAACCTTCTTTGTCTGCAAAAAGCTGACGACGGCAGAGTTTGTCTCTCGGAATCTGGCCCGGAATCTTGCGGGTGATTTCAGGCAGTTGCTCAGGCTGAACGAGCTGCTGCAGAAGGCCGTGAATGGCAGTTGGTAGTCGCAACGCGTTCTGGCCACGCGGTTCTGGTCGTGAGTCATTGGCGACACGTTGAGTGACCCCTCTGATCCGGACAACGGGGGTGGCGCGGACATAATTTCCAGGCATCCGCTCCGCGGCGAGGCTGGCCGACAGCCAGAGTCACGCGGAGGTCGGAAGTCAGTGGCCGCTGAGCTCGTGTCTGTCGCCTCATCGCGTACGTCTGGAAGCTTCCGCGTTGGCAGGCAGTGACGCTGCCTATCGCCGGAAGAAGTAGCCGGCGACCGCCAGTAGCGTAATGATCGGTACCAGCAGCACGTACTGACCACGTCGAGGCCGGTCGATGCCGGGTCTCAATTCGTCATGCATGTATTGCCTCTGCGTGTGATAGCCGGAAGTATCGATGCCGCGTCACGCCGTCGCCATCAAGGGGTCATCAAGGGGTCAGAGTCCTTGAAAGAAATGATGACGCCCACTGCCTGTCGGTCGCGCAGCATGTGCCTCGGGCTGCACCCTCGCTGCGATGGGCGATGACGGGGGCTGTGACGCTTCCACCGGTGATCAAGGACGCTGCCCCCGTGATCCGTCACGGTTACGCGCGCGCGAATCGCAACAGCGGCGCGACATCTCCGCGATCTGCCGCACGGAGGGCTGTGAGGTAGGCAGCGCGCGCTGCTCCGGCGCCCGTCAGGTCGGTGGCGCCCCACGTGAAGGGTGCGTGACGATGCGCATGCAGCAGCGTGTCAGCGGCCAAGCGGCTCCAGCGACCGTTGCCGTTCGGAAAGGGGTGCACCAGCACGATCCCGTGGTGGAGCCGCACTGCCACCTCGTCGAGCGGAAAGACTGACTCGGCCAGCCACAACTGCGCATCCGTCACGCGCTCGCGCAGCGCGACGCGAAGGGTCGGCCAATGGACACCGGTGTTCCTGTCAGTGCGGCGAGGTGCACCGGCCCATCGCCACGTTTCATCGAACATTCGACGATGGAGGTCGAACAGGAATGGCTCGGTAAGCACCTGCGCCGGTGTCCCGCGTCGCCGACTACGCAGGGCCCACTCGGTCGCGGACAGAATGTTCGTCTGCTCGAACGCGTTGAGTTGGTCGACGGTCTCGATGCTGGCGGGAAGGAGGTCCGCCGCCTCGTCCGGATCGACCGGCGTGGCTCCCGCAACATGGACCCCAACGGCAAACGCGCCCCGCCGAGGTGACAAGGCGCCCGGCCCGGTTGGCGATGTCATGCCACGTCGCCGTTGACTCGGTCTTGACGGGGGGAAGGATCGGCGACGCCATCCCAGAGATCACGCGGCCACTCGGCGAGCAAGCGACGGGTGACGACCACGATCT
>CAYMQV010000381.1:0-2869 GCA_964392395.1 uncultured Gemmatimonadaceae bacterium
GTTCGGATGGACCGGGGAGGTCAGGAAGAAACGGTGAGTGGTGCGCGAAATCGGTTATCGGCGGACGACGGTCGCGTGTGATGATCGCCACGGCGCTTTGCGGGCGCTCAACCCCTCGAGCGGACCCAGCCGGCGCGCGCGTGCTGGTTCGGTTCGGGGAGGGCATGACCATCGGACACCCTCCATGCACTATCTCATGTTTGCGATATTTTCTGGAGTCGCGGATGCCGCCGTGTCTCGTTCTGCACTTTCGGGAGACGGACGGGAAGATGCCCTTCGATGTGCGGGCGGCATCACTCAGCTCGGATGGCAAGCCAGCACGCGAGGTTACGCGTCGCAACGAGTCCGCGATCCGGCGACTCGAACGCTCGGGACATGCCCTGCGGCGTCCTCTTTCCGCACCTCTGCGCGACGGCGTACACGAGCTGCGGGTCGCAGTCGGACAGGTAAACTACCGGGTGCTGTACTTCTTTGCAGGTCCTCGGGTCGCGGTGATCACACATGGGTGTACGAAGGAGCACGACGTCCCACCGATTGAGATCGACCGCGCCGTGAGGCGAAGGGCGTTGTACCTCGCCGATCCACTTCGTCACACGGCACCTCGTCAGTACCGGAATTCTGCACCCCACACTGTTTACGAGAATTGACATGGCGAAGCGTAAACAGGGCGAGCCAATCCGTAACGATGCGTCAGCCGTGATGAATGCGCTGTACGGCGACTCCCCGGGCTGGGCCGAGGACGTCGCGCGATATGTCGTGGCTTACGGGATCGCCGAGGAGGTGGACGCCCTGCGTGAACGCCACGGCCTCACGCAGGCGGCGCTGGCGGCGCTGATCGGATCGTCGCAGTCGGCGATCGCTCGGCTGGAGAACGCGTCCTACACGGGGCCTTCGACGGCAGTGCTGCGGCAGATCGCGGTGGCGGTTGGCGAGCGAGTGAGCGTGCGGTTCGTGCGCTGACGGGCTCTTGGGTCGCGTCGCCGAAGTCTGATGGCACTTCGGCGACGCCACACCTGGGTGCAGCGATACGCACCCGACGGCCGTACATCTGACACGCTCCCGTCGTCCCTCGCCCCTGCCCCGTGCCGATTCGTCGACTCGTCCTGATCGTCGCTGCCTCCGTCTCGTCCGCAGTCAGTGCCGCGGGCCAGACTCACATCCATTCCTCCGGAATGCCGCCGGTGACGCTCCCGGCCGGCTCGCTGGTGACCGAGGCCGACGTGCGCTTCATGCAGGGCATGATTGCTCACCATGCGCAGGCGGTGGTGATGTCGCGCATGGCTGGCGCGCGCGGTGCGAGCGCACGGGTGCTCAAGCTGGCGCACAAGATCGATCTGGCGCAGGCGGGCGAGATCGCGCTGATGCAGGACTGGCTGCGGGCGTATGGCCAGTTCACGCCCGACACATCGTCGTGGCGTGGCATGACCATGCCCGGCATGCTGACGACGGCTGAGCTGGCACAGATGGAAGCGTCACGCGGCGGCGACTTCGACCGGATCTTCCTGACGCTCATGATCCGGCACCATCAGAACGCGTTAAGCATGGTGGCCGATCTGTTCAAATCGCCGCGTGCCGCGCAGGAAGTGGACATCAACGTGTTCGCGAACGATGTGGAAACCACGCAGGCGGCCGAGATCGGCCTGATGCGACAGATGCTGCTCGACCGCTGACCCTCACCCCTGGAGTTCGTCGACATGGTTGTGTTCCGAGCCGTGCGCGCCTGCGCGCCAGCTTTCCTGCTTGCCCTGACCGCTGCGACCTCGTTACTCGGTGCGCAGACCTACCCGAGCGCCAGCGATGCGCGCAACAATCTGAAGCCCGGCCTGCGCGATGCCGGGATCGCGATCTCGGGGATGACGCTGATCTCGACCACGGGCAAGGCTGCGGTGTTCGACTCGGTGCGCGGACTGACGTTCGTGAACAGCGATCTCGCCTTCCGCGGTAACCACGTCGTCATCGGCAACTTCGCGGGCTTCTCCATCTACGACGTGAGCAACCCGACAAAGCCAGCACTGCTCTCGGCGGTGGAGTGCATCACGTCGCAGGGTGATCCGTCCATCGTCGGGACGCTGCTGTTCGTGTCGGCCGAGGGTGGCGGCAATCGCAAGGACTGCGCGAAGGGAGGCGTGAAGGACGGGGCGGATCACATGACCGGGGTGCGCATCTACGACATCGCCAATCCGCGTATGCCGCGGCTGGTGAAGAACGTCGAGACCTGCAAGGGGTCGCACACGCACACCGTCGTGCCGTCGCCGACCGACAGGAACATCGTCTATCTCTACGTCTCCGGGCAGCAGGGTGCTCGGCCCGCGACCGAGCTGGCTGGGTGCCGCAATGGCTCGAGCCCGGCCGATGAGACGAATTCGCTCTTCCGGCTCGACATCATCAAGGTGCCGCTCAACCGTCCGCAGGAGGCGGAGGTGATCAGCGGCGCTCGCATCTTCACCGGTCTCACCGCAGCGCCGGCACGTGGCGGACGCGCAGTGGCAGCGCGGGCCATTGCCGGTGCCGACAGTGCGATGATGGCCGAGATGCGGTCGGCCGGCCCGCGCAACTGCCACGACGTGACCGCGTATCCCGCCATGAACCTGCTGGCGGGTGCGTGCGGCAGCTACGGCCTGCTGGTGGACATCAGCAATCCCGAGACGCCCGTGCGACTCGACGCCGTGGCCGACACCAACTTCTCGCTCTGGCATACGGCGGTGTTCTCGAATGACGGTGGGAAGGTCGTCTTCACCGACGAGTGGGGCGGTGGCACGTCGCCCAACTGTCAGGCCATTCACCCGCTCGAGATGGGCGGCAACACGACGCTGGTGATCGGTGCCGATCGCAAGTTCACACAGCATGCGTACTTCAAGATTCCGACCGC
>CAYMQV010000382.1:0-2841 GCA_964392395.1 uncultured Gemmatimonadaceae bacterium
GCACCGTGCCCCAGGCACCGACCTGCGTCATGAAGTTGGCCAGCTCGATCGCACTCACCGGCCCGGCGCGAAAGTCCCCGGTTCGCTCGAGAGGCGATTGCGCCAGCAGCAGCGCGCCGCGGTCGCGCGTGAGGAAGCCATGACCGATCATGTGCACCACATCCACCGAATGCCGGGCCAACGCGTTGCGCATCCAGAGCAGCCAGGGTGACCGCAACTGGCCCGTGCGGTCCACCAGCCGAGACGATGGGTCCGGCGCCGTGTATTCTGCCGCGTCGGCCGGATCGTACAGCGTCAGGCTTACGTCGCTGTCCGAGACGAGTGCGGCGGCAGCGCGCACCTCGTTGTACAGCTGTGTATCGGTGAAGACATGCAGCTCCGTCCGGCGGACCGATGCCTTCATGATTCCGCCGATGGCATCGTGCAACGCCTCCCGAACGAACCCTTCCTCGAAGTTGAGCGGGGCGCTCGCGCACAACGCGACATCGAGCGTATCGGATGACTCGCGCGGCGGCGGGAACAGGAAATCCGGCAGCATCAGGATCGCGTGACCGAATGCACTGCCGAATGCGCGCTCCCACGGCATGAAACGGAGTGCACCATACGGCTTCACCAGATGCACCCAGAGCGGCTGCCCATCATGAATGTTCTCCCGCATCCACCGTCCAATCTCACTCACCATGTCCGACGGCAGCGTGCCATCGCCTGCCGTGCGACGGGTGTCGGACTGATCACGATTCAGGCCGAGCGTCTCGATGCCGCTGAGCCAGATGCGTATATCCGTCATTGCGCCATCCACCTTGGCCTGCAGCGTGAACAGCACCTCCGGCTGCGTCGGACGCATCTCGACCTTCAACACGACCAGGTTGTACTGTCGCTTCAGCACCTCGGTCATGGTTCTGCTCCGTCAGGGGCGCATGTGCGCGGTGGCCAGCGTCCACGCGAGGTACCAGACCTCATCGTTGAGAATGCCACCATGTCCATCGATCACGCGCGACCCATCGATGCCGATGACCGCGGGCGCCAGCGGAAGGACATAGGCGACGCCAGGATTTCGGATCGGGATGATTGCCGCGCCAGCAGTCGAGCGCGGCCCATAGCCACCCATGGCGGCAAACTTGCTCGGCGATTCGGCGCCGGCATACTGCAGCTCGCCGAGATCGTCGTGACGCCGCACCGAGAGATGGAACATGTCGTGCAGCGGCTTGTCGTGCGTGCTGAACGTCGCGGCAATCGGTTGACGCACCCGCGCCCGCGCCGCGAAGAAGCCACCTGGCACGTTCCGCTCCGGCACCGATTCGGCGAACGCGTACTGCGAGATTGCCGGCTGCATCAGCAACGCCGATTCCACCTTGCGCGCCGTCGGCTGCATTTTGCAGGTGGCGGTCATGAGCACCTTGCAGCCGTACGAATGGCCGAGCAGATGCACGCGTGCCGTCGGCTCGCTGCGAGTCAGCAGATCACTGAGCAGCGCCGCGACGCCCGTTGCGCCGATTTTGCCGGCACGGTCTTTCATCTGCCAGACCGTGAATGGCTTGATCAGATTGCGCGGGTCGAGCATGCGAATGAGACCGCCGATACCGCCTGCGGCCGCCGGCGTGGTGGCCGTTGGGCCGGTTGTCACGGTGCCAATCGCGTCGTAGTCGGGTTCGGGGGTCGCGAGTGCGGCGGCCGATGCAAGCAAGTCGGCCGCAGTCGGGGCGGTTTCCTTGCCAGCTTCGGTATCGGTCGCGCCACTGAGCACACCGGCAAGGATACCAGCAAACTCCGCGGCATTCGTTTCATCAAGCTCAGTGGCCGATGCCAGTACATGAAAGCGCTCGCGCGCTGACGGGGGCAGTTGCGCGGCAATGTCTGCCAGCAGACTCTGCATCTCGCCGACACTCGCGTCGAGCACGGTGGTGCTGGCGAACTCAGGCCCGGTCTCGCTGTCGAAGATTGCCAGGCTCTGACTGGGCCAGAAGACGCCGACGAGGAGCGGCTTGTAATTTGCCGGCATGGCAAGGACTTGCGCCGATCTCAACGACTGAAAGCCCCTGATGAATTCTTCGTAGCGCTTTGTTGCTGCCGACCAATCGTTGTTCCAGCCGTGCGAGAACAGAAAGATGTCGGTGACGCCCTGCAGGTGCGACAGCAGGTGCGCACGTGTGAGCGGTCCAGTACAGACGCCGTCGGCATCGAACGGCAGGATGTAGTACGGAAACGCCGCCCCTTCAGGGGTTGTCAGCGTGCGATATGGGCCGGCGGGGAGTTGCGTCGTCACGAGCACCGATCCGTTTCAGGGTGGCCGGGGGTGTGGACGCTGTACTGCAATTTTCATACAGCAAGCGGCGTCGCGAGAGAGACGAGCGCAGTGTCCGGACGCTCTCACGCGCACGCCCGACTGTCGCGGGACAGACCGCGACGACGGCGCGCTGCGTTGTCGCACCGCAACACGACGAGCTCAACCGGCTCAGCGTCTGTTGCCGATGCGGATCAGACCTAGTGTCGCGTCGCCGAAATTACGTGGCTGTTGACGCGAGCCGCCGTTGGCACGCCTTCCGATATTGACCGCCGTCCTTGACCGCCGTCCTTGACCGCCGTCCTTGACCGCCGTCCTTGACCGCCGTCCTTGAGCGGAGAAAGAGCAAATGAAGAGCGAACTGCTTAACGCAAAGGTGCAAAGGCGCCAAGGCGCAAAGGTTCAAGCGCTGACTCCAGAACCCAGACACTTCGGCGCGACCCGGATGGTAGCAGCGACGTCAGCAAGGATATTTTGGAACAGCAAAGGCGGAAGCACTCGATTTCTGGTGTTCCTACGCATCTGAGGTCCTTTGCGTCTCTGCGCCTTTGCACCTTTGC
>CAYMQV010000383.1:0-2805 GCA_964392395.1 uncultured Gemmatimonadaceae bacterium
TTGCAGCTCGCGCGCGGGCAGCCGCAGCAGGCAGCCGCCACCATCGATGCGTTCGCGACACGATGGGGAGCGGGAACTTCACTGTTTCTGCTCAGCGGGGCGTTCGTCCCCGAACTGCTGGAACGGGCACGCTCGGTCGCGCGCAGTGACTCAGTCCAGTATGGCGCAACCTATCTCACGCTCCCGTACTCGCGCCGACTCTGGGAGCTTGGCTTGTTGCAGGCGCGGACCGGATCGGTGGACGTTGCCGCCTCCGCCGCCGCCGAACTGGAACGACGCTCGGCCAGCCCCGACTCCGGATACAGCCGGGCGCGCGCGCAATCCCTGCATGCGTTCGTGCAACTGGCACGAGGCGACTCGTCTGGTGCCGAGCGGGAGCTGTCGGCATTGATCACAGCTGCGCCCATCGCAGAGGAGTATCAATGGGACGAGGCGGGCTCACTGGCCGCCGAACGGTTGACGCTGGCCCTGCTGCTGCAGGCGAGAGGGGCGTCGCAGCAGGCGATCGAGGTGGCGTCGGTGCTGGACAGTCGCTGGCACCTGATGCATCTGCAGTATCTGGCACCGAGTCTTGCACTTCGCGCGCGGGCGGCCAGATCGCTTGGCAATTCCCCACTCGAACAACATTATCAGGCACGGCTTGCCGCACTCCGCGGCATCGCGCAGGTCACCACCGGAGGGTGATCCCTCCATTCGACGTTCGAGGGTTTCATCATGCCGAAGGGTCGCGAGGACGGCGTTGCACCCGTCACAGCCAAGGGCCGCAGCGATGGTGTGGCACCGGTGACAGCCAAGGGTCGCAGCGATGGTGTGGCGCCGGTGACAGCCAAGGGCCGCAGCGATGGTGTGGCACCGGTGACCAGCAAGGGCCGCAGCGATGGTGTGGCTCCGGTGACCAGCAAGGGCCGCGAGGATGGCGTTGCACCCGTCACCAGCAAGGGTCGCGGCGACGCGGTGGCACCGGTGACCAGCAAGGGCCGTGGGGACGGGGTGGCACCGGTGACCAGCAAAGGCCGTGAGGATGGCGTTGCACCCGTCACAGCCAAGGGCCGCGGCGGTGACACGCCAGTCAAGAAGACTCCGCGCGCTGGTTGAAGCGCCATCATACTCTCTTCACAATTCGGATCGCGCATGACGATGCCTGAGTCTTCCACCGGCGGCGTCCGCCGGGCGCTGCTGATCGGCGTCGATGCCTACACCAACAAGCCGCTCGATGGGTGTGTTGCCGATGCGCGGCTGATGGCTGATGTCCTGCGGAACCGCTTCGGATTCGAGCCGGCGAACGTCACGCTGCTGCTGAATGAGCAGGCACGACGGGCGGCGGTGCTCTCGGAACTCGATCAGCTCGTCGATCTCACCGAGGCCGGCGATGTCGCGTTCATCTTCTACGCCGGTCACGGATCGCAGTCCACGAACGACGAGAACACCGAGTCGAGTGGATTCGACAGCACGTTCATGGTCTGCGATACACCGCGCGAGGATATCCTCGACGACGAGATTGCTGCCCACCTCGAGGCGCTGGGTGAGAAGTCGCCGTTCACGGTGATGATCGTCGACGCCTGCCACTCGGGCACCTTGTCGCGCAGCGTTGACCTCGATGTGAAGGAGCGCTGGGCACCCACAGCAACCACGAGGCAGGCCGGCGCGGCGCCACACCGGGCGAACACCGCGCGCAGCGCCGACGCACCCATCGACCCGTACACGCTCATTTCCGCCTGCCGCGATGACGAAATCGCGAAGGAGAGTGCGATCGTTGGCGACGAGGCGGTGCACCATGGCGCGCTGACCTTCGCGCTGGTCGGCGAACTGCAGAAAGCAGCGTCCGGCAGCACCTGGCGTGACGTATTCGAACGTGCGTCACTCGCCGTCACGGCGGCACATCGCGACCAGCATCCACAGATCGAGGGCAACGCAGACCGCGAGATCTTCGGCCTGCGCACGCTGCCACCGATGCCCTACGTCGACGTGACCGATCGCGCCAGCACCACGATCGTCCTCGCGGCGGGAGCGATCCACGGTGCCACCACCGGCGCGACCTATACCATCTACCCTTCCGGGACCAAGGATACCACTGGCATCGAAGCCCTTGGTGTCGTCGAAGTGACGCTCGTGAAAGGAACGACGTCGCGCGCCCGTATCGTGTCGGAGAAGGACGCCGGCGCGATCACCCCGGGAACACGCGCGGTGACGCAGCAGCACGGCACCGTCGAATCGGCGCTCGCGCTCGACAATGCCGATCCGAAGAGCCGCATGCGCGGCGCGGTCACCCTCGACATCCTGCGACTCGGATCCGACGGCGGCTGGAGTTCGGCGGAGAACGACGACGCCACCGGTATGCCTGCCTTCGATTCCGGTGAGCGCATCGCCTTCCGCATCACCAACACGCTCGACGAATCGATCTTCGTCAACCTGTTCGACTTCGATCCGCGCGGCACAGTCTCGCAGCTCGGCAAGGGCCGAGCCAATGAACTGGCGGCCAGGGGAATCTTCGAACTCGGCATCGAGAAACGTGTCGCCATGAAGTGGGATGGCGACGATTCGGTCGAATCGTTCAAGCTGTTTGCGTCGGTGAGTCAGGTCAACCTGTCATGGCTCACGCGCCTCGGCGACGCCGTGCGGAGCGCTGAAGAGATCCCACCGCTCGCCACTGAGGACTGGTGTTCGGTGGTGAAACCGATCCGGATCCGCCGCAAGCTCGCGATTCCCGCCGATGGACGAGGCGTCGACGTGGCCGGTGCGACACTGACCGCGCGCGGCCTGACCGGCACGGTGCGCGCACTCGCCGGTGATTCACGCAGCGCAACG
>CAYMQV010000384.1:0-2799 GCA_964392395.1 uncultured Gemmatimonadaceae bacterium
GCATGACGGCTTTACGACAGCTGCCTACAACAACGGCACCTGCGCCGCGTCATCCCGCACCACCCGGTGACACGCCCGGCACCGCGCCTCGTAGCTCTGCGTCGCCCCGATCATGATCGTCGGCGAATCCCAGCGCGCCGGCTGGCCATCGATCAGGCGCTGATTGCGACTGGCCGGGTTGCCACACAACACGCAGATGGCGTGCAGCTTGGTCACCGACTCCGCCACCGCCATCAGCGCCGGCATGGCCCCGAACGGCTCGCCACGAAAATCCGTGTCCAAACCCGCCAGCACCACGCGCCGGCCACGTTCGGCCAGTGCGGTCGCCAGCGCGATGATCCCGGCATCGAGGAACTGCACCTCGTCCACCGCCACCACCTGCGCCATCGGATCCAGCTTGTGCGCGATCTGCGACGCCGAATCCACCGGCACCGCCTCCAGGTCACGACCGTCGTGACTGGAGACGTTGTACAACCCGGCGTACCGGTCATCGAGATGGCTCTTGAACACCTGCACGCGCTTGCGGGCAATCGTCGCCCGCCGCACACGTCGCATCAGCTCTTCACTCTTGCCACTGAACATCACCCCGGCGATCACCTCGATCCATCCGCCAGAGGACGTGACGAAGCCATCACTCACCGGTGTCAGTCCTCGGTGCGCGACGGCTTGCGCGAGTTGCGCAGACGCTCGGCACGTTCGGCAAAATCATTGCCTTCGGTGCGCGGGCCCGACGGACGTTCGCTCTGATCACGCGTGAAGCCACGACTGGTGGGTGCACCACCCTCGCGGGGCGCGCGCGAGAAACCACCACTGCTCGGGCGCGCCGGCCGCTCGTCGCGACTGAACGCGCCACTGCGTGGCGGACGGGCCGACGATCGATCATCGCGAGTGAACCCACCCTCGCGCGGCGGACGTGCCGGGCGATCATCGCGCGAGAACGATGGACGCGCCGGACGGTCATCACGCGAGAACGACGGACGGGCGGGACGATCATCGCGGCTGAACCCACCCTCACGTGGCGGACGCGCCGGACGGTCATCACGCGAGAACGCCGGACGTGCCGGACGGTCGCCGTCATCACGACGGGGGAATCCGCTGCGTTCACGTGGTGCCCCGCTGCCGCCTTCATCGCGACGGAAGGTGGGGCGAGCAGGACGATCACCACGATCGCGCGAGAAGCCACCACCGGCGCGGTCATTGCCACCACGGCGCGGCGCCGAGCTGCGGGCGGCGGATGAACCGCGCATCGGACCGGCACGATCGATCTTTGCAATCACCTGGCGATTGCGCATCGTGCTCGCATTCATCGCGGCCACGATCTGTTCGGCATGGGCGCCGGAGACTTCCACCAGCGTATGGCTGTCGCGGAGGTCGATGCTGCCGACCACGCTGCGATCGAGACCGCTTTCGCCCGTAATGGCACCGACGAAGGACGACGCCGTGGCACCATCATCGCCGCCGATGTTGAACCAGAGCACCTGAAACTCGGGCGGCGGTCCTTCAACGCGCGGCGCGGCGTGCGCCTGCGGTGCCGGTGCGCTCTCGGGCGCCAGTGATGCGATCGGCACGATGGCGGCCTCCTGCGCCGCGGTCGCGGCCAGCGCACGCTTCACTTCCTTCGGCTGTGCCGTGGTCACGCCGATGCGCAGCGCCTTGGCCGTCTCGCGCTCACGTTCGAGCAGACGGAGCGACGCTGCGGCGATCTCCAGCGCATCGTTGTCCTGCAACAGCGGCTCCAGCGCGGCGAGCTCACGTGCGCTCACACCCTCGGCCAGAATCTTCCGCAGTTCGCCCATGCGTGCACCATCGCGGCCAATTGCGTGTGCCATCGTGTCAGGCAGGATGAAATACGTGAGCGAACCACCGGTCAGCAGTGAACGCAGGTGTGCCACCTGTCGCGGCGTGACCAGCGCGATCACCTGCACCGGATGACCACCCAGTGCCGCATCCAGCACCGCGCGCGTCGGAGGCACGTCGTACAGCACGCGCAGCGCACTGTGTGTCTCGACCGCTCCACCCATCGCCTTCACATCACCACTCGCGGTGTCGTAGCCCAACGCGCGCAACGCCGCATGCGCTTCGGCCACCTGTTCGGCTTCCGGCGCCACGACGATGGCCGACACGGCGTTCACCGCATCCAGCACCCGACGCAGCATGGCGGGTCGCGTGCTGTCACTGACCAGAACGTACTGCAGGCTGAGCGGCGCACTGCCATCCGCCACCACATCGTCACCGACGCGACGCGGGCGCTTCATGTAGCTCTTCGCGAACGCCGTCACGGCGTCCGTCTCGGCCGCCATCGTCACCGTGCGTGCGATGTCCTTCGGCAGTTCGGTCATCAGCATGGTGATCGACGGCTCGTCGGTCAGCGCCAGTGTCAGGTCGGCCTGCAGCATCAACAGCTGGGAGACGGTCTCGAGCTTGAGCAGGCCACTTGGCAGCAGGGCGGCCAGGTCGGACGGCGCGCCGACGATGGCGGCGGGAGGCCTGGCCATCAGTCGGGCACCGCGTGCGGCGGAGGTGACGGGCACCAGCACCGGCGCGGCATCACCGGCCGGCAACACTGCCTGTGCGACAGCCAGCGCCGTATCGGCATCGGGGACGAGGACCAGCAGGTGCACGCCCGGCTCACCAGCGGTGAGGCGATCCAGTGCGGGCTGCACGAGCGAGACCATGGCCGCCACGGTCGGGGCGGCGGTCAGGACTACCTGCTGTGAGCGGGTGACCTTGGGAGCGGACGGGGCGGCGGTGGAATCAGCCTTGGGCACGGTGGCCTCGGAGTGTTACGAGAGTAAATGA
>CAYMQV010000385.1:0-2777 GCA_964392395.1 uncultured Gemmatimonadaceae bacterium
CGGCCGCCCGGGCGATGTTGACGGGCGGTACCGGGTCAGGCTCGGTCGAGCTCGCATCTCCGCAGGCGGCGATGACAGAGAGCAGGAATAGCCGAGTGAGTCCGGCAAGCCGTCCGGGAGCACTGAAGTGAGCAGCGTCGCTCATGTCCTGACCAAATCGCGAGGGGAGCTGAATGTCTGAGTCCGCCACTGTGCAGGTTCCGCGCCAGCCGATGCACAAAGCGGTGGTACGGGGGGTGACGATCAGGCCGACGATTCGTGTCGCGGCGCTTGCGGCCGGGGTCGGTCGGCCCCCTCACCAGCGTCGGCCAACGGGAGGAGGGGGATGCGGCCTGGGCCTCGGCACGTGCGATAACTTCCATCGCAGGCTGGACCCAAGACGGCGACCGGCTCGACAGCCGCCGGACGCGAACGACTTTCTCGAACGATACAGGTGCGTGGATGGTGGACTGCCATAGCGGCGCTGTCGTGGAGCGGACTCTGGCAGGGCGGAATGCGCCGTGCATCCAGCCGCGGGTCACCCCGGTGCACACTGTATGATGCGGCAGGTGCTGCTGACGGTTTCCGGTACCATCCCGCCAGACCACGCCGCGCAAACCGACAGCGGACGCGCGCCGCGGCGCGACTACGCAGAACTGGCACGCGTCTGTGATGCGGATCTGCTCGACTACGCGGATGCACGATCGCTTGGTGGCTGGCGGGGGAAGCTGGCGGAGCGCATCGGCGGTTCGAACCTGCTGCTGGCGTGGGTCTGCTTCGTACGCCGGCATCGGTATCGCGTGATCCTGACGGATGGCGAGCAGGTCGGCCTGCCGCTGGCGGTCATGCTCAAGCTGCTGTCGTTCGGGAGACGTCCGCAACATCTGATGATCACACACATCATCTCAGTGCCGAAGAAGATGGTGTTTCTGGACTGGCTCCGCGTGCACAGCCACATCGATCGCTTCCTCGTCTACGCTACCTGGCAGAAGCGCTTCATCGAGCAGCGGTGGCGGGTGCCTGCCGATCGTGTCTCGTTCACGCCATTCATGGTCGACACGCGCTTCTTCTCGCCCGGCGCTGCCGTTCCGACGACCGAAGCATCACGGATGATCTGTTCGGTAGGACTTGAACGACGCGACTATCCGACGCTGCTCAAGTCGGTGGACGGCCTCGACCTGCACGCGGTGATTGCGGCAGCGAGTCCATGGGCGAAACAGCCGGACACCACGGAAGGGCAGGTGATCCCATCGAACGTGACAGTACAGCGGTTCAACCAGTACGATCTTCGGCAGCTGTATGCGGACAGTCGCTTTCTGGTAATGCCGCTCTACAACGTTGAGTTCCAGGCGGGCGTGACGGCGATTCTGGAAGCGATGGCCATGGGCCGCGCGGTCATCTGCTCACGCACTCCTGGACAGACCGATGTGGTGGTCGACGGGGACACTGGATTGTACGTTGAGCCAGGCGATGCCGCGGCGTTGCGCACGGCGATTCAATCGTTGCTGGACAATCCTGCCGAAGCAGAGCGAATGGGGCGAGCCGGTCGCGCCCTGGTCGAGCGCGAGATGAGTCTCGACCGGTATGCCGAACGTCTGAATCGGCATGTGCAGGCGGCGCTTACCGCGCACAGTTAGAAAACACGTCCGCCAGCGTCGAGCGCGTCGTCCGCAGCATCGACTCGGGCGCTGGAATGCGGCATTGCCGTGTCACCTGCTGCGGCGCCTCACTGTTCACTTCGTGCAGTCTTTCAGTGGTACGCCGACGGCCGCAGTGGTGACCCGCTGTCCCGTCTCCATGCCACCGATCAACCACCCTGCGTCGCCGATCATTGCCAACGCGCGGTGGTCCATCGTTGGTGTCGCCAGCGGCGGCCGTGTCTGCCAGACGCCGCGCCGCGTATCGAACGCGAACACCATCGGGCTCGGCTGCGATGGACGGGTATCGTACCCGATGCCGTTGTAGTTGTAAGGATTGTCCGTGCCGCCGGCAAAGACCACCTGTGATCCGCATCGGCCAACGGCGGCGCGGTACAATGCCGGCCCGGGATGTGCCACACCGGCGCGCCAGTCGATCACCGTCGGGTTCTTCCGGTCGATGGTGCCAAGCCAGACCTGCCGTTCGAGGACATACTTCGTGGCCGAGTCCTGTTTCACCACACCGTCGACGTAGACGATCGTGTTGCCGGCGAGTCCGCCACTGTGCCCGAACACGCCGCGCCAGACGATCGGCGATGCCGCGAACCACGCATCGCGCACGGCGTCGTACAGCTGCACCACCCGGACGTTGCTGGTATCGTGCCAACCAGATATCAAATAGATCAGCGAGTCGCGATAGACGACGCTGACCGCGTCGTCGACCGCCACCGGCATGTCGGAGCCACGCGACCAGAGCTTGAGTCGTGGGTCGAAGATGTCGACGCTCGCAACCGACCGTTCCGCACCCGCAGAATCAACCGTGTAGCCGCCGAAGATGAACAGTCGCCCGCGTACCACCTGGGCGGTGGCGGCGAGTCGCCCGACCGTGCCGGGCACATCGGGCAGCTGACGCCACCGTGGACTGCCGGGCGACCAGGAGTGCGCGCGGCGCGTGATGCCGGACCAGCGTTTCGTGCTGTCCATGCCGAGCGCGGAGAACACCCACGGTTCGCCGTCAATCACACCACTGGCAATGGCGGCGTTCGTGACCGAGATGGGCAGGGCGGGCACGACTTGCGCGCTGCCGATGTCGCTCGCGCACAGCAGCACGGCACCGAGCGCGAGCAACGCGCGCCAATCGACCAATGGCTGGAATGCTGC
>CAYMQV010000386.1:0-2751 GCA_964392395.1 uncultured Gemmatimonadaceae bacterium
CGCCGCTGCAATGGCGTGCGTCGCGAACGATGCGGTCGCAAAGGCGAGTACGTCGTCGCCGACGGCCAGATCGGTCACTCCGGTACCAACCGCCGTCACCACGCCGCTGCACTCGCTGCCCAGCGCGCCTGCATCACCGGGATACAGGCCCAGTACGTTCAGCACGTCCCGGAAATTCAACCCGGCCGCGTGCACCGCGATCTCCACCTCGCCGTCGCCCGGCTGCTGCCGTGGCAACGCCTCCAGTGAGAGCTGTTCCAGCACGCCACGCTCGTGAATCACCAGCGTGCGGCGTTCGGGCACACTTGCCGTCATCGGTGCTACTGCTTCAAGCCGTGGCGCCAGCAGCACCCCAGCACGCCACGCCAGCTCGGGAGTTGTGTGCGCCGCACCCAGCGCCGCACCGACCGCCTCAACTGCGTCGGAGTCCACCGAGTCGATATCCAATCGGAGCGCGGGTGATCCTTCGCGCTCCGACGCGATCGTTCGCGCCAGGCCAACCACCGGCGCCAGTGCAAGGTCGGGGCGCTCGGCGGCGCTCGTGACAATGGCCCCACGCGTGATCACCGCCAGCCCCGTGGCCGGATGCTCGAGCAGCAATTGACCCACGCGCAGCAATTGCGCGTATCGCCGGCGCCCGTCGCTGATTACGTCGTCACTACCACTGTGTGTGTTGCTGCAGTCGATCACCCACGACACCGGATGGTGTTGCAGCTCAATCATCAACGCGCGCATGTCGGACTGTTCCGCGGTCGCATTCGGCAGCACCACGCACTCCGTGCCCTGCCGCGTGAGTGTCGCGTCGAGCGCCGCCGTCACACCATCATCGCCACCGATGATTACGACGCGGCGCGGCGCAGCAACGCGTGGTGCACCCGGGCTGTTCATGGGGATCCAACGCATTACAGCGACGGTCTGGCGCATGTCGCCGCCCATCGCGCGCTGCAATACGTCGGGCGTCACGCGTCGCAGGCGCAGGCCCTCGATGGTTGCCACCAGCGCACCGTCCATCGTCTCCAGACGAAGGTCAGCCACTCGCAGTCCACTCGATGGGTTGTCCATGGCGCGCAGCACCGCCACGCACCGCAACTCTGCCGGTGCCGCACGCAGCAGTGTCACACAATCGATGCCGATGGGTAGAAAGACGGCATCGGGGCCGTCAGTCACACGCTCAGCATCCAGGCGTGCACCGATCACGTGGAAGCAGGCATCCAGCAACGCGGGGTGCAGCACCCACCGCTCACCGCTCGTCAGCGCACCATCGGGCAGCTGAATACGGCCGATCGCTTCCGTCGGGCCCACGGCCAAGTCGCGAAGCCCACGAAACACGTCACCGAATCCAAGCCCGCCACGTGACAGTCGCTCATAGAACGCTGCCGTGTCCATCGGCGTCGTGCACCGTGACATGGCCACCGCAGCAGTGGGAACCGATGCTGCACCCTCAACACTCGTCTCTCGGCCAACTGTCATCGTCGCGTGCTCGCGCCATCCGCTCTCGCCATCCGCATCAACCGGCGCACTGGTCACCCGTACGCTGTGCCTCGTCGAATCGGCGACAGTGGTGACGTGTACATGCAGGTAGGTGGGTGCGGAGAGCGGCAGCGGTGCGCCCAGCTCGAGCTGCGCCAGCACCAGTGGCAGCTGCAGCCCAACCGCCTGCGCTGCGGCAGCACCAACCTCCACGTATGCCGTGCCTGGCATCAGGACGCTGCCGAAAATCACATGGTCGGCGACGAACGTCGGTGTCGCCGCATCGAGCACGCTCAGGAACTGGTGCCCAGGCAACGGCGACACGGTACGTGCGCCGAGCAGCGGATGTGTCCTGGTGGCGGGCCGCGTCACCGCCGCCGGTG
This sequence comes from uncultured Gemmatimonadaceae bacterium, assembly GCA_964392395.1. Classification (GTDB taxonomy): domain Bacteria; phylum Gemmatimonadota; class Gemmatimonadetes; order Gemmatimonadales; family Gemmatimonadaceae; genus JACMLX01. The sequence goes on from CAYMQV010000386.1 coordinate 1,854, forward strand.
CGTGCGACGGCACCGCGTCGATCCAGTGGCGCTCGCGTTCGAAACCGTTCCGCGGCACTGGCACGCGCGTGCGGGCATACGAGGCGTCGACGGCGCGGAAATCGATCTCGCCGCCGCGCACGAACACCAGTGCCAGTGTGTCGAGCAACTGCAGCCACTCGGGCTGTGTGCCGCCCAGCAAGTCGCGACCAAGGGCAACCAGCACTGGATGCGGTCCGATCTCGATGAACGTGTCGCACGATGCCGCCGCCAGTGATCGCACCGCGTCACCGAACCGCACCGGCTCACGCAACTGACGCAGCCAGTACTCGGCAGAGCCAAGCTCACCACTGCGTGATGGGTGGCCCGTGAGATTTGTCATCACCGGAATCGTCGGCTCGCTGAATGCCAGGCCCGCCAGCGCGGCAGCGAACTTCGGCAGCGCCGGTTCCATCAGCGCCGAGTGAAACGCATGCGACACCACCAACCGGTTCACGCGAACTCCCGACTGCTCACAGCGAGCCGCCACCTGATTCACCATGGGTGCAGGCCCCGAGAGCACAATCCGCTCGGGCCCGTTCACCGCTGCAATCGACAGCGAGCGATCGACCACCTCAGGCAACGCCAGCGCCGCCGCTTCACTGATGTCCAGCGCTACCATGGCACCGCCGGCAGGCAGCGACTGCATCAGCTCCGAGCGCGTGGCGACCAGCGTCAGCGCTGCTTCCAGCGGCAACACACCAGCGATACAGGCGGCGACGTACTCACCCAGCGAGTGACCCGTCACGGCCGTCGGCTGCATTCCCCAGGCGCGCAACGTGATGGCCAGTGCATACTCGAGAGCGAAGAGCGCCGGTTGCGTCCAGCGTGTCTCATCCAGCAGGCCGGCCGGCACGCTCGTATCGCCGAACATCACGGC
>CAYMQV010000387.1:0-2727 GCA_964392395.1 uncultured Gemmatimonadaceae bacterium
GCCCTGGTGGGTGGAAGGCATCGGCGTCGTCCTCGCACCGCTTTGCTTCACGGTGTTGCTGCAGGCCGACGACAAGGAAGCGCCATGGATCGTGCTCTCTGCCTCGGCCGCCTATCTCACGTCGCGATTTGCGGGACGTGCGTTGGGCGAAGAACTGGGGGCGTTCCTTGGCGCGCTGATGGTCAGTGCCGGCAGCACGTTCATTGCGCGCCGACGCGATACCACGCCGATCGTCACCATCGTGCCGGGCCTGCTGATACTCGTGCCGGGCAGTATCGGGCTGCGCAGCGTGACGAGCTTCTCGCAGCAGAAGGTGGTGACGGGCGTCGAGACGGCATTCAAGGTCGCGCTGATCGGCGTGTCGCTGGCTGCGGGCGTCCTTGCTGGTCGCGCGTTGACCGGTGCACTTCGCCGCAAGCGCCGCGACGGGCTGGCCACTGAGGTGACGCGAACCGACGAGTGGACCGTCTCGCGCGACTGGCGCTAGTGTCGTGTCGCCGAAGTCTCGTGGCAGTCGGGCGCGTCTTGTGGCGCGAGCCGATGTTGCAACGCCTCGCGAGACTCGCCGCCTTCCTCGAGCACAGACCGATCGTCCGAAGCGCTCCGAAGAGCCTCCTGCCTGACGCAACGGCGCAAGGGCCGCAAAGACGCAAGGGGCCGTCTGCTGGATGCAGACACCTCAGCGCGATGTGATGGTCAGCAGCGACTTCAGCAGTGACGTTTTGTACGAGTAACGGCAGCCGCGCTGTGTTGCTGCTGTTCCCATTCCTCTGCGGTCGTTTGCTCCTTTGCGCCTTTGCATCTTTGCATCTTTGCGTTATGCAGTTGCCGTTCCGCCGGTAGGGTCGGGTCGCCGAATCGGCGGCAGGCTTCGCTGGATGCAATCGCGCCGCGCGGAACTCGTGTCGTGTCGCCGACGTCACGTGGCAGTCGGGCGCGTCTTTCGACGCGGGGGCGTTGCAACGCCCCCGCGATACCGCTGGTACCGCTCCGGGTGGCGTCTTGGCTCGGGCCACAATCCAACACCCGCCGTTGGTCACGGCGCTTCCGCGACACGACCTACGGTACAAAAACGACGACCCCTGTTCGGGGTCGTCGTTCAGATTTCATGGAGGTCCGGGGACTCGAACCCCGCACCTATTGCTTGCAAAGCAATTGCTCTACCAGATGAGCTAGACCCCCGTACGCAGCCACTGAACTACAGCAGACAGAATAGCAAAATCAGCGGTCCGCTTCAAGTCCCGGGCAGGTCGGGCGCCCATCCGTGCAGTGTTGCCCGACCGCCTGAATCCTCGTGCTACTCGTGCGCGGGCAGCGGCTCCATCGTCCGGACGTCGACCGGGATCTGCACTTCGTCGCGGAACTTCGACGTCATCCAGCTGATGCGGAGCCTCGGGAAAGCCTCGAAGAACTGTGTGTAGCAGGTAATCCAGATACCGAAGTACATCGCGGCCATGCCCAGCTCCTGCCAACCGAACGGCGCACCGTCCGTCGGCACCCCGAAGAGCGACGGATACACTTCGATGTACCGCTGCAGATACGTGCCAAGCAGCGAGGCCACACCGAAGAGGATGTTGGTCGGGATGAACATCTTGGCGCCCTTCGAGATCAACCCGGGGAATGGCGCCACGAAGACGAGCATCAGCACCGCGAACGAAACAGGGAGCCAGGGATCGATCAGGCGGAGGCGGAAGAAGTGCGTTTCCTCACCGATGTTGCCGTACCAGATGATCAGCAACTGCGCGAACGTGGTGTAGCCCCAGAAGGCAGTCCAGCCGAACCGCAGCTTCCCCAGGTCGTGAATCTGCTGGTCGCCCATGATCTCGTAGATCGTCGGGCTGTTGAAGTGCTTCCGCCACATGTAGAAGATGATGGCAAAGCTCATCAACGCGCCGTTGATGCCCGTCATGAAGCTCCACCATCCCCACAACGTGGAGAAGAAGAACACATCGAGCGCCATTGACAGATCGTAGTGCAGCAGCATCCAGCCGAAGCCGAACACGATGGTCATTGCCACCGCAATCTTGCCTTGCACCGAGTGCTGGCTGTGCAGTTCACGCCGTTCCTCACCCCAGCCTGAGCGCATACGGGCACGCAGGCCGGCGGCCCACTTCGCGCCCCATTCCGGCAGCTGGGCGACATCGATGCGAAGCGAGTTGTAGACGAACCAGATCTGCAGTGCGTAGAGGAGCGTCAGAATCCCGATTTCGCGCAGCGCAAAGAATGTATGATTCCCAAGCCAGAACATCCGCTCCGAGTTCGGGAGCGAATTCGGATCAGCGACCCAGGGGAAGATGTGCTTGCCGCCAACCGTCAGGCTGAGGACGAGAAAGAGCCACGACACCGGCAGGAACGCGACGTACCCTTCCATCAGTCGGGCGATCGATCGTGACCAGCGCGCGGTCACGATGCGGAAGACGGCCACGAACATGACGGCGCCGGAGCTGATGGCGCTGAAGTACAACCAGTGGTAGTGGAACGCGCGCCAGATCCGATCCGGCGAGGTCAGCAGTCCGGCAACGAATGCGGCCAGACCGACCGCCGTCGACGCCATGGCCGCGGTCTTGATCCAGCCTGCGATCGGCTTCGACGATGCGGCGAGCAGATCCGCCTTCGGCGGATACGTCGGATTGTGGATACTCACTAGTGCTTCCCCTGCTGGGCAGGCGCAGCCGCCGGCACGTCGCCGGCGGGCTTCGGTGCCATCGTGGTTGTGGTAGTCGGACG
>CAYMQV010000388.1:0-2702 GCA_964392395.1 uncultured Gemmatimonadaceae bacterium
GCGGAACGGCAACGGCGGAACGGCAACGGCGGAACGGCAACGGCGGAACGGCAACTGCTTAACGCAAAGGCGCAAAGGCGCAAAGGCGCAACGGCGCAACGGACTGCAGCTGAATTGGACCAGCAGAAACACAGCGCTGTTGCCGTTGCTGTGGTAAAACATCCTTGGTGAAGTCGGTGCTCACCATCCCATCGCGCGGAGGTGTCTGGATCCTGCAGACGGCCCTTGCGTCTTTGCGTCTTTGCGTCAGGCAGTTTGCTCTTCGTTTGCTCGTTCTGTGCTCGAGGAAGGCGACACGTATCGCGGGGCGTTGCAACGCCGGCTCGCGTCAGAAGACGCGCCCGACTTCCACGAGACTGTGGCAACGCTACATGAGCGCAGTGTCGCCGACGTGCCGACGTGCCGACGTGCCGACGGTGGGACCGCGCGTTCGCCTCGTTCGTGGCGCGGGTGCAAAGTGCGCGACGAGGATCGTGCCGTGCACCGGCGCCACGGATACCTATTGCACCTTCGGCGCCGGCGACGGCGGCAGCGATTGCAGGCGACGACGAAAGTTCTGGAACGCCTTGGTATCTGGTGTGAGCCGACTGATGTCGCGAGCCGGGAACTTCGCGATCAGCGCTTCGGTGGCCCTGATGCGATCTTCCTCGAGCGGATGGGTTGCGAAGAAGGCCATCACCGCCCCTGGATCGGCCTGCCGTTCACTGAGCAGCGTGCGGAACATCGTCGGAATACCGCGCGGTGAGATGCCCGCCTTCACGGTCGTCGACACGGCCTCGGCGTCAGCTTCGGATTCATCCGTCCGACTGAATTTGGCAAACAGCGCCGTGCCACCGACGTTGATGGCCGCCTGGCTTGCGCCGCTCTCGCAGACCTTCGTCAGCGTGCAGAGCAGCGTCACGCCTGCATTCGCCTGTTGCGCCTGCTGCAACTGCTGCACGCTGTGGCGTCGCGTGACGTGCCCGATCTCGTGTGCCATGACACCCGCCAGCTGACTCATCTCGGTGGCGCGCTCGATCAGACCGCGGTTGACGTAGACCCAACCGCCCGGCAGTGCGAACGCATTCACTTCCTTGCTGTCGACGACGGAAAAGGTCCAGACAAGACTGCGATCGTCGGTGGCATTGGCGAGTTGTGCGCCGAGTGACCTGATGTAGGATGTGACTGCAGCATCGCGAATCAACGGCAGTTGTGCGCTGACCTGCGCGGCCGAACTCGCTCCCATCGCGACTTCCTGCTGCTGAGACACTGCGCAGGCACCGAGCAGGACTGCACACAGCGTTCCGTTCGTCATGCGAAGCGTGCGACCTGCGCGTGATGAGGTCGTTGGAATATAGGGAGGCATTGTTGCTGACTCAGCAGTGAGATGTGCGTGCATGGTGTTACGATCACTTCACACGAATGATCACCGCGTGTCGTGTATTTCGCCATCTCGGTTGCAGTGCATTCGTGATTGGGCGCACTCGTAGCGCAAAGCCTGACGTTGCGCCAACGCACTTCCGGTTATCGTACAATCACTTCCAGTAGAACACGTTGTCTGGCTGGTAAGCACCGAGTGCCAGAAGTTCATGAGCGTCGCGACGTGGCGACGCGGCACGGAATCGGTGTAGTTCGTCTGCGAAAGTCTGCAGAGCGGTGATACTCCTGCAAGGATATAGCCATGTTGATGACAGTTGCCGTTGTCCTGCTCGTGCTCTGGCTCCTCGGTCTGGTCAGCGCATATACGATGGGTGGTTTCATTCACGTTCTTCTGGTGCTCGCGATCGTGATCGTGCTCGTTCAGGTGATTCAGGGTCGCAAGGTCATTTGAGCCGCGACCAGGGTTCGGTGGTGATGCAGCTTTGTGCGCGGGACGCGCGCACGCATTGATTCAGCGCACATACACATGTCACGTGCGAGCCGCTCCGCGCCGTCTGAGGAGATAGAACGTGTACATCATTCCGAATTCGGTAAGGGTTGCTCGCATACGCATCGCACTCGGTGTCGCGCTGGCGGTCGGTGTCGCCGCCTGCGCGTCGCTGAACAAAAAGCAGGAGGGCGCAATCATCGGTGCCACGGCCGGCGGTGCCGCGGGTGCCGTGATCGGCAACAACACCGGGTCGACTGCGCGAGGTGCGATCATTGGCGCGGTAATCGGCGGTGCGGCCGGAGCAGTCGTTGGCCATCAGATGGACCAGCAGGCCAAGGAATTGCGACAGAACATTCCCGGTGCCACGGTGACCCGCGTGGGCGAGGGAATTGCCGTGACGTTCGCGTCGGGACTGTTGTACGGATTTGACTCGGATGTCGTGCGATCCGAGTCGGCGGGCAACCTGCGCAGTCTGGCCGCGAGCCTCGGCAAGTATCCACAGACCGATCTGATGATCGTCGGCCACACCGATGCTGTCGGGTCGAGTGAATACAATCAGGCACTTTCTCAACGGCGTGCCGCTGCGGCTTCGAACTATCTCGAGGCCCAAGGCGTCAACACCGCGCGCCTTAAGGCGGTGGGCCGCGGCGAGACGGAGCCGCTGTCGGCGAATGACACCGAGGGCGGTCGGCAGGGGAACCGGCGGGTCGAGATCGCGATCTACGCCAATTCCGCAGCCCGGACTCCGTGACGGGCAGGTTGCGTCATGGATGTCTCACGTCGCGTCGACTGAATACGCCGCCGCCGCCCCGAAAGTCTGGGGCGGCGGCGGTGTCATTCAGAGTTCGCTATT
>CAYMQV010000389.1:0-2691 GCA_964392395.1 uncultured Gemmatimonadaceae bacterium
ACCGCCTCTTCGCCGCCGCATCAAGACGCACCGGGTTGACCGGATCACTGATGTCGAGCAGCAAGCCATGCCCTTCGCATGCGCCACCAGCCAGACCCAGCGCCGGATAGAGCGTGATGTCGTGGCACTGCGAGCGATCGGAGACCGCACCGCTGGCTGAGGGTGCGGCGGCGAAGAGGCGGTCGATCACGCCCTGAATCGAACCGCGCACGGTCGCGCTGTCAGTGGCCGTTGCGGCACCGCTGCCCCCACGTGCCTTGACGATGCTGTCCAACGCCGCGCGCGCCAGCTGAGGCGGGACCACCATCTCCATTCCTGATTGCGGATTTCGTGCGATGAACGCACCGCGTGCGCGCGCGGCGGCGACCGTCGCCGATGCCGCGGTGCGATCAGCATCCGACGGCCCGTGACTCTGACTTCCCTTCAGGCCGGCGAAGATGTTGGCGCGACCCACCACCGCCGCTTTCGATGGATCAGCAAGCGGCACCTTGATGATCTCGATCCGGAGGCGCGACGAACCGGGATCGTCTCCCACGAGATTGCCCGCGCAACCAGCCAGTTCATTCGGCGAGCGAATACCGGCTGAACCGGACACGTAGATGTAGACATTGGCCTTGTCCTTCGGATCCTCGAGCACCGAGTGCGTATGCGAGCCGCGGCAGGTCTGCACATTCGCCACCAGCTTCGGCGCCTTGATGTCCGAGATGTCGAACACGCGCACACCGCGCATCCGGATGCGACTGACAGTGTCGGCCACACCGCCGGGCAGGCAGTCCACGCGCCCGTTGTTGGCTTCCACCGACATGAACATCAGGTTCCGGTATACCGACACGTCATTCTGAGAGGCCGGGCACGGGTACGACGTCACGACGGTTGGCTTGGTTGGATCCGAGATGTCCCAGATCACCACGCCATTGAAGTTTCCCTGCACGGCGTACTTGCCAGTGAAGGAGATGTCCGAGTTCCAGGCGTTGCGGAACCCTTCCGGCGAAACACCACGAGCCAGCACCTTCATGTGCGAGACCGCTTCCTGCGCGTCATACAGCCCCGGGCGAAGACCGACACGCCCATCGTTCGCCCAGGCGGCGGTCGAGTTGGGCTGCGGTTCCGCTGCCGGCGTCGGCTTCGCTGCGGCACAACCGGTGAGACCGGTCAGCGCCAGCAGCGTGGTGAATCGACCGAGTCGAACGAGCACACTCGGCGAGGATGAACTGGACAGCACCATCGGGATGCCTCGAAGTTGATGAATGGCGTTGGACACGGAGGATTGCATGAGAGCACAACACGAATGACAACGGTTTACCTGGTTTCGTTCCAGCCGCGCTGGCCGGCGTTCACGATTGCTTCTGATCGTCACGCGGCGACCGCGGATCACTGGCCGATGTCACCATCGGGCGCATCGCCTCGCGGTTGGCGTCGCGATCCAACGCGGCCAGAAACAGCGGCTCCGTGCTCCCGAACGACCTCGGCCGCCGACGTACCATCGTCGCCCCTTAGTGACCGACGCGAGGTGGTGCACTTCCTGCCGATCGGTATGTTCAGCGGCAGAAGCGAATGTAACGGGTGGTGCCGCCGGCACCATCAGACATCCCAACGGAGCGATTGCACATGCTGTTCGAACCGTACGTCCTGGGCGCACTGACGCTCAGGAATCGTCTCGTCATGGCGCCCATGACCCGCAACCGCGCGACCAGCGAGCACGTCCCGACGCCCATCATGGCGACGTATTACGCACAACGGGCCAGCCTCGGCCTGCAGATCACCGAAGGCACCAGCCCATCAGCCGACGGGCTGGGTTATGCCAGAATTCCGGGCCTCTTCACGGCCAGACAGGTGGCGGCCTGGAAGCCGGTCACGGATGCGGTGCATGCCAAGGGCGCCAGGATCTTCGCGCAGCTCATGCACACCGGTCGCGCCTCGCATGTGGCCAACATGCCGGCCGGTGCTCGCGTTGTGGGTCCGATGGCGGTCGCCATGCAAGAACAGATGTTCACCGACAGCGAAGGGATGCAGCCGGCAAGTGTGCCGCATGCGCTGACTGAAGCGGAAGTGCGAGCGGTGATTACCGAGTATGCGCACAGCGCCACCTGCGCCATCGAAGCCGGATTCGACGGCATCGAGCTGCACGCCGCAAACGGCTACCTGATCGAGCAGTTCCTGAACGCCAACGTCAATCAGCGCACCGACGCCTACGGCGGCAGCGCCGAGGCACGCAATCGGTTTGCGATCGAAGTCGCCCGGGCCACGGCCGACGCGATCGGCGCCTCACGCGTAGGTATCCGCATCTCGCCGTATGGTACGTTCAACCACACAGGCGCTTTCGACGGGATCGATGCCCAGTTCGTGTCGCTTGCTCAGGCGTTGAGCGACATCGGACTGGTGTATCTGCATCTGGTCGATCACGCCTCGATGGGATCGCCGAATGCGCCCGAGTCGCTGCGTGCCGCGCTGCGTTCGACGTTCAAGGGCACGTTCATCGCGTCCGGCGGACTGGATCGCGAGAAAGCCGAGGCGATTCTGGCGTCGAACGGGGCCGATCTGGCGGCATTTGGTCGTGCCGCGCTGGCGAATCCCGATCTGGCGGAGCGGCTCCACAACAACGCCGCGCTCAGCGAACCGGATTTCGCGACGTTCTACACCCCGGGCGAGGCTGGATACACCGACTACGCGACGCTCGCGGCGTAGCTAGTG
>CAYMQV010000390.1:0-2684 GCA_964392395.1 uncultured Gemmatimonadaceae bacterium
AGGCGATCGCGTATCTCGCGAATGATCTGCGGATGACCGCCGCGTGTGCGGCCACCGTGCGGGTGATCCACCGGGTTCATGACTTCACCGCGGACCTTCGGACGGCGACCGAGCCACCGGCTCTTCCCGGCCTTGCCCCACGAGATCAGCTCGTGCTCTGCGTTGCCCACTTCGCCGATCGTGGCGAGGCATTCGGCGTGCACGAGGCGCATTTCCGTGGACGCCAACCGCAGCGTCACGTACTCGCCTTCCTTCGCGACGACTTGGACGCTGGTGCCGGCCGAGCGGGCCATCTGGCCGCCCTTGCCCGGCTTGAGCTCCACGTTGTGCACCGAGGTGCCGAGCGGCACTTCCCGGAGCGGCATCGCGTTGCCCGTGCGCACGTCCGATCCCTTGCCGCTCACGACGGTATCACCGACCGCGAGCCCCTTGGGATGGATGATGTAGCGCTTCTCCCCGTCCCCGTACACGACCAGCGCGATGCGCGCCGAACGGTTCGGATCGTACTCGATATGCTCAACAGTGGCCGGCTGGCCCTGCTTGTTGCGCTTGAAATCGATGATGCGGTACTTGCGCTTGTGCCCACCGCCCAAGCGACGCATCGAAATGTGGCCGTGATTGTCGCGCCCACCGCTCTTCTTGAGCGGCTCGGTCAGCGACTTCTCCGGCGTCGAGCGCGTAATGTTCGCGAAGTCCGACACGCTGCGGAAGCGCGACGACTTCGTCACTGGCTTGAATTGACGAATGCCCATCGCTTAACCCTCGAAGACCGGGATCGTGTCTCCGGCCTTCAGCCGCACGATCGCCTTCTTGTAGTTGGGACGCTTCCCCTTGGACTGCCCCACCGTGCGCTGCTTGCCGCGGCAGTTGAGCGTCCACACGTCGGTCACCGTCACGCCAAACAGGATCTGGATGGCGTTCGCGATGCCGTGCTTGGTTGACTTCGGATGCACCTCGAACGTGTACTCGCCGAGGTTCTGATAGGCCGTGCTGCTGCGCTCGGTGATGAGCGGACGCACGATCGTTTCGTGAATCGTCGGCATCGTTACTTCGCCTCCGCGGCGGACAGCGCCGACGCTTCGATGATGACCACATCCGACCAAAGCACGTGGTACGTGCCGACGTCCTGATACGGCATCACGTGGGTCGAGGGGATGTTGCGCGCGCTGAGGAACGTCATCGGCTTCACGCCATCGGTGAGGAACAACACCTTCCGATCGGCCACACCGAGCTTGCCGAGCAACGACAGCATCGCCTTGGTGCTCGGCGCCGTCATCTCGAAGGCATCGATCACGAGCAGATCGTTCTCGCGAGCGCGAACGTTCAGGGCGCTCTTCTTGCCCAGGGTCCGGACCTTCTTCTGGACGCGCTGCGTGTAATCACGCGGCGTCGGACCGAAGACGGTACCACCACCCGGCCAGTGCGGGGCACGGGTCGAGCCCTGACGCGCCCGCCCGGTGCCCTTCTGCTTCCACGGCTTCTGGTTGCCACCGATCACCATGCCGCGCGTCTTGGTCGACGCGGTGCCCTGGCGCTGGTTGGCCAGCGTGGCCTTCACTACCTGATGCATCACCGGCACGTTCACCGTTCCGTCGAACAGCTCTGCGGGCAGCGTGATCGCTGCCTTCGCCTTGCCATCCGCGCCGAACGCGCGTGCCTGCACTGTCGTGTTCTCTGTGGTCATCGTATCAACCCTGCTTCTTGACGAGGACGATTCCGTTGGTCGGACCCGCCACTGCGCCGCGGATGTAGATCAGGTTGCGCTCCACGTCCACCTTCTCGACCCGGAGGCCGATCTGGGTGTGGCGGTGATCACCGTAATGGCCGGGCATCTTCTTGCCCTTGATCACGCGCGACGGATCGGTGCCCGGTCCGATGGAGCCGGGACGACGATGCTTGGTGTTGCCGTGCGTGTTGGGACCGCCACCGAAGCCGTAGCGCTTGACGACACCCTGAAAGCCACGACCCTTGCTGGTGCCGGTGACCTTCACGATCTCGCCAGGCGTGAACAGCTCGACGGTGAGCTTCTGGCCCAACTCATACGTCGCGATCTCCGGGTTCTTGCCCGGCGAGTCGTCGATGCGGAAGCTGCGAATCACTTCCGGCGGATTGGTCAGGCCAGCCTTGGCGGCGTGCCCGACTTCAGCCTTCGGCGCGCGGTTGCCGCGCGGTGTGCGCTCACCCGGCTTCGACTCACGACGCACACGCTGCGCGCCATAGCCCAGCTCGACCGACGCAAAGCCGGCCGCAGCCTTCTCCATCACTTTCGTCACCGTGTTCGGAGTCGCCTCCACCACGGTCACCGGGATCTGCTGCCCGATCTCGTTGAAGATCTGGGTCATCCCGACCTTTCGTCCAATGATGCCGATCATGTCTCTCTCAGCTCAGTCACTGCCCGGCGCGGCGTGCGGCCCGCGACGACAACGGCAGTTGGACTCTGGCTCCCTCCGGCGAATTCCGGCGGCGAACCCGCACCGCGACCCATCCGGGCGTCGCAGACCTGCACCGGCGACTACTCGACCTTGATTTCGACGTCCACGCCGGCCGGCAGATCCAGCTTCGTCAGCGCGTCGACCGTCTGCGCCTTCGAATCGAGGATGTCGATCACACGCTTGTGCGTCTTCAGCTGGAACTGTTCGCGCGACTTCTTGTCGACGTGCGGGGAGCGGAGCACCGTCCACCGC
>CAYMQV010000391.1:0-2661 GCA_964392395.1 uncultured Gemmatimonadaceae bacterium
CGACCGGTCGCGACCGGTCGATCGGCGGTCGCTGGCACACGAGTTTGTGAATCCAATCGCCTGTTCATCGCTGATTCACGTACCGAGACTATCTCGAGGGGTAGGACGATCGGTCGCTGTGTCGGCGGGATTGAACGATCGTGACGACTGCCTGGCTCGCACGTCACATCGGCGCGGAAGGTGAGATGTGGCCTACCGTTCGCGTTGGCCGAAAACGGCAACGAGCACGGCGCTTGCTGTGTTGCGGGACTCTACGATGGACGCGTTCGAACACTTCCCACGGATTTGTACATGATCGCAGGCATGCTGGCGCTGCTGCTGGTCTCGGCCGACACCACGATGCGGTTTCCGGCGATCGATCTGGACTCGTTTCCAGTCTCCATGGTGTCAACCAGTGAGGGTGCTGCGGCGGTGCCGCTACTGCCGGAAGCACGCGAGGCAGGCAGCGATTCCTTGACCGGTCCGCGCCTGTTCTGGGCGCGTCCTGACACCACGGTCAGGAAGAAGCGTGCGGCGCTGGTCGAGTACTCCGAGTGGTACGGACGCCGCCTGACGCTGCACAAGGCGCTGTCGTGGACGATGATTCCATTGTTTGCCGTGTCCTACTACACCGGTGACCGACTCGCTCGCGACGGGCGCGCGAACTCGCCGGACGCGGTGCGGGCGCTCCACCCCTGGGCCGCGACGGGTGCCGCGGCGGTATTCGGAGTAAACACGGTCACTGGCGTCTGGAACCTCTGGGCGTCGCGCAAGGATCCGGAAGGTCGGACACGTCGATGGATTCACGCGGCCCTCTTCATCATCGCCGACGCGGGCTTTGCGTATGCGGGCTCGATCGGACGCGAGGGGCGCGAAGATGGCGAAATTCGTGATCGCCATCGGACGATCGCGCTGTCGTCGATGGGTGTGAGCACGGCCGGCTGGTTGATCATGCTGATTGGGCGTTAGCCAGAATGCCGCTGCTCGATACGCTGGTCACGGCGCTCGAGCCGTGGAGCACGCTGTATGGGAACTCGACCGCGCTCTCGGTTGGCCTGACCTTTGCGCACCTCGGCGCCATGATGGTCGGCGGCGGTCTGGCGTTGGGGGCGGACAGGGCGGTCCTCCGTGGTGGCACGCCCCCGACGTCGGAGGCCCGGCTCGCGATCGCGGATGCGGTTGGGGACGTGCATCGGCCGGTCGTGATCGCGCTGGGGGTGTCGATCGTTTCCGGTGGCCTGCAGCTGACGGCTGACCTCGAGGCGCTGGCCGTCAACAAGGTCATGTGGGTCAAGATCGGGTTGCTGGTGCTTCTGGCGGCGAATGGATTCCTGATGTTGCGGAATGAGGCGGCGGTTCGTCGTGATGAAGGCGGTGCCCGCGCATTCGGCGTGCTTCGGGTGCGCGCCATCACGAGTGTGGTGCTCTGGCTGGCGATCACGCTGGCTGGCGTAGGCCTCCTGCAAGGATGAGGGATACCGTGATGGCGACACCAGATACCGACGAGGCGGGAGATTGCAACGACTGCACCCTTCACGATCGCCGCTCTTTTCTGACGAAGACGCTGTCGGCAATTGCGATGGCCAGTGTTCTGCTGCCGGGCGTGGTGCAGGCCGAGACGATGGCCGGCTTCGTGATGTTTCGCGGAGTGCGGCGATCCGACGGCACGGTGAAGTATCCGATTCCGGCGGCCGACGGCGCCACGATCGATACCGGGAATGAACTGATCCTGGTCCGGACCGGTGGCCGGTGCATGGCGTTCGCGCTCAGCTGTCCGCATCAGCGCGCCATGCTCAGGATCAAGGGTGGCGATACCGCGTTCCGTTGCCCGAAGCACAAATCAGAGTACAAGATCGATGGCGAGTACATCCGCGGACGTGCGACGCGGAGCATGGATCGTCGCGCCATCCGAAAGGACGGTGAGGAGCTGGTCGTGGACCTCGAATCGCAGATCAGGAGCGATGAGGATGCCGCAGGCTGGGCGGCCGCTGCCGTTTCGGTGTGACGCAGCAGGCACGGAACCAACGAGTCGCGTGTACGATCACATCCCCCCTTTTCGATGAGTGATGCATGAAGCCAGACACGACGAAGTGTTCCGGGTGCGCGGTCGGGTCTGCGCGCACAGCAGTTTCGCGTCGCGACTTTGTCTCGATGGCGACGTTGTCGGCGGTCGCGGTCACATTGGCCGCATGCGGCGGTGGTGGTGATGACGTGACCGGGCCGGTCCCTCCTGGGGTTGGCGAAGTGACGGTGCGACTGGCGGATTTTCCGGCGCTGGCGGCCATGGGTGGCATCGCCAAGGTGCGCAACTCACCGCCCGTCGCGATGACCCGCACCGCGTCAGGCTTCATTGCGTTCTCGATGTCCTGTACACATCAGGGCACGACGGTCACGATCAACACTGACGGCTCGATCTTCTGCTCGAATCACGGCGCGGAGTTCACGTCGCAGGGCGTCTGGACGGGCGGTCAGCGAACACGGAATCTCGTCCGCCTGCCGGTCGTCGTCGATTCGGGCGGTACCAACGCCACGATCACACTCGGCTGATCATCGTCAACCATTGGCGTACCGAGTCCGCCGCGACACCCGCTGTCGCGGCCGAATCGGCTTGCAGTTCATGAACTCGGCAATGTCGGAGGCTGAACCAGCCCACCGCTGATCGCGCTCGGCCCTGAAACCTGA
>CAYMQV010000392.1:0-2658 GCA_964392395.1 uncultured Gemmatimonadaceae bacterium
CCCAGCTCAGTGCGCAGGCCGCAGCCACCAGGCATGCCGCGATGAAGAGCGCCGGTCTCGAGTACATGCTGATGGTCGAGAGGACGCTGATGAGCAGATCCATGACGTGTTCCAGAGCGGGTCGAAAGTGATGGCAAGACGTGCCGTCGCATGAAGATCACCGACGCGACCAGAATCGTACTCTATCGAGGCCGCCACGCGGTCGATGGAGCAGTGGCGGAGCGTGCGGGGTGGGGCCGTATCACGACATCCCGCAGGATCGGTCGATCCTCGTGAACCACCATGGCTGCGGCATCCAGCCCACGCCGGCGGCGGGCAGCAGTCGATAGTTCCAGCGACTGATGACGACGGCGACCCGGCCAGGAATTCGGCAGATCTCGATCTGATTGTGAATCATGGCCAGCGATGGGCCAGCGTCGCGCCGTGATCGAAGCATGGTTGATGAAATACCGAGATAATACGCTGCCCGGTGGAGCATCACGACCACATCGGCGCGGAATGCGTCGCGCTGCGACTTGCCGACGTCGCCCTCCGTCAGCGCGGCAACGTAGTCGCGTCGCTCGCATCGCACGTCCCGGAAGCGGCAGTTGAATTGTCGAGTTCGGTGGACATCGCGATCGATTGAGCGGGGCGGACGGGACCAGTGACAATCTCGCCCGCAGTCGCGTGATTTGTGCATCGGGCAATTGCCAGATCAGCGCCAACGTCGGTTGTCTCATCTGGTGTACGACGTGCCGCCGAAAGTGTTGCGTAATTGTATGCCATCTCGTCACTTACCGATTGCGGCCGGTCGATGACACTGCGTCGGGCTGCGGGCAGCGGAACTGTCACGCCAGCCGGGGTAGGGGTGTGCTGCGCCTGCGCCCGATGCGATTTTCTATCGTCTATCTTCACTCTCGCGGCGCGCAGACGCTCCGCGGGATGTTTCTTCCTTCGAGGCTCGAATCGTGACCGAAGCCGCACTCGGCGCCACCCAGCGCCGGACCGCAGTGATCGACAAGGCGCTCTGGATGCCGCTCGGCGCCGCGCTGCTGTTGTTCACGGCGCTGTATGCGAAACCGGCGTACCTGCTGGTCCGCGATTGGACGAACTTCGACAATCCCGATTCCGGCACCGGACTGCTGCTCGCACCGCTCGCGTTCTGGTTCGCGTACCAGACCGGCTTGAAGGAAGCGCGGAAGCCCGCCGTCGCGCTTGCGCTCGGGTTCCTGCTGGCCTCGATCGGACTGCGCTACGTCTCCGATCTCGCGGCCGAGTTGTTCACGATGCGCGTGTCGATGCTGATGGGCGCTGCTGGTGTGATCCTCTGGTTCTTCGGCCTGCGGCAACTGCTGGCGTGGTGGCTGCCGTTCGTGCTGCTCGGCCTGGCCATTCCGTTGCCTGAACTGATCATCGCCAAGCTGACGGCACCGTTGCAGCTGGTGGCGTCGCGGATCGGTGCCTCGCTGATCGAGTGGCGCAACATTCCGGTGCTGCTCAACGGCAACGTGATTCGCATCCCCGGGCACGATCTGTTCGTGGCGGAAGCGTGCAGTGGGCTCCGCTCGCTGACTGCGCTGGTGAACCTCGGTGTGCTGCTCGGTGCGATGCTGCTGGCGAAGCCATGGTCGCGTGTCACGCTGCTGGTGCTGGCGGTGCCGATGGCGATTCTGATCAACGGATTCCGGATCTTCCTGACGGCGTTCCTGGTGTACTTCGTGAGTCCGGAAGCGGGCTCCGGCTTCATGCACACCACCGAAGGGTGGCTCATGTTCGTGATCGCGTTTGCATCACTCGGCGCGGTCGCGTCGCTGCTCCTGTTCATCGAAGGGAAGATGGCGCGCCGCGGCGTGCCGGAGGGCAATGCACATGGCTGATCTCTCGAGCTTCGTTCCGGCGATCATCCTTGGTGCCGGTCTTGGCCTGCTCGGCCTGACGCACGATCAGGCGCGTCCCGCGCCGCTCAAGCCGATCGCCGGAATTCTCGACTCGATTCCCGGCTACACATACATGCAGATCGAGGTCGACACGAACTCGCAGCGTGTGGCCGGCATGGACGAGTATGTGAACCGCGTATACAAGCAGGATTCACTGCAGGTGTTCAGCCTGTACGTGGGCTACTACACTTATCAGACGCAGGGCAAGTCGATCCATTCGCCACGCAACTGTCTGCCGGGTGCCGGGTGGGAGCCGGTGGAGAGTGCGACGCTGCCGATTGCCTCGGCGCCGGGCGTTGGCTCACGCAACATGAACAAGTACGTGCTCGCGAATCAGGGGAATTATGCGGCGGTGTACTACTGGTATCAGGGTCGCGGTCGGATCGAGAGCAACGAGTACACGGTGAAGCTGAACCTGATGCGCGATGCGGCGATGTACGGTCGCACCGAAGAGGCGCTGGTGCGTCTGGTGGTGCCGCTGCGCACGCAGAAGGACCGGTCGCAGGAACACATTCGGGCGGAGATTCAGCGGGCGGACTCGCTGGCGTTGTCGATTGCGCCAAGGTTGTCGCAGGAAGTGGCGGTGGCGTTGCCGGTGGCGCCCAAAACGTGACGCCACCGGTAGATCGGATTCACTCCGTACGCGGCGCATGACGCCGTGGGCGTGGCTGGTCGCGATCGCGTTCGCGGTGCTCTGCTGGACGTGGCTACTCTATCCAGCCGCAATCTGGGCGATCTCGAG
>CAYMQV010000393.1:0-2632 GCA_964392395.1 uncultured Gemmatimonadaceae bacterium
CATGCGGCCTCGCGCACTGGGGGGCGTCCTCCTGCTGTGGCTCACCGGCAGCCTCGGAGGCTGCCGGGAGCCACTGCTCGCTGGCGTCGATGGCAAGGCGAGCGGACCCGGCGGAATTGTGTGGCATGTGCCAACAGCCCAACCGCCCCTGCTTTCTGCGACGATCGCCGCAGACGATTCCACCGCATTCTACTACTTGACGGGCCGGCGGTTTACGGCTCTCCGCCTCCGTGACCAGCGAACCCTGTGGACGGCGACCGGCGATGAGTCATCGGATGACAACAATGCAATGCGTGGCGTGGAATTGTGCGGCGGCAGCGTGGTTTTTGGAACCGCCGGCGCCGCATATGCTTTCGCGCCAACGAGCGGTCAGCGCCGCTGGCGCTGGAGAGGATCGCAGGGTGGCCTTCTGAGCTACGCCGGACCCGCGTGCGCGGGCAACACACTGTTCTTCGCCACCGGCAAACCGATGCGGGTCTACGCCGTGGACGCAATCACGGGTATCGAACGGTGGAACACGTCGTTTGGCGATAGCGTGGGGGGTGAGGGTTTCCTGACCACACCGGCCGTTGCAGACGGTGTGGTGGTGACGTGCAGTCGCGAGTTCTCCCTGCCGTTTCGCGGTGCGATCAGTGGGTTCAGCGTCGCGACGGGCGCGGTACTCTGGCGATTCACATGGACACCGCCGCCGCCGCTGGTCGACGTGAGCTGCTCAGAGCGTGTCCGTGCGAAAGGCGGTATCGTGGCTGCCTCGGTGGACGATGGTCGCGTGTTCGGCCTGGACCTGCAGACAGGTATCCTTCGCTGGACTGCACCGCCGGTGCCACTGTTCGCAACACCAAGAGAAGAGCGGTCGCTGGCGATCGTTGACTCTACCGTCATCGCAGGGTCGCTCTCCGGGCGTCTGACGGCGCACGACCTGCGCACCGGGGCGCTCCGCTGGAGTATCGAAGACCGACCGTCGGGCGGCTCCATCTTTAACTACGGCCTGATTGGCGACAACGGCGAAGTCGTCGGTGTCAATCTCAGTGGCTGGATCGCGTCCTACGATGTCGCCACCGGCAGAAGGCGTTGGGCCGTTGCAAAAGGCATCAAGCTTGAGGAACGTGCGTTCCTGCCCGAAGGAGTTGTGCTCACCCGCGAACTCGCGATCGGGCGCGCGAACGACGGAATCTACGGAATCCGACGCTGACAGCTGCGTCCCCGGTCGTGCGTGCATGAGAAGCGTTACATGTTTTCTCCCTCACAGCGACCACGACTTCACCCTTCCGCAGCCCCCTGCGTTCACACTGCAGAAAAGCGCCGCGAGCGCAGTCGTACGCCAGACACCAGCCTGGCGTACGACTGCGCGTCACGGGCGACCTGAAGTGGCCCGAGGCGCTCCGCGCGCCGGCGCAGCCGACGCCGCCGGAACCATCGGTTGTGCCTGCATCAAGGTGGACGCGGCCTCGGACGCGGAGATCAGAAACGGTGTCCGACCATCCGTCACGATCAGTTTCGCGTTCGGCGATTGCGCGAGCTCGCGGAATGCCTGAATACTCTGGAAACTGATCACGGCCGGCGTCAGACCGGCGTTGATGATCTGCTGCGCATCACGAACCCCCTCGGCTTCCAGTCGCTTCCGCTGCGCTTCCTGCTTTTCACGCTCCAGCACGAATCGCATCTGCTCCGCGCGCTGCTCGGCTTCGAGCTTCTGTTCCACCGCGTCGGCCAGACCGGCGGGGAGCCGGATGCTCTTCATCAGCACGTTCTCGACGACGAAGCCACGTGCATCCAGCGTCTGCGACATCTGCTGCAGAATCGCACGCTCGATCACGGCGCGTTCGCCCGAGTGGAGATCTTTCGCCATGAAACGAGCCGACACATCCGCCGCCGATGACCGGAAGACAGGCAGAATGAGCACTTCCTCGTAGGCCAGACCGGCGGTCTCGAGGATCTTCGGCGCCAGCTCCGGCTTGATGCGATAGAGAATCGACACGTCGGCGGCAACGTTCAGCCCCTCCTTGGTCGGCAGGTCGAGGCGTACTTCGCGATTGACTGTCCGCGCCGGCACACGGATGACCGACGAGAAGCCTGGGATGATGAATTGTCCGCCAGGTGGCGACGACTTCTGCGAGACACGACCCAGGGTTCGCTTGACCCCTACTTCGTCCTGACGCACCGTGGCGCACGCCGCGAGCGAGAGCATGACTGCAACCGCGGAGAGACCTGACGTGACACGCCGCGCCATATCGGTGCGACGGACGCTCGAAATCGCGACCACCGGTAGGAGGAAAGACGGCTGCATCGTTGAAAACTCCTGGGTCTGGGAGAGCAACCGAGGGTGCCGGGCCCACGGCCATCGAGACACCAGCGCGACATGCCGGCACATGTACGCGTCACTACCAGCGCCAGGCCGTGGTGATCCACGTCGATATGTAAATTTTATCGCGCTACGCTCCGAATTCGTTCGATGTGTCACGGTGAAGTGACCAAGTCGCGAGATGCCACCGCCGTGCAACCGCAACGCCACGGCAACGCAACTCCGTTCACGCGGAGACGGCCGCGGCGAAGGGCGACGGTTGCACCGCCATCGAAGCGAGCCACAGCCCACCCGCCGAGGCGACTTCACACGGCCCTCCCCCGCGCGGAG
>CAYMQV010000394.1:0-2606 GCA_964392395.1 uncultured Gemmatimonadaceae bacterium
GCCATTCCGTGCCGCATGGCTTTGCACCGTAGCGACGAGCCTGATCGGCTGCGCACCCGATCAACAACCGAGCGCGCCGGTCATACGCACTGACGCCGCAAGCGTCGCAGTGCAGGCACCCGAGCACTACGCCCGGTTCGAAGCCGATATTGTCACAAGCCTGTTCGTCGACTCGACCGGTATGGAAATCGCCGGACGCATCACCGATCGCGACCCGGTGCGACTCAATGCGCTCAGGCAGGGGGCGCGGCGCCCGCTGGTCACCGCATACCATTTCGCATATATCGACAGCGCTGGAAGCGTCTCCGTCGTACTCTCGCCACCCTCGCCGTCAGCAGCCAGTGGCAGCAACCAGACCACGTTCCTGAAGTGGGAGAAGCTTGCACAGATTCGACTGACGGCGGGAGCGACGCTCCCAGAGATCACGATGAAAAACGGGACCGTCATGGCCGCGGAGATCCCCTCGGGTGTTGAGGATGGTGTCGGCCAGCCAAGTCAAGGACGCACAGCATCGAGAGCCGGTGCGCAAGCACCAATGCGCGCAGACCAATTGCGTGCACTCACGAGCCGGTTTCTTCGACCGACGTCAGTCAGTCCGAGGGAACGCCGCGACGATGAAATCCGCGACAGCCTGCGCCTCGCCAAAGGGCACTTCCGTCGCTGGGAGCGCGCCAACGGGAGCCTCGAATTCGCCGCACGCCAGGAGATCCAGCGCCCCCGCCGGCCCGGGCAGCCGCTGCAAAGGATCACTATCGATGTCAGGAACCCGATTGTCGCGGGCTCCGCGACTCGCCTTGCCGGGGAGAGGTAGCAAATGCAAAATCACGATAGCATTACTGATCGGGTGCGGTACATCGCGCTTTTGCTCTTGACGACGGGAGCCATGAGTTTGCCGTGTCAAGCGCAACGCCAGCCGCTGGTCATGACCCACGGAATCCGCTCCAATGCATCGACGTGGGACCAGGCGGCCTTCACACTGCCCGCTGCATTCCCAGTCTCAGTTCGGCGCTTCACCACGCAGTGGAAAAACCCGTATCTGTCGCAGGCCCACGAGCTCCGCGACTTCTTGTTTCCCGGGCTGCCGGACACGACGCTGGCAGTCGGCCACAGCAACGGCGGTCTCGTCCTCCGCCAGTCGGCCCTCATCAATGCACCGCTTCGCGGAATCGCGACAGTTGGATCCCCAAACTTCGGCGCACCGGCTGCGGATGCGATCCGCAAGAACTACATGGGCGATATCGTTTCACCGATCCTGATCCACGGCCAGGCCATCTCTTACGTCCTGTCGCCGCCCGACCTGGCTGACCCAGACGAGCAGTGGTACTACGACTACGTCGTGGCGTCTGGGAGCAACATGATCAGCCTCGTGAACTCGATCCTGGCGTTCGCGGAATTCGACCCGAGCTACAGCATCTGGAACAGCATGTACCCGACGAGCCCATTCATGCAGGACGTCAATTCCAGCAGTTCGCTCTCAGTCCAGGCGCAGCGAACTCCGATCCGCGCGTCGATCCGGACCTACATCAATGATCCGCATCAGTCGGTCTGGCGGCTCGCGATTGCACAGGAGAATGTGGCATACTTCGAAGCCATCCGGGACTTCGCAGCATTGGTTGCGCTGGACGCCGGGTTCTACTACACCAACAAGTACTGTTACACGCAACCGTACCAGAACCAGCCCGGCAAATGCAACGCGTCATCACTGTTCTATGATCTCGCCGCCGACCTGCTGCTCATCGAAGGGCGTTACTGTTACAAAATGACATTCGAGGACGCAGCAGGACCGATTCCTTTCCCGTGTTTCGCGACAGATGCAGTCGTGCCGCTCGAACGCCAGATGTGGGGAGCATCGGGATTTGCGGTGCCGTACGAAGTGCAGGGGCCATCGCATACGGAGCAACCGAGATCCCCGCTGGTGCTCACTGCAATTCAATCGTTCCTCGAGGACCAGGCGAACGTCGCGCGGTGCGGCAATGGGCCAGTCTACCAGGTCCAGATCATCCCGCAATCGGGTGACCTGATTCCGGGAACGACCACTCCGCTGGGAGTGACGGCGCAGGATCGCTGTCTGACAAATCTCAACGTCCCGCCGCCGATAAGCAGCGCTGCATCCAGCAATACCTCGGTGGCAACTGCCAGTGTCGGCAGCGGTGCAGTGAATGTCACTGCGGTCGCGAACGGCGTGGCAACGATTTCCGCAGTGATGAATGGGATCACCGCGACGCGGATCGTAAGCGTTGGCGCCGGGACGGGTCTCGGCGTCGAGATCACCGGCGGGCCTCGGGAAAACCTCGCTGTCGGCCAGACAGTCTGGTTGTACGCGAACGTGACACCGGGTGGCCATTCGGTCTCGTACGAATGGCGAGAGAACGGCGGCGCTGTGATGAGCACCGCGGCGGCGTATGGACACTACTTTCAGGGCACGTCGACCATCACGCTCACGGTGACGAGCGGCACTGGGCAGACGGCCTATGCGACAGCATATCTCGTCTCGGGCGGCAACGAGTTTCGGGTACAACGCACGCGGCCGCCCGCGAGCGGGCGTCCCTGACATGCGGCCTCGCGCACTGGGGGGCGTCCTCCTGCTGTGGCTCACCGGCAGCCTC
>CAYMQV010000395.1:0-2596 GCA_964392395.1 uncultured Gemmatimonadaceae bacterium
CCGTTCGGCGGTACCTTGGCGGGATCCACACGAAACACCGACCGACAATCCTGACACGTCACGTTCACTGGCGCTTCTCCTCGGGTGGGTATGCAGACTCGCCGTCCGACCGCCGATCCATCGCCCATACAGAACCGGGCAAGGTCTTGGCATACGTCTTCATTTCAGTTGCCAATTCGCTCACCTGCGCGGCATGAGCAAATCGGCGTCGCTCGTTCGTCACGACGCCGATCGAGAGCGTCATGAGCGGGACACGATCAAGACGACCACGTCGATCCTTCCCAAAAAAGTAGCCAGCTTGCCTGTCGTGTGCCGAGTACCGCATCGTGAGCGTCTCATCGGCGCGCCGAACGAGGGTGTCGCACGTTTCCGCCACCAGCTCCAGCGGGACGAGAAAAAGAAAGTCATCGCCCCCAATGTGCCCCACGAATCCGCCAGCGCCAGCGATGCCATCCACGACATCGACGATCAGCTCGGCAACGGATCGAATGACGTCGTCACCCTGCGCGTACCCGTAACGGTCGTTGAACTCCTTGAAATGGTCGAGGTCGGCGTAGCAGGCCGCGAAAAGCTCCCCTCCTCCCATCCGGTCGGCAATTGCCGTGGCGATTGCATCGGCCCCCGTCAGGCGGGTGGATGGGTTGACCTGAATATCGCGGCGTGACCGGCGCACTGCCGCCGCGAGTCGCGCCTTGATCTCGCAGGACCGTTGGCTCGATACAACCACCTCGTCGGCCCCGGCGGTCAACCACCGTTCACTTTCCTCGGCGCTGATCGCGATGATGGCGGGAACCGTCTGCAGCCGACTGTCAGCCTTCAGCATCCGAATCAGTTCACGCGCGTGTGCCTCATCATCATCGGAGCCGATGATGATGAGGCTGGGCACCGCACTGCGCAGCGCACCTCGAGACAGCTCACTGGGCCCGACGGCCTCGATGCTTAGTCCAGCCTGTTCTGCCCACTCTTCGGCAGCCCGGAGGACACGCGCCGGCAGGATGCCAGCCGTCAAGATGACAGTCGGAACCGGCGGTACCAAGGGCACGGAGGGTGACAGACTCATCCAGAACAGACGATTCAGTGGGGCAGACGCAAGTGGCGCGACTTCGTCAGAAGGGCGTCGCTTGCTCAATCAGCATGATGGGGATCCCGTCCCTGACGGTGAACCGGAGGCGACAGACCGGGCAGTCGAGCGCGGCCTGTGACCCAAGCTCCGTCATTCTGAGCGCGCCCTTGCACTGAGGACACCGGAGCATAGCAAGTAGTTCAGGAGCGAGTGACATCAGCCCTTACTCCTGCGGCACCGTGAAGCCGAACCGCCGCAAGGCGGCGGCGTCCTTTCTCCAGTCCGGCATCACCTTGACCCAGAGATCGAGATACACGGAGGCCTCGACCAGTTTTTCGATCAGCACACGAGAGGCCGTGCCGATCTCGCGAATCGTACGTCCTTTCGCGCCGAGGACAATCCCCTTCTGGCTGTCGCGTTCGACGTACACGACGGCGCGGATATAGATCGGCGACTTGTTCTCGCGGAACTCCTCGATATCCACGAAGATTCCGTACGGCACCTCTTCGTGGAGAATGGCGAGCGCGCTTTCACGGATGGCTTCTGCCGCGAAAAAACGGACCGGCTGCGTGCTGAGCTCGTCGGCGGGATAGAGAAACGGCGACGGTGGCAGGTGGGACGCGATGCGCTCGAGCAATGCGTCGATCCCCTGGCCGGTTTCCGCGCTGCCGACGATCACCGTGGGGTTCGTCTCGAGTTGCGCCCGATTACCCGCATTGATCAGGTCTGCCTTGTTCGCCCAGGTGAGCTGGGTCCGCGGCAACGGCGTCCCCGGAGGAACGAGGGATTCGAGCGGCGGCGGCGGACCATTCGTCGCATCATGGACATAAACCGCCACATCCGCATCGCGGAGCGCGGCCACTGCGCTGGCCAGCATGGAGCGCTGGAGGGTGTAGCTCGGGTCGAGCAGCCCGGGGGTGTCGAGCAGCACGAGCTGATAGGTGTCACTGGTGACGATTCCGACGGCCGAGACGCGCGTGGACTGCGGCTTGGGGCTGGTGATCGCCAGCTTCAGCCCGAGCAGTCGGTTGAGCAGAGTCGACTTGCCGGCATTGGGTTTACCCACCAGCGCGACGTGTCCAGCACGGGTGATGGGCAGCTCGGGAGGCGGCTCGGGAGGCGGCGTGTTCATGTGGGAGGGAAGAGGTCGGGCCGTGCGTGCAGGGAGCGATCGAGATCCGCGGCCCTGCGAGAGACGCTCGGGGTGCACTGACAGGAATCATACACGCACGAAACCCTCGATTGCATGAAGCAACCGAGGGTTTCGCAAAGGTGCCGGCGACGGCCTACTCTCCCGCGACCTCGCGGCCGGAGTACCATCAGCGCTGTCGGGCTTAACGACCGTGTTCGGAATGGGAACGGGTGTGGCCCCGACGCTCTAGTCGCCAGCGAATTAGTCAAGTGATGAAGGCAGATGATCGTGGGTAATGAAACCACGTCGCAGATTTCGCGATTGGCGACGCAACCGAGTTGCGTAAGTGACCGGGCTTTTGCGTACCGGTCACAGTATTGGGAGTCAAGCCGCACGGGCGA
>CAYMQV010000396.1:0-2579 GCA_964392395.1 uncultured Gemmatimonadaceae bacterium
TAAGAGCGTCCCCTCGCCGAGAAGGTGGCTGTCGGCCGCGGGCACGACGTGCTGGGGCCGCCCTAGCACGTCCAAGAGTCGAGGCCGCGGAGCCGCGTGAGCGCCCAGGCCGCCTGTTCGCGCACGAGCGGTTCGTCATCGTCGAGCGCGCGCGTGAGCGCGTCGACATCCTGCGTCGACCCCACGTTCCCCGACGCGACAGCCGCGTTGTGCTTCACGCCCCGTAATCTTGCCCGCTTCATGGGCGAATCCTTGAACGCTGGGCCGAACTCCTCCTGCGACATCGCCAGGATCTCACGCGCCAGCGTGCGAGCATCCTTCCCCTCAATCATCGCGCGCGGCGCAAAGGGCGAGTGCCCGGGAAGGGCCTACGAAAACTTCACATCCCACGGACAAACGGACTGGGCGATGTGTCGCTCTAACCGTTTTGAAATCGCGCTGGAGACGGGGCGGGGAACTGACGGGCGGCCCGGGGGCGTCCAACGCGACTGGCTGACCCCTTCACCACAACCATGCAAACTGGCGACATTGCGCTTCTGTCACCGTAAAATCATATTATGTGCATGTCACATCCGACGCGCACCCTCTCCGTGACTGATGCAGCGCGCCGTTTCGCCGACGTCGTCAACCGGGCGTTTTACCGGCATGAGACGACGGTCCTGCTGAAGAACGGCGTTGCGGTCGCGTACATCGGGCCGATGGCTCCGAGCGGGATCCCGGCTGGAGAACTCGCCCACCGATGGCCGCTGCTTCCGCGTCTGTCGGAGGCTGATGCTGAGGCGTTCGCCGGTGACCTCGCACAGGCGCGAATGGGTCTCATGCTGCCTTCAGACCCGTGGACGTGACCCCGTGAACGTGGTCCTCGATACGGCGGTGCTCATTGCCGCCGAGCGCGGGACTTTCGACATGCCGGGATACCTGGCCTCGCTTGGCGATGCGTCGGTGGCGCTGGCCGCAATCTCTGCCTCAGAGTTGCTGCATGGCGTGGAGCGCGCGCGCGATGCGGCGGTCCGCGAACGGCGGAGCGCCTTCGTGGAGGGCGTGCTCGCCAACGTGCCGGTGATCCCGTTCGGTCTGGCCGAGGCGCGTGCACACGCCCGGATCTGGGCCGCGCTGGCCACCGCGGGAACCGTGGTTGGGGCGCATGACCTGCAGATCGCCGCGACGGCGCTCGTCGCCGGCAGCACGGTGGCCACGTTGAACCTGGAGGAGTTCCGTCGAGTGAGGGAACTGCAACTTGCAGAACTCGCCCCGTTCGTGAAGAGCTGACTCAGCGCGACGAGCGCGGCTCCCGCTGGCGATGGGCGCAGCCAGGCCATGCGACCCTCGGAGCCCGCCTCATCGCGCCTTAGGCCACGCAGAATCGCCCACTTCATCGGCGAGTTCCGGAACGCCGCGCGGAAGCCCTCGTCATCGAGCGCCAGAATGTCGCGCGCCAGCGTCACGGCATCTTTTCCGGAATGAACTCCCGCGCCGCAAAAGGCGAGTGTTCGGGCCCGCTCGTGGGTCGTGGTCTGGCGGCGGCCACCGTGCTCCAGCGGTGGCGTCGGCTGCCACCGGTCGATGCGCAGTTGCTGCGCGCCGATCTCCATCAGTTCCTGGACGCGTCGCTGTGATCGGTCGCGTGCGCCACGCACGAGGCATCCTCGATACGAGCACGGTCATCATGCTCAGCCGGCTGGCTGATCTGTCGGTCCTGCCGGACGAGCCGTTGATCACGGCGATCACGCTCGCCGAACTGACCGTCGGACCGTTGGTCGCGACGACGGATCGCGAGCGAGCGGCGCGCCAGGCGCATCTCCAGCAGGCGGAATCAGATTTTGACGCCGTGCCGTTCGATGCCAGTGCCGCACGGGCCTTCGGCCGCGTCGCCGCATCGCTCCGGCAGTCGGGGCGCAAGACAGTGGTGCGATCGTACGACGCCATGATCGCCGCCATCGCCCTGGCGCATGCGCTGCCGGTGTATACGTGCAATCCCGGTGACTTCACCGGGATCGACGGGCTCGAGGTGGTCGCCGTTCCTGTGCCGCTCGGCTGAGTGACGCCAGTCGATGGTTCACGAGGGCAGCGTCATGTCCTCCAGATTGGTCAAGGACTCTGACCCCTTGATGGTGACGCTCACGACGGCACATCACCCTTCAGGGGCGGCGGCCTCAGACCGGTTGGATCGACGACACAGGGGGCACGTCGGCCGTGATCGCGAAGTGTTCTACGATGTTCCCGTAAGTCTGCTGACAAAACCACCAGCGAAAGTCTTTTGACATCGGTGCGGCTCCGTCGGCGGGCACACGCTACCATCTCTGGGGCGCAGTTACCACGAAATTCACATCGAGTGCTTGTTCGGCGCGCCGTCGACGGACGGTGACCGCGTCGAGAACCGCGAGCTGAGTTTCTCGGGCGCGTCTTTTCGCGCGAGCCGTCGTTGCAACTCCTCGTGGTATCGCTGGTATCACTCCGGTTTACGCCTTGGCTGGCGCCAAAATCCATCACCCGCCTAAATCCACGGCGCTTCGGCGACACTACACTAGCCGCATGCCTTGGGCTTCCGCCCGTACTTGTCAATCAGGTCATGGGGGACG
>CAYMQV010000397.1:0-2538 GCA_964392395.1 uncultured Gemmatimonadaceae bacterium
TGACATCGACGGCACGCGTGGCAACGGCTTCGTACTTGACGGCGGGCGCCAGCGGCCGGATGTCCATGAGCGTGATCCCATAGGCACCGCGAAGTCCGGGCCAGCCATCGGAGCGCCCGATGAAGTCGGAGGTGAAACCGGCGGTCAATCGAGCGGGTGATGCGGCGAGGTCGCTGAGTGTGCGGAGCTTGTACTGCGTGGCCGTTTCGCGGCGGACGGCAATGGCGTAGCCGTTCTGGAATCCGAGTGGTGCCAGCCAGTGCACACCGAATCGCGACAGGCTCCGCGTGGCGACGTGCGCGAACGCAACGCGCGGATCATCGCGCATCGCTGGTGAGACGGAATCACCGAGGATCGCGATCAACCCCGTGCCGACGTATTCGGGATAGATGTCGATGGCGCCGGTACGGATTGCGCTGAACGCCACCTCGGTCGCGCCGAGTCCCGGTCGGCGCTGCACCGTTCGGCCTGATCGCTCGAGCAGTTGCGCGAACATTTCGGCCAGAAGATACGACTCGCCGAAGGGTTTTGAGGCGACGATGATCTGCCGCCGCGTGGTATCGCGCGTCTGCGCCGTGGCGACGATCGGCATCGGTGCGATGGCGATGAGTGAGACGAGGCCGAGCAGAGCCCGATGGCGACGGGCCGCCGAGCCTGCGTGCAGGCCACGCCAGAGCGCGTTCCGCGACATGAGCATCACGGCGCCGTCAGCGCACGAGCCGACGCCAGGGCACGCGTCAGCAACTGTTCGACATACGGTGTCGCCGGGGCGTTCAGCAGTGTGGCGAGCGGTGCACACTGTTCAATCCGACCGGCGCGCATCACGGCGATATTGTCGGCGAGTCGCGCGGCCTCGGCGAGATCATGCGTGACGAGTATGGCGGTGAACCCGACCGAGGCACGCAGCGCGGTGAACGACTCGAGCAGTTCGTGCCGCGAGATGGCATCGAGCGCGCCGAAGGATTCGTCGAGCAGCAGCAGCTTCTGCGATGCGGCCAGCGCTCTGGCGAGTGCGACGCGTTGCCGCTGGCCACCGGAGAGCTCATGCGGAAAGCGCGCACCGAACTGCGCCGCAGGCAGACCGCAGCGCTCGAGCGCCGCACGAGCGGCCGCGTCGGGATCGGGGAGCTGCGTCAGGTGCGGAACGAGCGCCACGTTACGCAGCACGGTCCAGTGCGGCAGCAGTCCGCCACTTTGCGGCACATAGCCGACACTGCGGCGCAATGCGACGGGATCGACATTGCGCACATCGAGCCCATCGAGCGCAATGGTGCCGCTATCGGGGTTGACCATGCCGTTGAAGCATCGGAGCAGCGTCGTCTTGCCCGAGCCGCTTTCACCCACCAGCGCCAGCAGCGCGCCCGAGGCGACCTGCACCGAAACGGACGACAACGCCACCACGCTGCCGTACCGATGGGTCACGGCAATGGCCGAAAGGGCGGGCGGCGCGGCAAGCGGGGCCGGAATCGAGTTGGCTGCAGTTGTCACGGTGGAGAACTTATTCAGGCCCGCGAGGTTTATAGCACAGCCGCTCAGGCGCGCGGGCTCCGACGACGGCAGGCCTGGTGTCAGACGATCTGCAGCACGACACCGTTCCACCGCGACACCGTTCCACCACGATACCGTTCCGCCACGACACCACCAGTGGAGGTACCCCATGGCTTCGGCAACGTTGCTGACCGAAACCACGACCGATCGCAGTACGCCGCATGCAACCGTTGGCACAGCGGCCTCGCTTGCGGCACGCTATTGCGTGGTCCGAGACGCGACCGAGGCACTCTGCCAGCCGCTGGTGACCGAGGACTACGTGGTGAGCAGCATGGCCGATGTGAGCCCGACGAAGTGGCATCTGGCACACACCAGCTGGTTCTTCGAGACCTTCGTGCTGGCGCCGCACCTGGCATCGTATCAGGCGCTCAACCCGAAGTACGCCTTCCTCTTCAACTCGTACTACGTGCAGGCGGGTGAACGGCACTGTCGCGCGCAGCGCGGGTTGGTGACGCGACCGACAGTCGCCGAAGTCCATGCCTATCGCGCCTGGGTCGACGACGCGATGCAGCGGTTGATGCGCGACATCGCCGATGACATCGCACATCCGGCGTGGTCGCTGATCGAGATCGGACTGCATCACGAGCAGCAGCATCAGGAGCTGCTGGTGACGGACATCAAGCACGTCTTTTTCACCAACCCGATGCGTCCGGCGTACCTCGCGCATGCGGTGCCGGCGACGCCACCGGTGCCGCAGGGATGGCAGGTGCTGAACGAAGGGGTGTACGAGATCGGATATTCAGGTGCGGGGTTCCACTTTGACAACGAAGCGCCGCGTCATCGGACGTACGTCGCCGGCACCAGGCTCGCGCACCGGCTGGTGACGAACGCCGAGTACGCCGCCTACATGGACGACGGCGGCTATCGTCGCCCCGAGCTCTGGCTCAGCGCGGGGTGGGCCACGGTCCAGTCGCAGCACTGGCAGGCGCCGCTCTACTGGGAACATCAGCAACATGCGTGGCACGAGTTCACGCTGGCGGGGGTGCATCC
>CAYMQV010000398.1:0-2534 GCA_964392395.1 uncultured Gemmatimonadaceae bacterium
TCGACGCCGACAAGGCCGGCATGAAGCTCGGTGATGCACTGGAGGTCCTGCGGATTCCGCTCACGGCACCGCCGCGGGCAGAACTCGTCGCGCTGATCCAGCGCGGCGGCTGGACGCTGACCATGAATCAGTCCAGTCCGACCTGGGGCATAGCCGAGAAGGCCGGCACCACGCTGATCGTGGAGTTCATCGACAGCCGGCGCGATCGGTGGATCTATGTCGCGGCGATTGCCGAGCGTGTGCCTGGACAGGACGTGGTGGTGACGGGCTCGACTCCTGCAGCCGCACTCCCGTCGGCAGTCCCGCCGGCTCCCGAAGCCGCACCCGCGCCGACAACGCCCACCGCGCCGCCCACCGCGATCACGCCCCCGGAGCAGCCGACGGTGCCGCTGCCCGCCGCACGCATTGCAGCAGCAGGCCGCGGCTATGGCTTCACCACGTCCAACTTCGACGACGGCTGGGTGGCGACGGAGCAGCCGGAATACGTGGAAGTGACCAAGGGTCCGATCACCACACTGCTGTTCTTCCGCGTGCCGATGACGGACCAGATGCGACCTCCGGCATCAAACGTCGGCGACTACTTCTGGGCGCGTGACGTGACGCCGCGGTTCGATGGACAGAGCGTCGAGCGCCGCCAGGATGATCGGTCGGTCTACCGGACGGAGTATCTCGAAGGCGATGCCACCGAGCGCAGCACGGGCAAGCGCGTCTTCATCGGCATGAACGTGCATCGCGACAATGGCCGCGCGCTCAACATCGTCGTGATCGCGCCGGACATGGCCACGTTCCACCAGCTCTTTCCAAGGCCGGATGATCTCGAGCGGATGATGACGTACAACAAGTTCGCTGTCGCTCCAACCGACCTCACCGGGCACTGGTCCTCGACGAGCAGCGTGGTGACGCAGATGTACTTCAGAGATACGGGCGAAAGCGCCGGCATGAATCTCAATTCGAGCAGCACGGAGTTCTTCGTGAATGCCGACGGGTCATACACGAGCAAGCACGTCGGCGCGTTCGGCATGTCCGGCAATACGAAGGTCTACTCGGACACCTACACGGGCCAGTTTGCCATGAACGGCAACTGGGAGCTGACGTTCACGAATCGCTTCAAAGGCAACTCGGACACATTTGCCGCGGAGTTCGAGATCGTGCCGGGCGGCCGGATTCTGCACCTGATGAACGTGAAGAGCACCGGCATCCGCTATAACCTGGGGCGTGAGCCATAGGTCGCCGACGTCGCGGCGCTCCTCACGCGGTGGGTTGTCGTACGTAAAGCGAATCCAGCACCACGGCCAGCGTTGCGGTGATCGCATCGTTCGGCACACCCCACGCTGACGGATCGTCGGCGCAGGACGGCGCGGTGCAGGCTCGCTACGCGTGGGACGCGCCCGGACGCGCCCGGACGCGCGGGGACGGTGGAATCCGTGGTCGATCGAGGTGGAGAACCAGCCACATGGTGCCCTGCGTTTCACCGCCACCCACTTCAAGGTTCTCGCAGCCCAGATGCTGGGCCTGAATGCGATCGTGAAGGTCGCACCCGGCGACGCCGTGCCCGACTTCATCGGCCTCGAATCCGACGTGATGCTCGGGCCATGGCGCGGCACCGAGGTGAACGGCATACCTCGCTACGGCGAGCAATTGGTGCTGCAGAAGACGGCGGTGCCGCTCTTCTTGCCGCTCTTCTTGCCGCTCTTCTTGCCGCTCTTCTTGCCGCTCTTCTTGCCGGTGGCGCGCGCCGAAGCGATGCAACTGACCGTGCAGGTGCTCGAACGCCGGGTGAGCGCAGCGCGTGCTGGGCTCACCACGTTGACTCAGGCGCTCGCCGGCCCCTGGCTGCGTGCCGATCATGCTACCCAATTGGGCGCTCTACAACGCGGATCTGCCGCGCAGCGCTCCGCACCTGCTCGTGATCGATCGCGTCGCCGGCTGCCTCGATTTCCCGCGCCCGAAGGTGTCCGGGAAGTGCGCCGCGAACAAGGCCCTGCTCGAGACGTTGGACGTCGCGGCCGTTCACGCCTGGCTGCGGTGATGTGTTCGGCTGGTTCGAGGGGCATGCAGCAATTTGAGGCGCGGCACCGGCATAGATCCAAGATGGAAACAATCAGGATCATCCTGGTCCCTAAAACCGCAAAATGAAAAAGTTACCGCTCTCTGCGGGCAGAGCCCACGACGGATCGAGTGATCGCGGACTCTGACCCCTTCCTTGGACGAAACCGAGCAGAGTCATCGGTGAGAATCCATTGTGGTGCGAAGCCGGATGAGCGACCATAGACTCCGATCAAGGACTCTGACCCCATGATCGCGGACCCCATGATCGCGGACCAGCCCCCACCGCTTGACCAAACCTCCCCACGACCCGCGCTGGACGCTCGCCGCCTGCGTCCTCGCCTCCAGCCTGTCATTCGTCGAAGGCAGCGTGCTCAACGTCGCCCTCCCCGCAATCCGCGCCAGCTATGGCGCTTCGGCGGCCGACGTGCAGTGGGTGGTCAACGCGTACCTCCTGCCGTTGTCGGCACTGCTGCTGCTCGGCGGCG
>CAYMQV010000399.1:0-2523 GCA_964392395.1 uncultured Gemmatimonadaceae bacterium
CCAACGGCGCGCTGTTCTACGTGATGCCGAACGTGCAGGGCGAGTCGCTGCGCGACAGGTTGGACGGGCAACGTCAGTTGCCGATTGATGAAGCGGTCCGCATCGCCAGCGAAGTGGCCGGCGCCCTCGACCACGCGCACCGACTCGGCATCATCCATCGCGACATCAAGCCCGAGAACGTCATGCTGCAGGACGGCCATGCGCTGGTGGCCGACTTTGGCATCGGGAAAGCCATCAGCGACACGGCATCGGACACGCTTGCGCAGGTGGGTATGAGTGTCGGCACGCCGGCGTACATGAGTCCCGAGCAGGCCGTGGGCGAAGAGGTGGACGGCCGCAGTGACCTCTACAGCCTGGGGTGCGTGCTGTATGAGATGCTCGCCGGCGAACCGCCTTTCACGGGACCGACGGTGCAGGCCGTGATTGCCAAGCGATTCGTGCAGGTGCCCGCCGACATCTGCGCCTTGCGGGAAGGCGTCCCGCGGCCGATCGCACGCGCGCTCCAGCGCGCGCTGCAGCGGACGCCGATGGACCGACCGGGTACAGCAGCGGAGTTCCTCGCGGCGCTCCGTGAGGTGGAAGCACCGGGTGCGAAGCCGGCGAGTGCCCCACCCGCGCAGTCCATCGCCGTACTGCCGTTCGAGAACCTGAGCGCCGACCGCGAGAACGAATTCTTCGGTGATGGCATCGCCGAGGATATCATCGGCGCGCTGACACGCGTCGCGGGACTTCACGTGGCGGCGAAGACATCGGCGTTTTCGTTCAAGGGGAAGCACGATGCACTCGCCACGATCGGCGATACGCTGCACGTCGCAAACGTCCTGCAGGGGAGCGTGCGCCGCGCGGGGAACCGTGTCCGCATCTCGGTGCAGCTCGTCTCTGTCACCGACGGCTATCACCTCTGGTCAGAACGCTACGACCGTGAGCTCATTGATGTCTTCGTCGTGCAGGACGAAATCGCAGGCGCGATTGCCTCTCGGCTCGAACTCACGCTGCGCCCGCCCGCTGTTGCCACGGAGCAGGCCTCACCCGCGCAAGTGCAGGCGTACGATCTCATCACCGAAGGTCGCTCGTATCTTGCGAAGCGCGGCGGCGCGGTGATCCACGCCCGGGCGGCCTTCGAACGCGCCATCGCGATCGACCCAGACAACGCGCTCGCCTATGCGCTGCTGGGTGATGCGATGCGCGTGAACGCCCAATACGGGTTCATCTCCGCCGACGAAGGGCTGCGACTGGGCAAAGCCGCGCTCGCACGCGCTCTCGAGCTTGATCCCGACTGCGCCGAGGCGATCGGCACTCTGGGCATGCTGAGCCTCAACTTCGATGCGCAACCCAGGCTCGCGATCCCACTGCTCGAGCGGTCGCTCGCGCTCGATCCGCGGCAAAGCGAACTGCGTGCGCTCTATGCGCATTGGGGTCTGATCAACACGCTGCGGGACGATGCACGGGGCCTCGCAGAACTCGCCCGTGCGGTGCGCGACGATCCCCTCAGCAGTTTCGTCGCCGTGGTGCACGGCGTCGGCCTGTGCGTCACCGGACGATACGACGATGCGAAGGCGGAGGTGCGGCGCGGGATCGCGCTCGACGCGCAGTCGTTTGCGGGCTATGCGATGGGCACGTTCATCTTTGCCTGGGCCAATGACCCCGACGGTGCCTTCGAGATTGCCGAGCGCGGGATGCAGCTCTTTGGGCGTCACCCGTGGCTGTTGCAGGAATTGCCGGCTATGTATCTGCTGCGCGGGGATCGCCGTCGCGCCGAGGCGATCTACGATGAGTTGAAGGCTCGAGCGATCACGAGCAACGTGCCACACTACTCGCTGGCGGTCGCCGCGCTGCGTCTGGGGTATATCGACGAAGGGCTGCGGGAAGCACAGCTGTCGGCGAAGCTGCGGGATGCGATCGGCCCCATTTGGGCGCGCACGCCCGGCTTCGAGTCGCTGCGAGATCATCCGGGGTTCCAGCAAGTGCTTCAGAATCCGGGGATGGTATGATCGAGCTCCTGCAAGCCGCTCATCACCGCAGCTACCGCAACGAGCAAGAGCTCGGCGGACTGCGGAGGACTCCACACCCACCTTGACGGCACTCAAAACTGCCTCCAATTTGGAGGAAAACGGAGACTTCATGGCTATTCTCAACATCAAGAACCTTCCCGACGGCCTCTACGAGCGTCTCAAGGCGCGCGCCGAGCAACAGCATCGCTCGGTGGCTCAGGAGGTCACGCACATCCTCGACCAGGTCCTTGGAGGCGCTGAGCCGCTTTCGATTCTCGACCTGCGAGGCCTTGGGAAGTCAGCGTGGTCAGGCGTGGACGGGGCAGCACACGTGGAAGCCGAACGCCGCGCGTGGGACTGACAGAGGCTGTTGGTGAGGGCCCCGTGGCCGTGGACACGGCGCTGTTCATTTATTTCATCGAGGAGCATCCGCAATTCGTCGAGTCCGTTCGAGCGCTGTTTGCGCGAGCGGACACGGGTGAGATCGAGATCGTGACGTCGGCGTTGACGCTGCTCGAGGTGCTGGTGGTGC
>CAYMQV010000400.1:0-2513 GCA_964392395.1 uncultured Gemmatimonadaceae bacterium
TCCGCACCCTTGATTCCGGCCTTGTCGAGCGCGGCGCGGATCTTCCCCGCGTCACCCGCCTCCTTGAACTTGAGCTGCATCAGCGTGCCACCCGTGAACTCCACGGAGTAATTCACTCCACCGGTGAAGGCAAAGGAGCCGAGACCGATCACGATGAAGGCGATGGTCGAGATGGCGGCGACCTTCCACCACTTGATGAAGTCGTACTTGGTGTTGTGAAAGATTCGCAGCATCAGATACTCAGGGGCTTCGTGCCGCCGGTGCGGTCGAGCCAGAGGAGGAGAAGGGTCCGCGTCACGAAGATGGCCGTGAACAGCGAGGCAGCGACACCCACCACCAGCGTGACGGCAAAGCCGCGCACCGGTCCCGTACCGAACTGATAGAGCACTGCACCCGAGAGGATGGTTGCGACGCTCGTGTCGACGATCGCGCTCAGCGCATGCCTGAAGCCTTCGTCAATGGAAAGGCGGGCCGACTTGCCACGATCCATTTCCTCACGGATGCGTTCGAAGATCAGCACGTTCGCGTCGACGGCAATACCAACGCCGAGGACAAGCCCGGCGAGGCCCGGCAGTGTGAGCGTGGCGCCGAAACCCGCCAGTGCCGCCAGCGTGAAGAACACGTACAACCCGAGCGCCACCACCGCGATGGCACCACTGAATCGGTAGTAGCCGACCATGATGACGATGACCATCACGATGGCAATGGCGAAGGCCACCTTGCCTTTGTCGATCGAGTCCTGACCGAGACTTGCGCCGATATTGCGCATCTCAGCGACCTTGAGCGGCACCGGCAGCGCACCGGCGCGAAGCACCAGCGCCAGATCCTGCGCGGCTTGCAGCCCGGCGCCGCCGAGGGTGATCTGACCATTTCGGCCGATCGCGCTGTTGATGGTTGGCGCGGTCACGACGCGATCGTCGAGTACGACGGCCATGTTGTCTCGCACGTGCTTGCCCGTCTCGCGGCGGAAGATCCGGCCGCCCTCCGAATTGAACTCGAACTCGACGATGTACCCGGGTTCGAGCGGATTCTGGTTCGGCTTGGCGTCGGTGAGGAACTCACCGGTGATGATCGGCTTGCTGTCGAGCATGTACAACGCACGGTACGCCCCCTGCCCTGGCGCCCCACCAGCGGTGTCCGCGTCGAAGCGCAGTACCTTGCCGGGAGCGATCGCCGCGCGGACCATCGTGTCGGCGAGGAAACGCGTCAGCCGCGGCACGTCAGACTCCTTCACGAAGTACTGGCCGGGGAATTGGCCCGGCTGCACCATCCTCGTGATCGGGCCGTTGGCATCCTTCGCAGCCGCGGTGTCCGTCACAGCCGCCTTGGCGGTGTCGGTCGACGCCTTCTTGCTTGTGTCACCAGTCAGCAGCCCACTGAGCGGGGCCGCGGCGGAAGGACCGGCGACAGCAGCGGTGGCAGTGGCGCCAGCGTCGAGGCGCTGACTCCGAACCGCGGCGTCCATGCGCGGCAGCGAGCGCTCGAGTGCGTTGGTCTTGTCAGTAATCTGGAACTGCAGGAACGCCGACTTCTGCACGACATCCTGCGCACGCTGCTGATCATCGATGCCAGGGAGCTCGACGATGATGCGATCGTCGCCAGCCTGTTGCACCACCGGTTCGGACACACCAAACTGGTCGATGCGATTGCGCACCGTTTTAAGCGCGCGTCCGAGCGCGTCCTTCTTGTCGGCGACGACGCCCTTGCTCTCATCGATTTCGAGAGCGAGGTGCATACCGCCTTGGAGGTCGAGACCATACTTGAGCGGCCAGAGGCGCTTGGTGGTTTCGACGAATGAACCGTCAGGCTTCTTCTCACGCACAGCCGTAGCGCGCGGGAAAAGGGCGAAAACCGAAAGCCCGATGGCGGCGGCGATCAGAAGGAGGCGGGACCGCAGACTGTTCATGCCCTGCAGCGGAAGAAGGGAAGGACGTTCATTGTATGGATAGCCTTGTAAGCTAGCCGGTTCAGCCGAACCGGGTCAACGCGGCACGGGCTGCTACCGCGTCATTCGCCAGTTGGGCGGTCAGCTCCGAGAGCCCCGTGAAGCGGCGAACCGGGCGGATCGACGCTACCAGATCGATCCGGACAGCCGCACCGTAGAGGTCACCGGCAAAGTCGAACAGGTGCGCCTCGACCGTCAGCCGATCGTCGCCGACAGTCGGACGGGCGCCGAGGTTCATCATCGCACCGTAGGGGCCACCAGGGGTCTGGACGACGGCCGCATAGACCCCGGGGGGGGGCAGGAGTTTGCGGGGATGCGGCCGCCCGAGGTTGATGGTCGGAAAGCCAATCAGCCGTCCTCGCTGGTCGCCGCGCTGGACACGACCGCTGATCGAGAAACGGCGGCCCAGCGCGCGTCGTGCCGCCACGAAGTCACCGCTCGCGACCGCTGTCCGGATGGCAGACGATGAGACAATCGTACCGTCGGACAGGCTCACTGGCGCCACTGGCTCGACGGCGAACCCCTCGGCCTCCCCGAGAGCCACCAGCTGCTCGCGTCCTGCGGCGCG
>CAYMQV010000401.1:0-2512 GCA_964392395.1 uncultured Gemmatimonadaceae bacterium
GCCTCCGATATGCGCCGACGCGCCCTGACGCTGCTCCCTCTGGCTAGCCTTTCTGCCGGCCTGCTCAACGCCCAGCCCGGCAATGCCAACCGAGGCGCCGCGATCGGCGCCGGTGAGCAGTGCCCGCCCGGCATGACGGAAGTCCGCCCGCGAAATTGCCAGGCGCCGTCGGCAGCCCCGCCGAGCATTCTCGACTACCGACCGCGGTCCACGCTGGTCGCGCCGGCGCACTCGGTGCCGAAGGCGAAGTTTCCGGCGATCGACTTCCATGGGCACCCGGGCGCACAGTTGACGTCTGATGCTGCGCTCACCGAACTCGGGACGCAGCTCGACGCGCTCAACATTCGAGTGATGATCGCGGCCAACAACGTCTCGGGCGATGAGCTGGTGCGCGAGATGGCGGTGGTGCGCGCCTCGAAGACGATGCGCGACCGCGTGCGGATTCTGGCTGGCGTCAGCTTCCGCGATGTCGGCCCCGGATGGGCCGAAAAGGCCGTCGCGCAGCTCGAGAAGGACGCCGCTGCGGGCGCCGTCGGCATCGGCGAGATCGGCAAAGGCCTGGGCCTCACGATCAAGAAGGCCGATGGCACACGCCTCAAGATCGACGACGCCGACCTGATGCCACTCTGGGCCGCCGCCGCGCGGCTCAAGCTGCCGGTGTTCATTCACACCGCCGATCCGCAGGAGTTCTGGCAGTCGATCGACTACGGCAATGAACGCTGGCTCGAGCTGGCGCTCTTTCCCGGCCGTCGCTATCCGGCAGAGCAGTTCCCGGGCTTCGAAACGCTGATGACGGAGCGCGACAATCTGCTGCGTCGCAATCCGCGCACCACATTCGTCATCGCACACCTTGGATGGCACGCCAATGATCTCGGACGACTGGCGAAGATGATGGACGAAATGCCGAATCTCCATTCCGAGGTCGGCGCCGTACTCTACGACATCGGTCGCCAGCCGCGCGCTGCGCACGACTTCCTCGTGAAGTACCAGGACCGAATCCTGTTCGGCAAGGATTCCTACCAGCCGGAGGAGTATCCGTACTACTGGCGTGTGTTCGAGACGCGCGATGACTACTTCGACTACTACCGCGACTACCACGCCTCGTGGAAGCTCTACGGCATCGATCTTCCGGACGCGGTGCTGAAGAAGGTCTACTTCGGCAATGCGGTACGGATCACGGCGGGGATCCCGCAGACGGGGTGGCCGCGCTGAGTGTGCGGCAGGAGTGTGCGGCAGGAGTGTGCGGCAGGAGTGTGCGGCAGGAGTGTGCGCCAGTGATCGCGCCGCTCTCGCCCGTTCAGCCGGTTTCGTAATTGTGAGTGACAGGAGGAAACTCGCAATCGGCAGCGTGTGCCTCCGCCGCATGGATGGTTGCACTGAGCGCCACAGGTGTACCTTCCCGTGGGACACCGAATGCACACGTTTCCGGCAACACGACGGACACCGCGATGAGAGTCAAGGTTGTTGTCGGATGAGTCCCGACGCTGCGCCGCGCTTCTGATCCATCACGTCACACTCATCGGGTTGTGTCGCACCGTGGATACTGGTCTCCACTTGCGCATGGCACCCCTCCACCGCTCTCGGGGTCTGCCGCGGGCGTGAACGTGACGAGAGCGCGCTGGATCCCGCGCGCGAAGGCTCTCGGCCGCGCGTGAAAAGATGACGATCAGCGCCGTCCAAAACACGAAAGGACTGCGCGCCGAGAGTCACGACTGCCCTCCCTCGGCACACAGGCCCTTCCGACTCCCTCGTGCCAGTCAGCCTCGCGGTCCCCTACAGCATCGTCTGCAGATCCTGCACAGCCTTGCGCAGCATCTTCGCCTTGTTGTCGTCGCAGCCGCGACGAGTATCAGTCTCGATCGAGCTCACCAGCTGCGACAGCGCCGCCGAACGATCGGCCCCTGACCCGCGCTCCGCCGTCGCGAGCGACGAGCGAATGGTGGCGATCCGCGATCCGTCGAAGCAACCCTTCCGTTCCATCTGATCGGTGAAGGCGCGCGCCAGCGCGAAGCTGGGTGGCCACTCGATTTTCGGCTGCCCCTGCGCATTGAGGTAGGCCCACTGCACCGTCTTCGCCGCGTCGATCTCGTTCTGCGAGATGAACTGGCTCGGCACGAGCTCCGCGATATCCATGCCGCGTGCGATCTCTGAGCTGATCATCTGTCCGTTGTACCAGTACACGGACCACGACCCACCGACCACCACACGCGATGAATCGATCGGACCGCGATCGAATGACGCGATTTCCATCGGCTTCGCCGGGTCTGTCCAGTCGAAGACCGAGATACCGCCCTGGTACCACGACTGCACCATCACGTCGCGACCGGGAATCGGAATCAGCGACCCGTTGTGCGCGACGCAGTTCTCGGCGCCGGTCTGGATCGTCGGAATCTTGTAGTAGCTCTGGAACTTCAGCTTCCGGTTCTCGATGGTGAAGATGGCGTTTGCGCCCCACTCCGGCTTGTCGCCGGCGCGGCACTTGGGCGACGTTCCACCGCCCCACTCATCGGAG
>CAYMQV010000402.1:0-2512 GCA_964392395.1 uncultured Gemmatimonadaceae bacterium
GGTGCACATCGGAGGTGGCGAGGAAGGTGTGGATCCGTCGTCGCGGCGCGACGGAAAGCGCCGTGGCGGCGGCTTCGATGTCCTTCCGCGTGGCACGGGCCAGTCCGCAGATGATCGGGGCTTCCGGCCAGTGCTGTGCATCCTCGGCGATCGCTCGTACCGCATCCCAGTCACCGGGCGAGGCAGCGGGAAACCCCGCCTCGATCACATCCACCCCCAACCGGGCCAGCTGACGCGCCACCTGGCGTTTTTCTTCCACCGTCATCGAGCAGCCAGGCGCCTGCTCTCCATCCCGCAGCGTGGTGTCGAAAATTCGTACGATGTCGTCGGTCATACCGATCCGGTGGCGTCGGCGGTGGCCGCGGCGGGCGTGCGATCCACCGCACCCACGTCAGGCCGGATCACCTTCGCGTGCAGGAATGGCATCAGTTCACGCAGCCGGACGCCAACCTGCTCGATCGGATGTTCCGTATCGGCGCGCCGAGCGGCGGTGAAGTTCGGGCGGCCGGCCTCGTTCTCCGCCACCCAGTTCCGCGCGAACGTCCCATCGCGGATCTCGTCGAGGATCTTCTTCATCTCGGCCTTCGTCTGCGCCGTCACGATGCGGGGGCCCGCGGTGTAGTCGCCATACTCGGCCGTGTCCGACACCGAGTAGCGCATGTAGTTCAGGCCACCCTGGTACATCAGGTCCACGATCAGCTTCAGTTCGTGGAGGCACTCGAAGTACGCCATCTCCGGCTGGTAGCCGGCTTCGGTGAGCGTTTCAAAGCCCGCCTTCACCAGTGCCGACACACCACCACAGAGCACCGCCTGCTCTCCGAACAGGTCCGTCTCGGTCTCCTCGGCGAACGACGTCTCGATCACGCCAGCGCGCGTGCAGCCAATGGCGCGTGCATAGGCCAGTGCGTCCTCGCGTGCACCACCCGTCGCGTCGACATGCACGGCAATCAATCCGGGCACGCCGCCGCCTTCCATGTAGAGCTCACGCACACGATGCCCCGGTGACTTCGGCGCGATCAGCGCCACGTCAGCGCCGGGCGGTGGATCGATCAGCTTGAAGTGGATGTTGAAGCCGTGGGCGAACAGCAGCGACTTGCCCGCCGTCATCGAGGGCGCGATGTCACGTTCGTAGATCGACTTCTGTTCCGTATCGGGGGCGAGGATCATGATCAGCTGCGCTTCGGCGGCCGCGTCGGCCACGGGAAGCACCCTGAGCCCTGCCGCTTCTGCTGCCGCCCAGCTCTTCGACCCGGGCCGCAGGCCGACACGCACGTCGCACCCACTCTCCTTCAGATTCAGCGCGTGGGCATGGCCCTGACTGCCGTAGCCGACAATGGCAATCGGTCGGCCTTGCAGCCGCCCCATGTCGGCATCACGATCATAGAAGACGCGCGTCATGCCGCCACCTCTTCATCCGCCGGCGCACCATCGGCCTGCGCGCGGTAGTGCGCCGGTGCCTCGAGCTTCTTCGGCGTTCGGCCGCGCATCATCGCCAGGCGACCGGTACGCATCAGCTCGGCCAGCCCTTCGGGCCGGATCATGGTGATGAACTCCTCCACCCGTTCCGGCGTGTCGGTGATCTGCACGATCAGTTCCTCCTCGGTCAGGTCGAGCACGCGTGCGCCGTACTCGGTGACGACGTCGACCAGCTCCGCCAGCCGCGTCGGCGACGAGACGATCTTGGCCAGCGCCGTCTCGCGCTGCACGGCCTTCTCGTTCGTCACGTCCGTCACGCCGATGACCTCCACCAGCCGATCCAGCTGCATCACGACCTGGCTGGCGTCGGTCGCATCGACCACCAGCGTCATGCGGCTGATGCCGGGCACTTCGCTGCGGCCGACGGCGAGCGATGCGATGTTGAAGCCGCGACGACGCAGCAGGGTGACGGTGCGATGCAGAACGCCAGCGCGGTCCTGCAACAGAGCGATCAGAGTGTGCTGTGCCATCGGGGTCAGACCTTGGTGGAGGATGAAGGAGGAACAACGGGTGCCGCGGGCGCGGACATCATCATGTCGCCGATCGCACGACCGGCTGGGACAATCGGGAATACATTCGCTTCGCGTTCGACGCGGAAATCGATCACGACACAACCGGTGTGTTTCCACGCGGTGGTGATTGCTGCATCGGCATCATCGGCGTGCTCGACCCGCATGCCGCGCAGCCCGTGCGCCTCCGCCAGCAGGGCGAAATCGGGGCCGGTGAGCGGCGTGCCGCTGTACCGCTGGCCTTCAAACAACTGCTGCCACTGTCGCACCATGCCCAGGTAGCCGTTGTTGACCACCGCGACCTTCAGGTTGGTGAGTCCTTCCTGCGCAATCGTGGCCAGTTCGCAATTCGTCATCTGAAAACCGCCATCGCCGACCACCACCCAGACCGTCTTTTCCGGATCGGCGATCGCGGCTCCCATCGCAGCGGGGAGCGAGAAACCCATCGTTCCCGCGCCACCGCTGGTGATGTGTGTGCGCGGCCGGCTCCAATCGAGAAGCTGGGCGGCCCACATCTGGTGCTTTTT
>CAYMQV010000403.1:0-2485 GCA_964392395.1 uncultured Gemmatimonadaceae bacterium
TTTGGGCGGCGGTGAAGCAGCGCCAGGCGTTGGGTGAGGATTGGATGATCGTCGTGACGACCGACCATGGTCGCGATGCGCGCACGGGTAGAGGGCACGGCAGCCAGTCCGCACGCGAACGCACCACATGGATCGTGACCAATCACCCCAATCTCAACGCGCGCTTCACCAACGGGACGCCCGCCATCGTGGATATCGCACCGTCGGTGTTGCAGCACCTGCGGATTGCAGCGCCGCCGGCGGTAGCGATGGAGATGGACGGCGTGTCGTTTCTGCGGCCGGTTCCTTGAGTCGCTTCTCCGTACACGCGTGAGCCGGTTTGTCGCACTTTCGTGTGCTTGATGACGTGGGGCGAAAGTGCCCCGTCTTCACGTCTCATTGAACGGAGAGTTCAG
Source organism: uncultured Gemmatimonadaceae bacterium (assembly GCA_964392395.1). Taxonomy (GTDB): domain Bacteria; phylum Gemmatimonadota; class Gemmatimonadetes; order Gemmatimonadales; family Gemmatimonadaceae; genus JACMLX01. Next base: position 396 of record CAYMQV010000403.1, read on the forward strand.
ATGAATTCACGCTACACCTCCCGGCCACTGCGCGGGGCACTGAGTGCTGCCGTACTTTCGGTGATCACCGCTTGCGCTGGCGAGAGCATCCCACTCACCGGCGTCGAGCCGGCAACGGATGCGTTTGGCGAGCGGTCCGCGGCGAGCGTGGCCGCATCGAGCGGCAGTCTGCAGCTGGTCAGTGCAACGCTCACGGGTGCCGCCGCGCGGAGCGGCAGTACCACCTGCCAGCTGTCCGCCGACGGGACGCTCCTCCTCTTCGCGAGTGACGCGTCCAATCTCGTGAACGGTGATACGAATGGCGCATCGGACCTGTTCCTCAGAAACTTGACCACCGGCATCACGACGCGCGTTACGACCGGCTCGACCGGCGCGCAGTTAGCGACCGGTGGCCACTGTACAGGCACAACGATGACGCCGGACGGCCGACTTGTGGCGTTCAATACGGGCACTGCTGGTGGCACGGTGTTCGTGAAGAACACGCAGACCGGCGCGCTCACGCAGGCCTCGCCAGCCATTGGCTCGATACCGCAGGTCACCGGCTTCTTCGGCGGGGTTTTGTCCGACGACGGCAGGAGCGTCGTGTTCAAGACCGTACCGGCACAGGTCTATCGCGGTGCGTACCAGTGGGACAACGTCGTTCCTGCACGGCTCATGCTGCGTGATCTCAATACAGGCAGTCTCATCACGCTACCCACCGACAACGGCAACGCCGCCAACGGAGAGGTGCAGGGAAGCCGCTTTGCTATCTCCCCCGACGGCACGCGCGTGGCCTTCGCCTCGTCTTCGTCCACGCTCGTGTCAGGCGATACGAACGGCAGGGCCGACCTGTTCGTGCTTGATCTCAGCAACAACACCGTGACCCTGGCGTCAAGCACCAGTGCCGGTATTCCGGCCACCGGCGGCGGTACCTACTGGACTCCGACGTTCGTCTCCAACACGCAGCTGTCATTCGGCACCGGCTCGGTCAGCAGCCTCGGTGACCGCGGGTTCTACCTGAAGGACCTCAACTCGGGCGCGCTCACACTGGTCCTGCGCGATACCGACGGCGGCAGCACCGCCGTGCTGTCAGGTGACGCACGCTTCGTCGTGTTCTCGTCGAACTACAGTGGGTTCAATGCGCGAGTCTTTATGCGTGACCTCAGCACTGGTGTGCATACCGTTGTCAGTGCCAACAGCAGTGGCACAGCAAGTAATGGCAGTTCGACCGGCGCCGTGATCTCGCGCAATGGCTCGCGTGTCGCGTTCGGGTCCAACGCGTCGAATCTGGTGACACCCCGCCCGCCGAGCGGCGTCTTCCAGATCTATGTGAAATCTCTCGCGGCTGGAGTAACACTCGCACCTTGAGGCGCCATCAGTATGCGAACAGCAGTCGCGCGACTCCGGTAAGTCCGTACTGGGTCGCGGCCCGACCGGTGGGGCCAGCGCTTGGTCGGCGGGCGAGCGGCATGATGTAGCCGTCGGCACGGAGCGCGGTGAGCACCAAGGAAACAGCGGGCTGTGAGATGTCCCAGAGCGCCTTCAGTTCCGCCTGCGTGTACACCGCGTCTCTGTCGCTGCGCGCCCACTGTTCAAGGTATTGAAATCGGGCTTCGTCACTTCTACCCGCAAAGTCGGCCACCAAGCTCCGACGTGCACACCAGCTTGGGGTTTGTCAGCTCCCGTTGATACGGGACGATTGTCGTGCGCAAGCCTGCGACCGTAGTCACGGTGGTGTCTGAGCCAATGCAGCCGCCGCCGTAGGTCGACACATAGATGTCGAGCGGCACGTTGACGTCCGCACGCGTCGGCGCTTCCAGCCGCAGCGTATCGCCGTAGAACCGGAGACTACTCACTCGGATCGCGAACAATCCATCCGGTGACACGCGTTCGGCGAGGGGCAAGTCAGAGACACGCACCGTTGCCTCCGTCGGTGCCGGACCGCACCCGACGCCAAGGACGAGCGCCAACGCGAGCGTCGAGAGTTTCGACTGTGTCATCTGGTCACTCCTGCAAGGTAGAGAAAACCGGCGAATCCCACATCGAGCATGCGGAGGTGGCTCGCGTGGTGCCGATGCACAGCAAAGTGCCCGTGGGAGAGCGCCTAACGC
>CAYMQV010000404.1:0-2447 GCA_964392395.1 uncultured Gemmatimonadaceae bacterium
GGTCAGCCCAGCCACTTCCTGTGCTTGGGTGCTCGTGCCCTGCCGATTGTATGACACCGAGCCCGGTACGGCCGACCCAGCCGGTTGGACCACGCCGCGCCGCGCGGCCATTCTCTCGAGGCGACGACGCTGCCGCCAGTGAGCTCGCGGTCAGCGATGCGCGGAGCGTGATGGCGCGCGTGATACTCCGGCCGCTTCGTTTGATGACTGGGTCACAGATCGGTCATGGATTCTCTGACTGTGATCTGCTGTCATCCTATAATTCGGCCCGGAACGCAGGGTGGCGATTTCAAGAGGCAAGGAAACATGATCGCGACGGATAAATTTGAAAAAGTGCAGGTGACGTCTCCACTGGAGCTTCGAGAGTGGTTGTCCATGCACCACGGCCAAACTGACAGCGTGTGGCTCGTCACCTTCAAGAAGCAGGCTGGCGATAAATACGTCTCAATCGAGCAAGTGCTTGACCAGCTTCTCTGCTTCGGTTGGATCGATGGTGTTCGCCGAAAACTCGACGATGATCGTACGATGCAACTCGTCGGGCCGCGGCGTCATCAAGCCTGGGCGAAGACCTACAAGGACCGGGCGGCTCGCCTGATCTCAGACGGCCTGATGGCGGCGAGCGGGCTGGCCGCGATCGAAGCGTCGAAGCAACGGGGCCTTTGGAACGTGACGGCCGAGGTCGACGCGCTCACTGTTCCAGAAGATCTTGCAGCATCGCTCAACGCATCCGTTGGCGCGCGCGAATACTTCGACCTCGCCGCGCCGTCATATCGCCGAAACGTCTTGCGTTGGATCTTTAGCGCAAAGACAGCTGAAACGCGGCAAAAAAGAATTGCCAAGACTGCGATGGCATCGGCTAGTCGTGAGCGTATCCCTCAGCTGTGAATCTACGGTCCAGGCGCGACCACAGTGTCCTATCGAGGGGGCAGCGTCCTTGAAAGAGATGATGATGCTCAATGCCGGCAGGTCGCGCCGACCGACCACAGTCGGTCAGAGTTTTTGGCGCCTGACATAAAAGCCCCTGATGCCCGCCAAGAAGTACGTCGCGTCCATGCGCGCTCCATCACTCCAACCATGTCTGGACTCACCGTCGTGAGACGTGTGCTGACTCGACACTTGGTTGCGATGCTCGTGTTGGCGGCGACCGCGTCGCTGTGCAACGCGCAGGAGATGCGTGTGAGCGTGAGCGAATCGCTTGGACGTCTGACCGTTGAGAACGCGCTCGTCACCGCGCGTCGCGAAGGCGATAACACGTAGGTGCACGGCCTGACCAACGATGCCGGCAATGTCACGATCCGACTGCCAGCTGAGGGACGCTGGTCGGTTGTGGTACGTCGCATCGGACTCGAGCCGCGTTCGACTGCCGTTCACATGGTGCGGGACGGTGATGTCGCGCGGTCCGATGTCAGAATGCGCAGCGCTCAATTCACGCTGCGCGCGACCCGGTGTCACGTCAAAATATTTCTTGACGGTGAACGAGTCAGCGCCATGACGCTAGGCACGGTCGCCGGCTCTGTCATCGGTGGCTCGGAGTTCTACCCGCGCCCGCGCAAAGTGCCGGACGGGCTTCGGAGGGCCGGGAACGTGTGCGGGACGGTGTTGCTCTGGAGACGAGAGCGGTGACATCGATCGTCTGATCAGGGCGGCAGGCCTCGCCGTCTACGACCAAGGACTCCGACCCCGTGATCCGTAGCGGTCACGCGCGCGCAAATCGCATCAGCGGCGCGAAGTCGCCGCGATCTGCCGCACGGAGTGCCGTGAGATACGCAGCACGCGCCGCTTCAGCACCCGTGAGGTCTGTTGCGCCCCATGAGAACGGCGCGTGACGATGCGCATGCATCAGCGCGTCAGCGGCCAAGCGGCTCCATCGGCCGTTGCCGTTTGGAAAGGGGTGCACCAGCACGATCCCGTGGTGGAGTCGCACCGCAACCTCGTCGAGCGGAAAGACGGATTCAGCGAGCCACAACTGCGCATCCTTCACGCGTTCGCGCAGCGCGACTCGAATCGTCGGCCAATGGACACCGATGTTCTTGTCGGTGCGGCGAGGGTCACCCGCCCATCGCCACGTCTCGTCGAACATTCGACGATGAAGGTCGAACAGGAATGCCTCGCTGAGCACCTGCGCCGGTGTCCGGCGTCTCCGATTGCGAAGGGCCCACTCAGTCGCGGACAGGATGTTGGTTTGCTCGAACGCGTTGAGTTGATCGACCGTCTCGATGCCGGCGGGAATGAGGTCCGCCGCCTCGTCGGGATCGACCGGCGTCGCGCCCTCAACGTGGACGCCAACGGCGAAGGCGCCCAGTCGGAGCGGCGACGCGTCGGGCCCCGTCGGCGGTGTCATGCCACGTCGCCGTTCACTCGGTCCTGACGCGGGGAAGGATCGGCGACGCCGTCCCAGAGATCACGCGGCCACTCGGCGAGCAAGCGACGGGTGACGACCACGATCT
>CAYMQV010000405.1:0-2447 GCA_964392395.1 uncultured Gemmatimonadaceae bacterium
GTTCGGACCCGTACGGCGGCGCGATGCAGCATGGCCGCCTTGGCGGGTGTCGCGATTCCGGATGGCATCGTCGTGCCCGACGCGTCGTTCGACGCGTGGTGTGCCGAGGGGTATCCGCTGTCGCAAGGGCTGCGCGGCGCGCTGCTCGTGATCCGCTCCGCGTTTTCGACGGAAGACGCGCCGCACGAGAGCCTTGCCGGGCAGTTTGCCAGCGTTCTTCGCGTTCCCTCCGACGACCCGGCCGCCGTCGCCGCGGCGGTGTCGCGCGTACGGGCGTCGGGTGAACGGGCGTCGGGCGAACGGGCGGCGCCGCACCGCGATCTGATCGTGATGCGGTTCGTCGATGCGCGACATGCCGGCGTCTCCTTCACGGAACGCGAGCACGAGGATGATCTCGTCAACATGGTGGCCGGGACGGCCGAGGACTTGCTCACCGGCAAGGTGAGCGGGCAGACGCTCGACATTCCGCGTGTGCGTCGCGGTGAGCCGACCGATATCCTCCTTCCCGGGTGGGCGCAGCGCCTGCAGCGTGTGTTGCAACTGGTGCGCGAGCTCGCCAGCGTGAATCGCTGGGGCAGCGGCGACTGGGATCTGGAATGGGCGGATGACGGCATGACCTGTTGGGTCGTGCAGCTTCGTCCGGTGACGCGTGCCACCGTACGCAACGAGTGGTTCACGCTGGCGAATCATCGCGAACTGCTGCCCCCGCTGCCGAGCCGCTTCATGGCCACGTTGATTGCGTCGTGTGCCGGTGGGTTGTTCTCGTGGTATCGTCGAGCGGACAGCGCGCTGCCGGCCACACGGCCGTTCATCGAAGTGTTCGAGGGGCGACCGGTGATCAACCTCTCGCTGCTCACCGACATGCTGCGCACCTGGGGGCTGCCGACGCGGTTGGTGACCGATGCGATCGGCGGGCGTGACGTACATCCGGTGGGCTGGCGCGTCCGCCGCGTCCTGACAGCGCTCCCGGCGTTGAGTCGGATGCTCTGGGCACAGCTGACGGCGGTGCACAGCACGCGGCGGGCGCGCCTGACGATCCTGTCGCGGGATCTGCTCGACGCCGAGGGTGAGGTCACACCGCTGGTGCAGGCCGCGCAGCGTCGCTACGTGCTGCTGGTGCAGTCGATGTTCGCGCTGTCGGCGGCGATGGCGACGCCACTGGCGTTGCTGCGTCGGACCGGGACTCTCGCCTCGCACCTGTCGCGACAGCGGACACCGGGAAGCGATGTGGTTGAAGCGTTGCGCCGCGATGTGGTACCCGCCGTGCGCATTCATCCCGACGACGTCGCGCGGATTGCGGTGGGCGAGCCGCCAGCCAGTGAGTCCGGGGCGTTTGAATGGAGCCAGTGGCTCGAGCGGCACGGACACCGTGGACCTTACGAAAGTGACCTCGCGCAGGCGCGATGGCGCGAGCAGCCGGCCGCTGTGCTGGGGTTGCTGCGGCACGAACTCGCGTATCCGATCGAACCGCGCAGCATCCCTCTCCGGAGTGCCGGTGAGTGGATCACGCTCCCGTTGTGGTGGATGGCCCAACGTCCGCTCCGGGCGCGCGAAGCGCTCCGCGACGATGCGATGGTTGCCTTCGCCATGATCCGGGAGTTGATGCATCATGCGGCCGAGCTGGCGGTGCAGCGTGGCGCGTTGCATCGGCGGGATGACATCTGGCTGCTCTCGGTGGACGAGGCGACGGCGCTCGACAGCGGCGCCACGTACGATGCGGCATTCATCGAAGCGCGAGAGCATGAGCGGCGCACGCAGGCGGCCGTCACGATTCCCGGCGTGTTTCGTCGCTACGACCGGCTGCGCCGGGATCTGCGCAAGTCGCCGCCGCCGACGCGGGAAGGGTGGCAGGGCATTGGCCTCGCGCCGGGCCGGGTGGCGGGCCGCGCGTGGTGCGCCGAAGGCCCGACCGCGTCGCCACCGGCCGGTTGGACACCCGCCGAGACGATCCTCGTCGCGCCTGCCGTGGATGCCGAGTGGACGCTGCTCTTTCGTCGCGTGGCTGGTGTCGTGGTCGAGACCGGGGGCGAACTCTCGCACGCGTCGATCATTCTGCGTGAGCTGGGTGTGCCGTCGGTGACGAATGTGCGCGGGATCCTTCGCGATCTGCGCACTGGCGATTCGCTCATGCTGGATACGATCCGCGGCCAGGTGGTCCGGGGCGTGTAGAGCAGCCTTCGGCTGAAGGCTTGCGCCGGCCGTGCCACGCTTCAACGTTGCGTCGTTGTCCAGCGTTGCCTTCGTAACGCTCGCGTCCTCTCCCGTGGTCGCCCTTCACCGAACCCGCGTATGTTCTCGCTGCGCCCGCTGTTCCTCCTTGCGCTTCCCGCGCTTGCCGCCACCTCGGCGGGTCTGCCGGCGCTCTGGTCGTCGGACCCGGCGCCTGCGACGTCGGTCGCGCTCGACTCGACACTGCTGGCGAGCTATCGCTGGCGCAACATCGGTCC
>CAYMQV010000406.1:0-209 GCA_964392395.1 uncultured Gemmatimonadaceae bacterium
GGTGGAGGCGTCGAAGTTCACCGAGGTCGGGTATGTCGGGCGCGATGTCGAATCGATGGTCCGCGACCTGATCGAAGCGGCGATGGACCTGGTGCGCAGCGAGCGCGAATCGGAAATCACCAGCGAGGCCACCGAGCGCGTCGAAGAGCGGCTGCTGGACGCGTTATTGCCGGCGCCCGCCGAGCCCGCCACGTCGGCCAGGCCGAGTG
>CAYMQV010000406.1:219-2427 GCA_964392395.1 uncultured Gemmatimonadaceae bacterium
TCGCCGAACATTTTTCTGGTTGGCGCATCTGGCGCCGCCACCACCGCGCCGATCAGTGACGCGGAGAAGGATCGGCATCAGCGGACGCGCGACAAGCTGCGTGCGCTGCTGCGCGAAGGACAGCTCGAACAGCGCAGCGTCGATCTGGACATGCCCATGTCGGCGGCGCCGATGATGGGGATGCTGAATCAGCCCGGTGCCCAGGAAGGCATGGAGCAGTTCACGCAGATGCTGGCTGACATGATGCCCAAGCGAACGCGCAGGCGCACCATGACCGTGGCCGAGGCGCGCCGGGTGCTGCTCCAGCAGGAGTTCGACCGGATGCTCGATCGCGACGACGTGATTGCCGAAGCGATCGAACGGACCGAGGAGACAGGCATCATCTTTCTCGACGAGATCGCCAAGATCGCCGGACAGCGCGGTGGGCAGGCCGGTCCGGATGTCTCACGCGAAGGGGTGCAGCGCGATTTGCTGCCGATCGTCGAAGGGTCGGCGGTGCAGACGAAGTACGGCATGGTGAAGACCGATCACGTGTTGTTCATCGCCGCCGGCGCCTTCCATGTGTCGAAGCCCAGCGACCTGATTCCGGAACTGCAGGGCCGGTTTCCGATCCGGGTGGAATTGCAGCCACTCACCGAATCGGACTTCGTGCGCATCATGACGGAGCCCGAGCATGCGTTGACGAAGCAGTACGCCGCGCTGGTGGCGTCCGAAGGGTCGTCGCTGACCTTCGCCGCCGACGGCATTGCCGAACTGGCGCGGGTGGCGACGGTGTGCAACACCCGGATGGAGAACATCGGTGCGCGTCGGCTCCACACCGTGATGACCACGCTCCTCGAGGAGCTGCTCTACGGCCTGCCGGAGTCGGGGGCCGAGGGCATCGTGGTCGATGCGCCGATGGTGCGAGCCCGTCTCGAGGACGTCTCGCAGGACGAGGATCTTCGGCGCTACATCCTCTGAGCACCCGCGGTCGTTGACGACGTCGCCATTGCCACTAGGTTCACACCTTTTCCGGTCCATTTCGTTCCATTCTGGGCCCGCCGCTCGTTCCTCCGCTCCTGCCGCCATGTCCGCCGAGCGTCAACACCGCGACTTTCTCGCGATTCCGGATTTCGATCGCTACGAACTCGACGCGCTGCTGCGCCTCGCCGACCGGATGCGTCGTGGCGACTACGATCGGCGCCCATTGCGTGGCAAGACGCTGGCGATGCTGTTCATGAAGGTGTCGACGCGAACGCGCGTGTCGTTTGAAGTCGGCACGTTCCAGCTCGGCGGGCACGCGCTGTTTCTGTCGGACCGCGACGTGCAGCTTGGTCGTGGCGAGCCGCTATCCGACACGGCGCAGGTGCTGACGCGATACGTCGATGGCATCATGATCCGGACCTTCGCGCATGATGACGTGCTCAATCTGGCGAAGCACGCGCAGGTGCCGGTGATCAATGGCCTGACCGATCTGCAGCATCCCTGTCAGGTGCTCGCCGATGTGCTCACGGTGCGCCAGCATCTGAACGACGAGCGCAAGCAGGTCGTGGCATGGATCGGTGATGGCAACAACATGGCGAACTCGTGGATCGACGCGGCGGCGTCGTTCGGCTTCCCGTTGCGGTTGGCGTGCCCGGAGGGCTACGATCCCGATCCCGTACTGCTGGCGCGGGCGCAGAAGCAGACCGACGTGCGCCTGATGCGTGATCCAGCCGAAGCTGCCGACGGCGCGACGGTGGTGACGACCGATGTGTGGGCGTCGATGGGCCAGGAAGCGGAGCGTGAACAGCGTGTGCACGCGTTCCAGAGTTACATCGTGAACGACGCCGTGATGCAGCGTGCGGCAAAGAGTGCAATTTTCCTGCACTGCCTGCCGGCACACCGCGGCGAGGAAGTGACGCCCAGCGTGATCGACGGACCGCAGAGCCGCGTGTTTGACGAGGCGGAGAACCGGCTTCATGTGCAGAAGGCTGTCATGGCGGTGCTGTTGGGTGGGGAGGCGTTGCATACCGGGCAGGTGCGGGCGTAGATCATCGATCATCTGGCGAGACACTGCGCGCCCGATCGAGCGCGGCCTCAACACATACCTTGTCACATTCATGCCCACCATCGGAAAAGCAGCTCCCGCCTTCACCATCGAGACGGACACCGGCGAAACCCTGGCCCTCGAGGACCTCAAGGGCCGGTACGTCGTGCTCTACTTCTATCCGAAGGATGACACCTCGG
>CAYMQV010000407.1:0-753 GCA_964392395.1 uncultured Gemmatimonadaceae bacterium
TGATCCATGCGATGGTGTTGCGCGGCTTTGCTGCGCGCACCCAAGAGACCTACCTTTGCGCTGTCGGGCAGATGGCCCGGCACCACCACCTCAGCCCAGAGCTTCTGACTGACGAGCAAGTACAGGCGTACTTGCTCTACCTGCTTCAAGAGCGCCACCGGTCGCGCTCGACCGTCAACATCACCTCGTGTGCCCTGCGCTTCCTGGTCTGCGACGTTCTCGGCCAGGCTGAGCGCCGCGCCCAGATTCCTTTGGGCCGCCAGCCGCAGCGGCTGCCCGAGGTGTTGTCTCGCGCCGAGGTCGCCACGTTGCTGGCAGCGCCCATGTCGTTGAAGGCGCGGGCCTTCCTGAGCACAGCCTATGCCAGCGGCCGGCGACTGACGGAGCTGTGCAATCTGCGCGGCTGCGACATCGACTCGGCCCCCGACCGCATGTGCATCCGTGTCGTTCAGGGCAAGGGCGGGCAGGACCGCTACGGCCTGTTGACGCCGGAGTTGCTCGACCTGCTGCGCACCTACTGGCGCACTTGTCGCGCTGGCGCCAGCGGCGCTGACTGGTTGTTCCCTTCGCGCTCCAATACCGCGCGTTGCATGGACCGCGGCAGTGGCCAGCGCTACTACTACCTGGCCCGCGACGCCGCTGGCATCACCAAGATCGGCGGCATCCACACGCTTCGGCACTGCTTCGCCACACACCTGCTGGAAGCCGGTGTCGATCCGAACAGCATCAGCAAGCTGCTGGGCCACGCGCAGC
>CAYMQV010000407.1:763-2421 GCA_964392395.1 uncultured Gemmatimonadaceae bacterium
GCGTGGCCCAGCAGCTTGCTGATGCTGTTGAGGTCGACGCCGGCCTCCAGCAAGTGCGTAGCGAAGCAGTGGCGCCTATGCCGATGTCGGAATAGGCGCCACTATTCCGAGTCCAGGAATATGCCGAGACACCTGTGTCGTGGCAGTCGCTCGGCGAGCGGCAAGACGGGAAGAACACTCGGCATATTTTCTCCGGCCACGCTTCGTGGTGTGACTGGAGATGATCGTGACTCAGACATTCAAGGCTCAGCTGCCAGCAGCAGCAGAGAGTACGTTCCTGGCGTTGGTGCCCCTGTTTTCCGAGCAGATGCGAGTTCGCGGGTACGCGCCTGCGTCGTCGCGGAGCGCAGCGCGATTGGCGCAAGATTTCGCGACCTGGCTCGACCAGCGCCAGAGCTGTGTTCGCGGCGTCGAGGCCGGGCTTGTTGATGCGTACCTCGAAGATCGATGGGTGCATCGACGGCGCAGGCGTGGCGACGCCTTCACGCTGCGCGAGTTCGTCAGCCTTTTCTCGGTCGATGGCACCGCCGTTGCGCAGAAGTCGATTGCGATGGCGCCAAGACTTCACGTCCGGCGGAAGTTCGAGCACTACCTGCTGTGTGAGCGTGGGCTGGCCGCCGCGTCGATTCGACTGTACGGAGACGCGGTCGGACGCTTTCTCGAGCACGTATTCGGCAACGGCGAGGTTCGGCTCGACGAGATCACCGCTGCAGACGTGATCCGCTTCGTACAGGTCGATGCAGCGCGCCTGCAGCACTCGAAGCGGGCCAAGGTCATGACGTCGGCGTTGCGCTCGTTTCTTCAGTATGGGCGCTACCTGGGTGACATCCGCACCGACTTGCATTCCAGCGTGCCGACGGTGGCGAACTGGTCGATGTCGGGCATTCCCCGATCGATATCGGCTTCCCAAGTGCACCGCCTGATCGCCCAGTGCGATCGGCGAACCGCTACCGGTCGCCGGGACTACGCCGTGTTGCTGCTGCTCGCACGGCTGGGACTGCGTGCGGGAGAAGTAGTCGAACTCACACTGGACGACCTCGACTGGGACGAAGGTGCCATTCGTATTCGTGGCCCAGCCCAACGTTGTGACCTGCTGCCGATGCCAGCCGATGTCGGTGCCGCCCTGGTGGACTACCTGCGCGGCGGGCGCCCCGTGTGCGATGTGCGCAATGTCTTCATCCGATCTCGCGCACCGCGACGAGGCTTGCGTGGACCCAGCGCGGTCAGCTGCATCGTGTTCCGAGCCCTGCAGCGCGCAGGTATCGAGTCGCCCTGCAAGGGAGCACACCTGTTGCGCCACTCGCTGGCTACGCAGATGCTGGGCAATGGAGCGTCGCTCGGCGAGATCGGCGAGATCCTTCGTCATCGCAACCCCCAGACCACGACCATATACGCCAAGGTCGACCTTGCATCGCTGCATACCTTGGCTCTGCCTTGGCCGGGGGGTGCGCAATGAAGCCGCTGACCAGGGCCATCGAGGACTACCTCGCGTTGCGACGAAGCCTGGGATTCAAGCTTCATAGCGCAGGCGCAGCGTTGATGAACTTCGCATCCTTCATGGAGCGCCAGCAGGCCCAGAGCATCACTACGCGACTGGCCTTGAACTGGGCACAGCAGCCGCCCGATGCGCAGCCGGCACATTGGGCTCAGCGTTTGAG
>CAYMQV010000408.1:0-2398 GCA_964392395.1 uncultured Gemmatimonadaceae bacterium
CGGCGCCCCGAAGAGCGCCGTAAGTCGTTGTAAATCATAGTCGGGACGACAGGATTCGAACCTGCGACCCCCTGAACCCCATTCAGGTGCGCTACCGGGCTGCGCTACGTCCCGTCACTGCCGTCATACTCGCCGGCAGGCCACACAACAGACCTGCAACCTAACCCCACCCACGCCTTGCTTCAATCGCGTCGCCAAACACCAGCGGGCAGCTACGGTCGCTTGCTGACCACCGCACCCGTCATCGCGTCCACCACCACCTCGGTCTTCTGCGTCTGCCCCGCCTCCGCGATGATCGCAATGTATACCAGCTCCCCCGCCACCCCGCGACGCAGTTCGATCGTGCTCATCCGACCGTCAGGCACCCGCCCAAGCGCGGTCATTCGCGCCGCATCCTTCGACACCCGCGCCTCCTGCGTCATCGACTGCTGCGACGTCGCACGCGCCTGCGCCAGAACGTTGGTTGTCGCGATCACCGCAGCACACCCCAGCGCACCAAGCCTGGCCCCCACCCTCACAAAACCAATCGTCATCGTCTCCGCCCTCCAGAAGTGAACCCGACCTCGCCAGAGGATAAGAACTCGCTAATCATATGACAGGACAACAGCCGGCTCTGGCTCGCTCGCGCTCCTGGGCGGTGCCGCAGCGCGTTGCCTCGCCCGGCGGCCAGCTCCAGGCACAAGCCAGAGCCCGAGTCCCGAACCGCGAGGCCTACTCCGCAACGCGCTCAGGATCACGGCCACGCCGATCACCTGTGCCGCGTCTTTCACCACCGGCCGCAACACTTGATGTCCGCTGCTCAAATCGACCGCGCCCGCCGCAGCCAGTACCTGATCGACGGTGTCGAAGAGGCCGAACATTCGTGACCGCGGGCAGGCCCCGGGTCAGCGTTCCGGTCTGGTCGAACACCGTGACGCAATTTTGTCTTGCTCACGAACGTACCAGTCATCGCGTCGAATACGACGTCGCTCCTCGGTGGTTCTCCCGGTTGTGCACCCCTGAGCGGCGTTCGTGCATGACGAACGCTCCACGACCGGGAGTCAACCGGCGTGCATCGAAGATGCCAGGACCTTGCGGACGAACAACAGTGTGACGCTCTAAAACATTCCGCGCCCGCACCACGACGTTCGCGCACTCGTGTCACGATGGGCTCAGCGCGGCAGCGACACGTTAAAACACGTGCCCTCCGCTTCCGTCGATGTCACACCGATACGCCCGCCATGCGCAGTCACGATCTGGTCCGCGATGTACAGGCCAAGGCCCAGATGCCGGGAATCATCGCTCTCGTCGGTGACCTGGCGCAGTCGCTTGAAAGGTTCGAAGATCACCTGCATCCGGTCACGAGGAATGAGCTCACCACGATTGACCACGGTGAACACCACTGCGCTTGGACTGCCCACGACGTCGACTTTGACTGGCGCCGCAACATTGCTGTAGTCGGCGGCGTTGGATAAGAGGTTGGCGAAGACTTGCCGCAACCGTGCCGTATCGCAGGCGCATGCCAGATCACCTGCCAATCGCAACTCGAATACACATCCAGGATGCGCTGCCCGCGCTTCATCGACGGCATCTCGTACGACGCGTCCCAGATCCGTCGCAATCCTGCTGATGCTGATGCCGGCCCCGATCCGCGAGTTCGTGAAATCGAGCAGGTCGGCGATCATGCCGCTCATCCGCCAGCTGCTGCGTTCGATGCTGAGCAGCGCTGCAGTCTGATCCGCGCGCTGCATATCGGACTCGAGCAGCAGCCTCGTGCTGAACAGCACAGCCTGCAGTGGCGTGCGCAAGTCATGCGACAGGATTGCGATGAACAGGTCCTTGGCCGCCTCCAGATCGCGCGAAAAGCGCGAGACGGATTCGGCAACGGCCTGATCGATGGCCTCATTGAAGCGCATCAGGTCCTGCAGATCCGCCTCGCTGAGCGTGCCGCGCGACGTGATCCAGAGTCGCAAGACACTCGCACGCAGGGCGCGAAACTCAGCAATCATCTCAGCGAACGAGAACCCACTCTCCGCGCGGTCAGCACCATGTGTTTCGGCTGGGGTCTCGACGCCGTCGTCCTGCGCCAGACCACCGGCGCCACCGGAATCCGCGTTCCCATGCGATTTATCCAAAGCTTCTGAATCGGTCTGCGGTGTTCCGAGGTCGCGTGCAATGTGTCGCAGAATCTCGCCGGCGTGATCGCGCAGCTCGGTCCGAGTCATACCGCCAGCCGCGGCCTGCGTCCCTGCGAATGCGGTCCACTCGACGAGGATCGGTTCGATATTTGCGCGGATGAAGTCCTTGAGTCGCACTTCGCACTGCTTCCTGAGTTGGAAGTTCATCCGGGCAAACGCGGTGTGATGCGTGCCTCGGTGTGCGCAAGCTACCCTCGCGACGCCCGCAACGCGTTCAGGAT
>CAYMQV010000409.1:0-2276 GCA_964392395.1 uncultured Gemmatimonadaceae bacterium
CGACGAGCAGCGCAGGAATCGTGGTTCGAAACGAGAGCACGGCGGTTGGGGCAAGCGTGGTGACGATGTGGTTCGGCGACACGACACATACGCTACCGCGCTGCTGCCCGCTACGCGACAGCCCCGCGAATCCATGCTGGATCAGCGGGGCCGCAACGTTGCGTCACCCCGGCGTGCGCCGGAGTGACGGGGACCACTAGTGCTTCATGCCGCTCATCGAAGCGGGCGGCATCAGAACGGTGTCGATCACGTGAATGACGCCATTCTTCGCCTTGATGTCCGTGGCCGTGACGGTCGTGGTGCCGTTCAACATCACCTTGCCGCCGACGACCTTGATGGCAACCTTGCTGCCCTGCACCGTCGCCGCTTCCGACAGACCCACGACCTGCGCCGCCATCACCGAACCGGCGACGACATGATAGGTCAGCACGGCCGTCAGCTTGGCCTTGTCAGCCAGCAGCGCCTGCAGTGCTGCCGGTGGGATCTTGGCGAACGCGGCATCGGTCGGTGCGAACACGGTGAACGGGCCAGTGCCCTTCAGCGTCTCGACCAGCCCAGCCACGGTCAACGCCTTCGCCAGCGTGTTGAACGTGCCGGCGGCAACTGCGGTCTCGACGATATCCTTCTCAACAGCCTGTGCGCGGGCCGAAACCGGCGCGAGCACTACGGCGCCAACCAGCGCCACTGCAGTCATGAAACGCTTCATCGGTCAATTCATCCTGGAATGCAGATTCGCAAACCGGCACGGTGAGCTCCGCACGTCGGTTCCCTGCCACGAAAGGAATACGTCATCAGACGGTTCCCGGATTGCCCTGTCTTCGGCTCCGCTCGCTTGAGCGCCGGCATATGTGGTCCGGCAGCTCTTCTCTCGCATCGACCGTGCCGATCCCTGCGAGATCGCGAAATCTCGGGTGGATGCAACCGGGCTCGTCTGAGTTCATCCACCGTCAACTCATGGCTTCTGCCTGGCCGTCCCGAAGTGGTAGAGCGGCAACAGCAGGGCCAGCAGGAAGATCACCATCGAGACCGTGGGATTCTCGCCGATCGTGCCGAGCAGCTTCGAGAAATCGTACGCCGTGTCCATTTCGTACACGGTGAACGCCGCCAGCAGAATGCCGGTGATGGCACCGCCGCCGATCAGACCAGACGAAAACAGCACCCCGGGCCCGGAATCGCCGCCCTCGACGGCGCTCCCCTGCGTGGACGCCACCCGACGATCCACGATCCAGCGCAGCACGCCGCCGATGAACATGGTGGCCGATGTCGAAATCGGCAGGTAGACACCGACTGCCACCGGCAGCGAGTTGATGCCGAAGATTTCCATCGCGATCGCCAGGAACGCACCGATCAGAATCAGCCCCCACGGCAACTTCTGCGTCAGGATGCCATCCACCACCAGCGCCATGATCTGGCTCTTCGGCGAGTCGAGCTTGGTGACCGTGTTGCCGAGGTAGTCCACCGTCTCGCGACCACCGATTCCCGGATCGATCGCGAATCGGATTTCGTTCGTATTGCGATCCAGCAGGTAGCGACCGACCGGCACGTTGCCCTGCACGGTGTAGATCCGGCCCACCTTGTACACCTCTGCCGTCTGCGCCGTACTCGCCACGCGCTGCGTGATGCGTCCGCGTTCGACCACTGCCAGCAGCGGTTCCACGGCGCTGATCCTTGCATCGCGGTAGTCGCGCTTGACCAACGTGGTCTTCGCGGTATTGAGGAACGAAATGATCAGACCCACGCAGAGCGCCGAGGTGGTGACGCCGACGAGCAGGCCGATCTGCTGCCGGGCCGGCGTTGCACCCACGAGGTAGCCCGTCTTGAGATCCTGCGAGGTGGCACCCGCCACGGCGGCGGCGATGCAGACCACACCGCCGATGCTCAGCGCCAGCACGCGATGTTCGATGCCGACCCAGCCGACCGCCAGAAAGATCAGCGCGGTCAGCAGCACCGTCGCGACGGTCATCCCGCTGATCGGACTCGACGAGGCCCCGATCTGCCCGGTGACGCGGCTGGCGACGGTGACGAAAAGAAAAGCAAAGAAGAGCGCCAGCACCGAGCCGGTGATGCCGATCGCCAATGGCGGAACGAACGCCGTGATCAGCACCAGCGCGATGACGCCGCCGACGACGACGCTCATCGGCAGGCTCCGCGCCGTTCGCCGTACCGCAGTGCCGGCCTTCGAGCCGGTCAGGTCGCCCATGCCGGCGCGCAGTGCGGCGACGATCGTCGGCACCGAGCGAGCGAGGCTGATCAGCCCCGCCGCCGTCACCGCTCCG
>CAYMQV010000410.1:0-2238 GCA_964392395.1 uncultured Gemmatimonadaceae bacterium
GGTTAGCTTCCATGTCTTCCTTCGACCACCTGATGATGACGACGCCGTCAACGATAGCTCTGCCGCGCCGTGGTGTGTTGCAGGAACTGGGCGAGATCCTCACCGACGTCAGTCAGGCGCGCGGCCTGATCTACCAGTTGACGCTGCGCGACATTCGGATCCGCTACAAACAGGCGGCGATCGGTTTCGCATGGGCGATCATTTCGCCCCTCGTAATCGTTGCGGCCGGTGTGATCGTGCGTCTGGTCATGGTCAGCATGGCCGGCCAGCCATTCGGCATGGCAAATGCCGCTGCGATCATGGTGAAGAGTGTGGCCTGGGGGTTCTTCGCCGCTGCGATCGGGTATGCAACGCACTCACTGACGAGCAACTGGGCGCTGCTGACGAAGGTGTACTTTGCCCGTGAAGTCCTGCCACTCTCGGTGATTCTGGCCTCCACGTTCGATTCGCTGATCGGTGCCGGAGTCGTTGCGCTGCTCATGCCGTTCATCGGATGGACGCCGTCGTGGGCGCTGCTGTGGCTGCCGCTGCTGGTCTGCCTTCTGTTCTCGCTGACACTGGCCGCTGGACTGTTTTTCAGCTGTGCGAATCTGTTTTTCCGCGACGTCAGGTACGTGATCCAGCTCCTGCTGACCTTCGGGATCTTTTTTACTCCGATCTATTACGAGCCGGCAGCGCTCGGTGCGCGGTGGATCGTGCCGCAGATGCTGAATCCGCTGTCACCGATCGTCGAAGGGCTCCGATTGTCGGTGGTGGACGGGCACAATCTTCTCGAGACGATCCGGCGCGCGAGCGATGGCGCGCTCATCTGGAGCCCGCTCTACCTCGCGTACAGCGCGGTGTGGGCCATCGGCGGGCTGCTCGTGGCGGCTCTGGTCTTTCACCGGGCGCAGTTCCGGTTCGCCGAGTACGTCTGATGGCGGTACAGGCTCCCGGGATCGTCTTTGACGCTGTCTCGAAGAAGTTCCGACGCGGCGAAGTGCACGACTCCCTGCGCGATCTGCTGCCGGCCGTGGCGCGGCGCGTCCTGCGGCGCTCTACGGCCGCGCCCGCATTGACTGCGGATGAATTCTGGGCAGTCCGCGACGTGTCCTTCTCCGTCAGCCCGGGACAGACCCTCGGTATCATCGGCCACAACGGCGCCGGAAAATCGACGATCCTCAAGATCCTCACGCGCATCCTGAGACCGTCCGCCGGATCATACACCGTGCATGGTCGCATCGGTGCGCTGATCGAGGTGGCGGCTGGCTTTCATCCTGATCTGACTGGCAGGGAGAACATTTTCCTGCAGGGAGCGATCATGGGCATGGGTCGCACGCAGACCCACCAGAAATTGGATGAGATCATCGCCTTCTCCGAGATCGAGCAATTCATCGATACCCCGGTGAAACGATACTCCTCGGGGATGAACGCCAGACTCGGCTTCTCGATCGCAGCCCATCTCGATCCGGATGTGCTGGTCATCGATGAAGTGCTCGCGGTCGGCGACTATGCGTTCCAGCGCAAGGCGTTCGGCCAGATTCAGGTGTTGGCGCGTAGCGGCATGCCGGTGGTGGTCGTGTCGCATCAACTCGATCGCGTGGCGGAGCTTTGCACCCACGCGTTGCTCATGTCGCATGGTGGCGTGGTCTGCAGTGGCGCACCGACCGATGTCATTGGCGCCTACATGCGCGGTGTGGGCAGCGCCGGTGCCGGTGCTTCGGAGTCCTCGCCGCTGACGATGCACGCGGCGGAACTCATTGATGGCAACGCGGTGCCGTCAGGGGGCTCTCTTCGGATCCGGATTCAGGGCATGACGCTGTCGGAGATCGCCCGGCACGTCGAGCCGGTGGGCATCATCGTGCGCAGTGCGCAGACCGGCGAGGTGGTGTATGCCACCGGGACCTCGGTCTTTGACCTCACCTTCCCGATTGGTGAGTTCGTGCTCGACGTCGAGCTGCAGATGAATGTCCAGCCGGGGATTTACCTCGTGGACATCGGTGTGTGGGACCGGGCGGGAGAAACGCAGCTGCTGGTTGGGCCAAGCCTGAACGTCCGGGTGGTCGAGGCCCGGACTTTCCTTGGTCCGACGAACTTCAATTCGAACATGACGCTGCGGCAGACATGAGCATCGATCAACTGCTGCATGACGTGACCTCGCAGGGCGTCGAACTCTGGGTCGAAGGTGGCCAGGTGCGATTCCGTGGGCCTCGTGGTGCACTCACGCCGTCACAGCGCGCGGCACTGCAGGCCGATCGT
>CAYMQV010000411.1:0-2211 GCA_964392395.1 uncultured Gemmatimonadaceae bacterium
TTCGCTGGCGCAGGTGCGGATCGCGATGGATCAGGTGCGCGGGTGGGTGCAGGATCGCATCATCGCCTGACGTCACGGCAACTCGTGACTACACCAACGGCGCTCCGATCACGGAGCGCCGTTGGTGTAGTCCGTGCCGCTCATGCTACGGGCGCGTCATCGTCGCCATCGCGGCCGCAAGATCAGTTTCGTGACTCGTGCCAAGCACCGTGCCCCCCGCCTGTGCGACAACTTCCGCAGCACGGGTCATGCCATTCTCGTCGACCAGTGCCACCAGCATGGAACTGTTGGCGTCGAGCCCTTCACCCATCTGCTTGAGCAAGGGATCAGGGAATCCGAGATCGATGAAGTAGGCGGCCAATGCCCCGCCGGCCGCCATCGTGATGGTCCCGACACCAGGCAGCAACAGACCGGCGATCGCGCCGACCAGGGCGCTCTTGCCGACGCCCCAGTCCTGCGACTCGGTGAACTCCACCTTGCCGTTCTGGTCGCGCTTCACGATGGCAACGTTGCCGAGCGTGACGAGTGCGGCTTTCAGCAGGTGGAGCGCTGCTTCGGCGCCACCTGGCGTCTCAAAGCTGGAAATCATGATCTTGCGCAACGGGACTTCAGTCATTGGAGCTCCATGGTAGAGGTGTCTGCTGCAAGGTAAATTGGAGACATGGATGCGGCAGACAATGAGACTACGTCAGCACTGCGGATCAGGTTGCGCCACAACGGCCCCTTGGTACTGCAGGGTTCGGTTCGAATCGAGCGCGAGGATGGGACGCTGCTTCGGGAGGCGGAGTCGATGGCGCTCTGCCGGTGTGGGGCGTCGAGAGAAATGCCGTTCTGCGACGGGTCGCATCGCGTGACGGCCTTTCGGGGCGACTGAGGCACCGGGGGGACGCGACTGTCGAGGAATCACGTCCGCCTGCGACGAGTTGCGGTGCGTCGTGCCGGCGTCGTGCCGGCGTCGTGCCGGCGTCGTGCCGGCGTCGGACCTGCGCGGTGCGCGGTCGGGCGCGTGTCGCGTGCATCTGGACCCCAGCGCTAGAATTATCGCATGACCAGCGCCATCCGCACCCAGCAGGAAACCAACACCTCCCTCGCCGGCGCGGCCGTGCTGGAGGCCGCGACCGAGTTCTTCGCGACCGGTAACGGCATTTACGCCGCCTTCCCCGAAAAGTCGGGGCCGACGTACGTCGCCCTCCGCGGTCAGGGCGGGGAAGACGTGATTTTCGGCGTGGCGGCGATTCCAGGCGGCACGCGGGTGACCGGCTCCAGCTACATGTTTGATCAGCAGATCGCCCGCTTCCTGTCTGGGCTGCCGACGTACGTGGCGCCGCCGCCGGCCCGGGCGCTCGAGGAACCGGCCGGGGACGCAACTCCGGCCCCCTCCGGCGCGTAAATCACGAGACGGTGCTTCGAGCGTGTCACCGTCGGCCGCTGGCACCCTGTTCTTCCTCCGTCCCGTCCAACTGCGTATGCCACCCTTCGTCACCCAGCTCCGCACCCCGGCGGAGGCGATCACGGTCGCGCCGGTTGGCGCCGACGCCCTCACGATCCGCGTGCAATTGCTCGAAGCGTGGGATGCGGTCAAGGTCGTGGCGGCACCGGGCACGTCGGTCGCGACGGTGAAGGCGCGCGCACTCGCGGTGCTGGCGCCCGACGTTCCGCTGCCCGGCGACGTCGTCACGAAACTCGGCGGCTTCGAGATCCGCGACGAAGCGAAGTCGTTGGCCGCCGCCGGTGTGACGGACGGATCGACACTGCTGCTGCATTTCCGTCGTCGGCTGCCGATCAGGTGATGGTGGAGGCACGAGCTGCCGCGCGCGTCACGACGGACATGGCGCCGGCGTCACTGGTCGAAGCGGCTCAGGCGATGCGGGCGCAGGTGGCGCGACGCATCGTCGGCCAGACCGAAGCGCTCGATGAGATTCTGCTGGCGATCGTGGCCGGTGGTCACGCACTGCTGGTCGGTGTCCCGGGACTCGCCAAGACGATGATGGTGCGTGCCGTGTCGGAAGCCATGCAACTGGACTTCCGACGCATCCAGTTCACGCCGGACCTGGTGCCGAGTGACATCACGGGCACCGAGCTCCTCGAAGAAGACTCGGCCACCGGGCATCGCGCGTTCCGGTTCGTTCGCGGGCCGATCTTCGCCAACATCGTCCTGGCCGACGAAATCAATCGGGCACCGCCCCGCACCCAGGCGGCACTGCTGGAAGC
>CAYMQV010000412.1:0-2205 GCA_964392395.1 uncultured Gemmatimonadaceae bacterium
CTGGTTGCATCGCATTGCGGTGAATGCGCACCTTGCAGCGCTGCGCGCGCAGCGCCGCCGTGATGCGCGGGAAACCGCCGAGGAAGAAATGGAGAAGCTGGCGGGTATCGCGGCCCCCTCGGGCGAACCCGGCACGCGGATCGATCTCGAGCGGGCGATCGCGGCACTCCCCCCTCGAATGCGCACGGCGTTCGTGCTGCGCGATGTCGAGGGGTACAGCTACGAGGAGATTGCACTGATCACCGACAATGCGGCGGGCACCATCCGCGCACAGGTGTCACGGGCACGGTTGCTGCTCAGTCGGGAGCTGGAGCGATGACGACACCGCAACACCCCCAGTCAGCGCCCGATGCCGGCCCGGGAGAGGCGCTGCAGCGCGCCATCGATGCGTTGCCGGCAGAGCGCACGCCGCCGGCTGACTCATGGGCGCAGCTGCAGCAGGCGATGCTGGCCACTTCCCGCGTCACCGATGCGGAGCAGCCATCGGAGCGCGTACGGACGAATCGCCGGACGGTGCGCGTGGCGAGGCTCGGCATGGCGGCGCTGCTGGCGGTGGTGCTGGTGACGTCCATCTCCCGAGTGCGTCGCAGTGCTCGCGCCGACGTGGCCTCGGCATTGCTGCCGGAGGAGCGCAGTGATCCGCGGGTGAGGGCAGTGCTCGACGAGACGCGCAACTGGCGTGCGGCCTCGACCGATTCACTGCGGTCGATGCGATGGCCGCTCGAGGCGCGTGACGCGATCGAATCGGCATTGGTCGTAACGGAAACGGCGCTTGCGTCGGCGCGGAGCGCCTTGCGCGCGCATCCTGACGATGCGGCGGCGCGTGACGCGATCGTGGTGCTGCGCGCGAAGCAACTGCACCTGCTGCAGCGCGCGATGACGCTGCTGGACGAGATCTGATGCGTCGAGCGGTGAGCCTGCTGTTGTCGAGCGTGTCTCTGATCGCGTCCGTTGCGATCGGTGCGTCGGTGCTGCGCGCACAGGCGCCCACCGTCGCGCGTGGCTGGCGTGTGGCGCCGGCGGCATCGATCAAGATTCACGCCCCGAGTGGAATACTCCAGGTGGAAGGGTGGGGGCGTGATTCGGTGGCGATCTCCGGTACTCTTGCCGCGGGCGAAACGCTCTTCGGTGGCGGCAGCCTGACTGGGCTCAAGCTCGGCGCCGAGGGGACCGCCACCGCCGGCCAGTCGCGATTGCTGGTCCGCGTGCCGATCGGCACTCGTCTGGTGGTGCGCAGCGGCGCCGCGAACGTGGAAGTGCGTGGCGTGACTGGCTCGGTCGATGTGGGGTCGGCGGCGGGCGACGTGAACGTCTCCGGCGAGATCGAGTCGGTAACGGTCGAATCGATCGGCGGTGATGTGCATGTTGCCGCGACCACTCCCAGCGTCCGGGCGCGCACCACCCGCGGCATACTCGACATCGTCGGCCGGATCGACGAAGCGCAACTGACGTCGGTCAGCGGGTCCGTCACGGTCTCTGCACAAACCATCGGTCGGTTGCGCATCGAGACGGTTGATGGACGCGTGACTGTGCGTGGACGTCTGGCCGCCACCGGTTCGCTCGACGTCGAGACGTTCGGCGGGCCGGTGCACCTGGACTTCCCGGTCGATCAGCGTGCGGCCCTCGATCTTCGCGCGTCCGGCGGCGACATCAGCGGCAGAATCGCGGCGCCAGCGGGTGGCGGCTCACCACTCGATCTCGGCGCGTCCGTCGTGCGGAACGGTACCACGGCCACTATCACGCGTTCGATCGGCAGTGGCAGCGGAGCGGCGCCGCCGGTGACGGTCCGGACGTTTCGCGGTCGCGTGACCGTCGACGCACTACGACCGCGAAGCTGAGCTCAGCTACGCCAGCGTCGTCTCCACGAATACCGGCGCCATCAATCCCGCCCGTGAGCGTCCGTGCGCATCATGTCGCGCGCGGACCTCATTCACCATCTCGAGTGCCGTCTGCGTGCAGGGCGGGAGTGCCGCGTCGGACACGCCGAGCGGCGTCACGCGATCGCCCCACTTCACCAGCAGCGAGCAGTAGGTCAGCCCGCCGCCGAAGGCCGGCATCAGGATGCTCGCGCCCGGCGTCACGCGCCCTTCCTCGAGCGCTTCCACCAGGGCCACGGGCACGGTGGCGGCGCTCATGTTGCCGTACTTGTGCACGGTGACCATCACCCGCTCCATCGGGAAGTTGCAGTACTTCGCCACCGACTCG
>CAYMQV010000413.1:0-2181 GCA_964392395.1 uncultured Gemmatimonadaceae bacterium
CCAGCACGTCGGCGTTTTCGGTGTCGCGGAAATACTCGGCCACGGTAAGACCCGACAGCGCCACGCGCAGACGCGCTCCGGGCGGCTCGTTCATCTGGCCATAGACCAGCGCCACCTTGTCGAGAATGTTCGCTTCCTGGAATTCCAGGTAGAGGTCATTCCCCTCGCGCGTGCGCTCACCGACGCCACAGAACACCGACTTGCCGCCGTGTGCCTTGGCGACGTTGTTGATCAGTTCCTGAATGACGACCGTCTTGCCCACGCCGGCACCACCGAACAAACCGATCTTGCCACCCTTCACGAACGGGGCGATCAGGTCGATGACCTTGATGCCCGTCTCGAAGATTTCCGTCTTTGGTTCGAGGTTCACGAAGTCGGGGCGCTTGCGATGGATCGGCCAGCGCGGCGCATCGGCCGGAATGGCCGCGCCGTTGTCGACCGGATCACCGAGCACGTTCAGGATGCGCCCGAGCGCCGCGGCGCCAACCGGCACCATGATCGGACTGCCGGTGTCCAGCACATCCATGCCGCGCACCACCGAGTCGGTGCTGCTCATGGCGACCGTGCGCACCTGATTGCGCCCAATATGCTGCTGCACCTCGAGCGTGACCTTGATGTGCGTCCCGTCGGCCAGCACCTCGTCGATGCGAAGCGCGTTGTACAGCTCGGGAAGATGATCTGCCTCGAACTGGACGTCGAGCACTGGGCCGATGACCTGCACCACCTTGCCGGTCACCGCCGCGGGAGTCGCTGTTGCTGCCATGTGTAGTTCCGTCTCGGGGTTCTGGTCGTGAATCAGTGGTGCGTCCTAGCCCTGCAATGCTGCGGCGCCGCCGACGATCTCGGCGATTTCCTGCGTGATCTGCGCCTGACGGGCGCGGTTGTACGTGCGGCGCAACGTGCTCAACATGTCGGTCGCATTGTCGGTCGCATTCTTCATCGCCGTGCGCCGTGCGCCCTGCTCGGCGGCAACCGTCTCCACCAGCGCGCGATATACCGAGTTGCTGACGTACGCCGGCAACAGCTCGGTGAGAATCGCTTCCGCCGATGGCGACAACAGGTAGTCGCGCTTCAGCGATCCGCCCGAGGGCGGCTTCACCGGCAACACCTGCGTCGTCTGAGGCGGGGTTGAAATCGCGGAGTTGAACTTCGAGCTGGTGACGAACACCGCATCGAGGTCGCCCGCGATGAATCGCTCCATCAGCGAATCGACCAGCGACGACGCATCAGCCGCCGTCGGCTTGTCACTGATGTCGATTCGCTGCGCGGCCATCGCACGATTCACGTACTTGAAGTAGCCGATGCCCTTCTTGCCGACGACGTGCAGTTCGACCTGCAGACCGCGCTGCTCGAGCGCCGCCAGCTGCGCGCGAGCCTCCTTCACGAGGTTCGCGTTGAATCCACCACAGAGACCGCGATTCGACGTCAGGATGATGTGCGCCACCCGACGCATCTGCGCCGGCTGCCGCAGCAACGGAAATTGCTCGGCCAGTTCATCCGAGTACAGATCACCGATGACTTCCGCCAGTGCCGCCGCGTAGGGACGCGCTGCCGCCACCCGGTCGACGGCGCGCTTCATCTTCGACGTCGCCACCATCTCCATGGTGCGCGTGATCTTCTTCGTGTTCTCGACGGATTTGATCCGTCCCTTGAGCTCGCGACCCTTGGCCATGGTGCGTCAGGCTGCCGTGTTACGCGGAATCAGCGGGCGGCGGCAGGCGCCGCCACCTTCTTGTACAGCGCAACCGCTTCACGCAGCGCCGCTTCGTTCGGCTTCGAGAGCGCCTTCTCGGTGGCAATCGCTTCGCCGATCTGCGGGTGGCTGGCCTTCATGTAGGCGTGGAAGCCCGTCTCCCATTCCTTCACGGTGTTCGGATTCACGTCGTCCATCAGGCCGTTCGTCACCGCGTAGATGATCATGACCTGTTCTTCCATCAGCATCGGAGCGTACTGCCCCTGCTTCAGCACTTCCACCGTCAGCTTGCCGCGATCGAGCTGACGCTTGGTGGCCGCGTCGAGATCGGAGGCGAAGCTCGAGAAGGCTTCCAGTTCGCGGTACTGCGCCAGGTCGAGGCGCAGACGGCCAGCGACGCCTTTCATCGCCTTCGTCTGCGCTGAACCACCCACGCGCGACACGGAGATACCGACGTTCACGGCCGGACGCACGCCGGAGTAGAACAG
>CAYMQV010000414.1:0-2147 GCA_964392395.1 uncultured Gemmatimonadaceae bacterium
CTGCAGTTGATAGTAGCCGATGAGTCCGATGAGATCGACCTTGAGAAGCGCATGGACTGCGGCAAGCTCACGCCGCGGCGTCAGCGCATCACTGTGCAGCGCGCTGGCGGCGAAGTTCACGGTGCGTTCGTCTTGCCACGGTGCGCGCTCTACGAGCGTCCGGCCCAGCGCGCGCGCGACTGCCTCCGCCGTGGCGGCGGTGGCGAAGGGGTTCTGTCCGGTAATCAGTCGTCCATCGATGGCGATATGTGGCAACATGAGAGGCGCCTCTTCCCAGCGTGCGCCGAGCGAGCGCACTTCGTTCTCCAGCATGAAGGCGAACTGCGACATCCACTTCTTGCCGAACACCAGCTCCTCTTCGTTGGTGAAGCCGGTGACGGCGCGCCCGGCCAGCAGGGACTTCCCATCTTTCGTACGCACACGAACGAGTCCCGCGGGGCCATGGCATACGGCAGAGACTACGCCGCCACGATCGTAGATGTCGCCAGCGAGCCGCGCGAGGGCGGTGTCGAGCGGAAGGTCGAACATGGCGCCCTTGCCACCCACCACAAAGATGGCGTCGAAGTCACGTGCGCGAAGCGAGGCGGTGCGCGCCGTGTTGGCGAGTTTGCGCACGGCGCCAGTATCGCCAAGGAAGGCCGCGTTGTACGCCAGGTCGCGGTCATGCTTGTCGGCCTGTACGGCACCGCCGGTGGGGCTGGCGATCGTCACGGTGAATCCATTGGTCGTGAAGATGTGGTAGGCCTGCGTGAGTTCATCCATTTCGAAGCCGGGACGTGTCCGACCGCTGTCGCGGCCAGCGCTGCTGACCACCAGCACTACGGCGTTGGTGCGCGCAGGTTGCGCGAGGGTGGCACGGGGAAGCAGAAAGGCGGCGAGCAGCGCGGGGATGGTGGCGGATCGAGCGAGCATGAGGAATCTCCGGAAAAGGGTATTGACCGGAGTTTGGCTGGGGGATGTGAAGCAAGTATCAACGGCTGAGCCCCTGCCGGCTGGCTTCCTGAACTGTCCCGGGTTCCGTGGAGTAGCGCTCAGCCGCAGCGATACCGTCACGGATCGGAGATGCACCATGGGCAAGACCACCGTCACCGATGTCGGCCATGACACGATGCACTCGCGATGGACTGCTCAGGAAACACCAGCCTTCGCTTCGACCGTCGCCCCCGCGTCATGTGCCACCGCCACGCGATAGTCGCGGCCGATCCAGCTCTCATACGCCGCCCAGCGGAACGTGAAGTCGATCGCATCACCAACACCGAGCGACGCCGTCGGCAAGTCGGCGTGATGCACGCTGGGTCCTGAATCGACTGTGTCCAGCTCGAGGAACGTCTGCCATCGGTCGATGGAGCAGCGCACCGTCGCTGCGGCGGACAGTCGAACACATCGCCATCGCGCAGCGAACGCATCAACTTCACGTACTCCGCATGCGCTCGGACGAGCGGCATGGCGGAACCGCACGGGTGCCCGTTGAAGGGTTCCAGTTCCGGAATATCCGCGGCGTCCCAGGCCTGCTCCGGCAACAACCCACCGGCGCTCGCCTGCGCACGCATCACGGCCGCCAGCCGCTCCACCTCGGCGAGATTCCCCGCCGCCAGTTCGTCGTGTGCACGCTCACCCGCGAGCAGGGGCCAGCCGCGCCCGCGGCCGATGCCCTCGAACGGCGAGCCGTCCGGATGTTCGCCGTCCGCACTGCTGCCGATGCGCACGTTGAACCCGCTCACGCCGATGTTGCGTGCGAGCGTCGAACCCTCGGCCCACGACCACCGCTC
Organism: uncultured Gemmatimonadaceae bacterium; assembly: GCA_964392395.1. Lineage (GTDB taxonomy): Bacteria > Gemmatimonadota > Gemmatimonadetes > Gemmatimonadales > Gemmatimonadaceae > JACMLX01. Next base: position 1,770 of record CAYMQV010000414.1, read on the forward strand.
GATCGAGGCGTTCCAGATATCCGCCGTCTCGCGCAGGTAGCGGGCGGCGTGCGGGTCGCCCTGCAGTTCGGCGATGTCCGCCGCGCAGAGCAGTGCCGCGATGACGACGGCGAGCGTGAACGGCGAGAATCCCGCGTCCTCTTCCCATCGATCCTGCTCGGTGGCCGGTCCATAGCCGACGATGAATGCCGCCGCGCGGCGCACCATCGGCCACCACCGCGCCACATCATCGGCGTCGAGCAGAAGGAAGGTCGGTGATAGTCGGCGAGGGTGCCAACCAGCGGCGTGAACCTGATGTGCTGCAGGACGACGTCGAACTCCGGACAGCAGCAGACGCGCTTCTCGATCGTGTAGCGTCTCGCGGTGCATGTGTTGAAG
>CAYMQV010000415.1:0-2143 GCA_964392395.1 uncultured Gemmatimonadaceae bacterium
CCGTTGCCGTGACGCCGTTGCCGTCGCAAGCACGAACGATCCGCCAGCCGGAATCGCTGTGAGGGATCGGACGCCCGGGCGTCGTCGGTCGCGTGCTCGTCGACCTGCAGCGGAAACCGACAGTTTCAATTTTGCACAAGGTGTCGAGGTCTGCCATGCGCGGATGGCGCACCTCCGCGAGATCGAAACGACAGGTTCGACACCTTCACGGCATTAGTACCCGCCAAGGTACTTCAGGGCTGATGATGGCCTCGTGAGGGCGCAGGAAGGACGGCGCGGCGCAGCGGGCGACGGCGCATCCGTGGAGCTGACGCCCGGTGATGCGAACCACCTCCGCCCTTCCTGCAGCCTGTGGGATGAGCCGCCGACACTCGGCCACATCGCCGGTCGTGAGGCAATCGCGACCGGCGCCCGAGCTACTCTCCCGAGATTCTGTCATGTTCGATTCCACACAACCGAAGCCAGACCCCAAGCCACCACGCACCCGCATCTGGTGGCTGGAAGCGGTCTGGCTTGGCATGATCGTGTTCGGCATCGAGACCGTCCTGATGGTGCTGTTCGACCTCGCCGACAACGCCATCTCGTATCGCGTGAAATCGGTCGTCGGCGCCGGAGCCATGGCGCTGACGATCGGCCCGCTCCTTGCCTGGATGTTGTATCGGCAGCGCGTCAGCGCCCGACTGGGCGACGCCGCCGCGGTACCGCGAACCCCTGGCCACAACAGCCCGCACCACCGCGTGCGGATGGGCGTGACGGGGTCACTCGCAATGGTCGCCGCGCTGGTGGCCCTTGGACTGTTCGGATTCCTGGCCACAGCGCGACGCTCGATGGGCGATGCCGCACTGATCAATCGCGCCGGGTTGCAGCGGGCGCTCAGCCAACGCGGGGCGCGGTACGCGATTGCGTCCGCGAGCGCCGTGTATGGCGACCGCGGCGCCCTCGATTCGCTCGATGCCACGTCGACGCGCATGCGCCGGGACGCAGACTCTCTTCACCAGTTGCTCTCGCAACTTCACGACAGCCACATCGATCGCGCGCTCGAGGTGCTCACTGTCGCTGCCGAGGCGGGCGTGGCGCGTGACACGCTGCTCGCCGCGGAGCGCAGGCTGGTCACCCTGGTCACCCTGGCGTCCGACGCACCCGCGCGCCTCGAGGCGGCACACGCCGTGGAACGGGCGGCCGACCGCTTCGCGCCCTTGGCCGAGCGTGTGGTTCGCGAACTGCAGGCGTGGAGCGAAGCCCGCAATGCAGCGATGCGCCGCGCCGCATGGGTCACGGGCGTCGCGTTGATTCTCGTGATCGTGCTCATCGCCTTGCTGGTCATCGAGCCGATCGTGCGTCTGCTGGCGCGACAGCACGCGGCCATTTCGGCGCGGAGCGTCGAGTTCGAACGACTGGCCATGGTGGCACAGCGCACGAGCAATGCGGTGATCCTGACGGATGCCAATCGTATCACCACGTGGGTCAACGGCGGCTTCGTTCGCATCAGCGGATACGAGCCGTCCGAGATCATCGGCAGGCGCCCCGGATCGCTCCTCCAATGCGAGAACACGGATCCTGCCACGGTGCAGGTGTTGCGGCACGCCCTCGATCGCGGCGAGTCAGTGCGCTGTGAAGTGCTCAACCGAGCCAAGGACGGCAGTGACTACTGGATGGACCTCAACATCGAACCGCTCCGGGATGGCGGTGTACTGACCGGGTTCCTCTCGATTCAAAGTGACATCACGGCCCAGAAAACGGCCGAGCTGGAGTTGCAGCGCACGACCAGCCAGCTGGAGGAAGCGCAGGCGGTTGCGCGAATGGGTAACTGGTCGCGCGATCTGCGTTCGGGATCGGTAGACTGGTCTCACGAAGTGTACCGTCTGTATGGCCGGAATGAGGCCAATGGCCCCCCCGCCTTCGAGGCGATGCTGACGGACCTCGTGCCGGACGATGCGGCACAGTTCTCTCGGGCGGTAGAGCAGGCCATCCGGTTCGGCGAACCGTATTCAATCGTGCTTCGCACGGCGCGCGGCGCGAATGGCGTGCGCTACCTCCGCGAGGAGGGTCGGGTGCGGCGTGATGGCGATGACCTGATCGTCGGCCTGTTCGGCACGATCATGGATGCGACGGCGGAAATCGAGCGTGGCGAGGAGCTGCGGCA
>CAYMQV010000416.1:0-2143 GCA_964392395.1 uncultured Gemmatimonadaceae bacterium
CATCACGAACGACGTCACAGCGCGGATTGAAGACCAGCCAGTTGGTGAAAAATGTCGGATAGTCGAGGACGCGCAGCGTTGGGTCGCGACGCACGAGCGTTGCCGTGGCGGGGTTCACGCCAGCGATGTCGAGCGCGCCGCTGACCAGCCCCGCCACCTTGGTCGTCGCTTCATCGATCACCGCGACCACCAGCGTTTTCGTCGCGGCGACTCCGCCCATCCTGGCCGGAAACGATGGCAGCCGCTCGAGGATCCAACGCCGTCCCGCCTCACGCGACACGACGCGGTACGGCCCCGAGCCAACGGGCGCGACGGTGAAGGGCTGCTGGCGCAGCGTCTCGGGGCTCACCTGCTGCAGCACATGTTGCGGGACAACGGGAAGCTCGGCGAAGACGAGCGGCACCTCGGCCTGCGGGCGCGAGAAGTGCAAGGTGAGACTGTCGGCACCGCGAGCGTCGACGGTGTCGATGGCCTCGAGATCTGCCCGGCGTGCGTACCCTGCCGCGGGCTCGCGAGCCAGCGTGATCGTGAATGCCGCGTCGGCGGCCGTGAACGGCTCGCCGTCGTGCCAGCGAAGCGAGGTGTCGATCGCAAACGACAGCCGACGGCGATCCGCGCTCCAGGCCCAGCCGGTCGCCGCCCATGGTTCGGGTAAAAGCGATGCCGTGAGACGCACGAGTGGCGTGAAGACGAGATATCGCTGGACTTGCCGAGAAAGCGGATGCACGGTGGTCAGCGGCTGCATCCCTTCCAGATCGGTGCCAGACGCGATCACGATGGTCTCGGGTGACCGCGGCGATCCGGCACAGCCCAGACATGCCAGCGCCGCCCCACGGCGCGCCAGCCGGTTGGCGGCACCGCGTACACGGGCGATCATTGAGGCGTGGCTCACCTGCTCCGCCGCTTCGGCACCGCGCTCGCACTGCTCTGGCTGGTCTGCACGCTGACGTTTGCGCTGGTGCACTCGGCTCCGGGGGATGCGGCACTGCTGCTGCTTCCGCCCGAGGCCGATGCAGCGACGCTTGCGCGATTGCGCGCCGAACTGGGCCTCGATGCCCCGCTGGCACAGCAGTACGCGCGTTGGCTTGGGAATATCGCGCGTGGCGACCTCGGGACCAGTCTCTCGACCGGGCGCCCGGTCATCGAAGCGATTCGAGCGGCGCTGCCGGTCTCGCTTGGTCTTGGTGCCGCGTCGCTCTGTCTGACCGTGCTCGGTGGTGTGCTCGTCGGGAGCACCCAGGCGCGCCGCGCGGGTCGGCCGCTCGACACCTGGCTCACGATTCTGTCGACCACGCTCTACTCCGCACCGACCTTCTGGCTCTCGCTGGCCTGCGTCGCAGCCGTGACGGTCGGTGCGGCCGCGCTCGGCGTTCCTCCGGCCTGGCGACTGCCCGCCTTCGCGCTCAGGGATCCCGGCGTCCTCGATGCCGCGGCGGCGCCGCTCGACGTGCTGCGTCACGCGATCCTTCCGGTGTTCGTGCTGGCGATCACAGGCGCCGCAGGCACGGCGCGGTTCGCGCGATCAGCGATCGTCGAGGCCACGCGAGGTGATTATCGACGAACCGCGACGGCGAAGGGCGTGTCGGCTCGATCGGCGTGGTACCGACACGTGGTGCGCATCGCGCTGCCATCGATCGTGGCAGTGGTCGCGCTGTCCGTACCAGGCATCGTCGCAGGGTCGGTGTTCGTGGAAGGGGTGTTCGCCTGGCCAGGAATGGGGAAGTTGCTGCTGGCGGCGGTATCGCAACGTGATCACCCCGTGATTCTGGCGGTCACGCTGGTCTACGCGACCGCCGTGATCGTCACGAACCTGCTCACCGATCTGGTGTTGCCTCGACTCGATCCGCGCCGAGCCACCACGTGATGGGCCGCCACGTGGTGCGCCGCGCTCCACTTCGGGTCAGGATTGCCGCAGGGCTGCTGCTGTTGCTCGTGCTGATGTGTACAGTCGGGCCAACGCTGTTTGATCGCAACCCGACCACGATCGGCGATGTCCTGGCGCAGCGTTTTTCTGCACCGCTGCGCGCTGACGGATCGGGGCACTGGCATCTGTTCGGCACGGACGCCTTTGGCCGGGACGTGCTGGCACGACTGCTGCTCGCGGGTCGACTCTCGCTGCTGGTCGGGGTGGCCGGTGCGCTGC
>CAYMQV010000417.1:0-2112 GCA_964392395.1 uncultured Gemmatimonadaceae bacterium
GCAGACGACACGCCACCACCGCACGAGTCGCAGCCCGAGCCGCCGAACGACGGGCAGCTGGAGGATCGACTGATTGATGCCGTCTCTGCCGCGCTGCCGCCTGAGCTGTTGGCGGCGCTGCTGGCGCGTGCTCAGCGGCCAAGTCAGGAGATGGGCCGCGCCGGTGCGGAGAAGGAGAGCTGGACGCGGGGACGTCAGGTTGCGGCTCGTCGCGGGAAGCCGGATGGTGTGCGTCGTCTGCATGTCCTCGAGACGCTGCGCACTGCCGCGCCGTGGCAGCGTGCGCGTGCACGGGTGCGTGCCGAGCAGGGCCAGCCTGTTCGCTCGCTGATCGTCGAGCGCGACGACTTCAGGATTCGACGCTACGTGGAACGCGCCGGGACGTCGGTGATCTTCGTCGTGGATGCATCGGGATCGGCGGCGGCGCAGCGTCTTGGTGAAGCGAAGGGGGCGGTCGAGGCGTTGCTCGCGGAGAGCTATGCGCGGCGCGACCGTGTGTCGTTGATCGCGTTTCGCGGAACGACGGCCGATGTGCTGCTGCCGCCCACGCGTGCCCTGGCGCGTGCCCGGAAGCTGCTGGCCTCGCTGCCGGGTGGTGGTGGCACGCCGCTGGCCGCGGCCATCGATGCATCGATCACGGCGGGTGTCAGTGCACGACGTGCGGGCACGTTGCCGGTGATCGTCTTTCTCACGGATGGTCGCGCAAATGTGGCGCGCGACGGCAAGGGTGGACGCGCCGAGTCGATGCGTGATGTGCTCGATGCGGCCACGACGTTCCGTGCCAGTGACTTGTCGGCGGTGCTGATCGACACGTCGCCACGACCGGAGCCAATGGCACGGAAGGTGGCGGAAGCGCTCGGTGCGCGCTATGTGCCGCTGCCGGTGGTTGATGCCCGATCAATCGCTGGCGCGATAGCCCTGGCGCGGGAGACACGATGACCGCACCGCCGGACGTGACCGTGACCGCAGCCTCCGCCCGCCCAGGCGGCGTGGCCCGCGGGCCATGGGCGGCGTGGTGGCACGATCACTGGAGCGCGGTGGGGAAGGGGACGCTGGCCGTCGTCGGGTTCTGGTGGCTGGTGACCGGGGTGATCGTCGCGCTGCAGCGGAATGAATGGACCAGGTTCGCGGCGTGGATCATTTCGACCGCCGTCGCGGTGTGGGCGACCTCTGTGATTCATGCGCAACGTGGCCTGCGAACCGCTGCCTCGGCGCGGCGCACCTTTCTGGCGGCGACGGCGATCTGGATGTGGATCAACGTCGGGCTGTATGGGGGGTGGATCGTCGGTCCCGGGCACGCCGCGAGCGTCGCGGGCGAAGCCACCGTGTTTCGGGCGACGGAGGCGATCACGTCGTTGCTCTGGCACGAGTTGCTGTGCGTCGTGGTGCTCTTCGTGAGCTGGCTGCATGTCCGGACCTCGCCCAATCGCCTGGCATTCACCGGATTGGCGACCTACTGGTTGGTACTGCAGGTGGCGAAGCTGAACATCTTCTTTGGTGTCGCGAATCCAGGGGCGCGATTCTTGCCGCCGCACCTGCAGTTTCTGCTCTCGTACTATGGTCCGCCGGTGAACACCGACTTCCTGCCGTTCTCGTTCTTTGCGGCAGTTGGTGTGGCGCTCCTGTTCTGGTGGAACGGCTGGCAGACGAAGGATGCGTTCCTGCGCCAGAGTCGCGCGCTGCTGGCGATGCTGATCGCGCTGGCGGCGGTGGAGTATCTGCTGCTGGCGGTGCCGAGTGATGCGCCGTTGTGGGAAGTGTTCCTGAAAGCGCGTGGGTTCTGAGCGACGGTGCTACTCGTACCGCAGCGCGTCCACCGGATCGAGCTGCGCCGCGCGGTTGGCAGGCACGAGCCCGAACAGCACGCCGACGAAGACCGACGATGTCACCGCGACAATCGTCAGCGTCACCGGAAATCCGGTGGTGATGTCGAGGAGCAGGGTGACGAGCTTGCCGACGGCGCCGCCGACCAGCACCCCGACGATTCCGCCGATGCCGGTGAGTGTCGCGGCTTCCACCAGAAATTGCAGCCGGATGTCGCCGGTGGTCGCCCCCAGTGCCTTGCGCAGGCCGATCTCCGTGGTGCGGTCGGTGACCGACACCATCATGATC
>CAYMQV010000418.1:0-2101 GCA_964392395.1 uncultured Gemmatimonadaceae bacterium
TCCGGCTTCACGCAGGTGACGCGGGCGGCCGGCTCAATGCCGATCGCTTCTGCCACCGCGCGATTCGTCATCACGCAGGTTTCCGCGCCCTTCCGCAACACGGTCGGGTTGAGCAACACGTCGGGACGTTCGAGGATGCCGCAGATGCTCACGCCGAGCAGTGACTCACGCTCGTTTATCACTCGCGTGACCGGGCCGAGATAGCTCATCTCGGTGTAGGCGGCCTGCAAGGTGCCGATCGTGGCGGCCACGGTGCAGAGTTCGTAGAACTTCTCCGGCGTCTCGCAGACCCGACCGTTGATCGTGGTCAGGTTGCAATGCTGCCAACCGCTGATCGTATCGCCGATGCCAACGGTCTGGTTGTAGCCGTACTTCATCAGCTTGGCCCTGACCGTTTCGTCAACGATCAGCGTCGGTGCCAGCCCGATCTCGACACACGGATTGGCCCCGTACTCGGCGCTCTCGGTGAAGTAGAAGCCAGGCTCGCCGAACTGACGGATGGCGTTGAAGAGCGCCGTGAACTCTTCCCTGGTGGCGTCGCTGCGAACCAGCATCGCGCTGTTGTTGCTGTGCTGGCGCTGTGGATTGTGCTTCCACCACTCGCCGGTCTTGGCGTTGACCATCTCCTCATCATCGGCGCTGAAGAGCGCGATGGTCGCGGAGCGACGGATTCCACCGCTGATCACTGCGCTGGCGGCGAGCATCAGGATGTCGTAGGCCTCGATCGGGCGCATCTTGCGGCCCGGGATGGCGTCCAGCACGCCGCGAATCTTCTCCAGCGCCTTCTTCAGTGGCTGATGACCAGGGGCTCGGCCGCCGCTGGTGCGCAGCACGGCACCCTTGGCGCGGATCTGCGAGAAGTCGAACTCGACGTACGCGCCGTCGTAGTAGCTCGTCACCAGCTGATGCATCGCATCGGACCACCCCTCGATCGTGTCCGGGATGGTGAAATGCCGCACCGCCAGATCTTCGGCGCTGGCGCGCAGCGGGAACGGGGACAGGCGCGTGACGTGCTGCTTCTGCACGCTGAAGCCAACGCCGGTGCCGCTCAGCAGCAGCCAGAGCGCTTCGCTGAACTTCTTCACGCTGTCGATGTGCCCGAACGTGCAGTTGTACATCCGCGCGTTGTTCACCTCGATGGCGTCGCCACCGAACTGCATCGAGCGCATGCTGGGCAGCGCCTGACGGTCGCGCACGGCGGTTTCGGCGGTTTCGATCATCTGCCCGAGCGTCCGATCGAGGCCGAACACTTCATTCTCGAGCAGCGCCGAGAAGCGCGAGCGGTGCATGTCGAACACGCGCTTGGCGGCTTCGGGCCACAGTTCACGACGGCCGAGGTCTTCGCGGTAGCGGGCGTACTTGGACATGGCGATGTAGTCACTGATGCCGCTCACACCATGCTTCGCGATGCGCGCCTCGGACTTCCTGGCGCGATAGAGGACGTACCCCTTCGCCACGTCGAAGAAGCCGGCGCCGGCGATCATCATCTCGACGATGTCCTGAATCTCTTCGACCGACGGCCGGACGCCGCGGGTGGCGCGGAGCTCGACCGTATTGGTCACCATGCCCGCGATCCGCAGCACGTCCGCGTGATCCATCAGGCTCAGGCCGTAGTGCTTGGCCTGATTGTCCCGGTTCGGATTGTCGGCGCCCTTGTTGCGCGCAGCAAAGAACGCCAGCGCGATCGCCCGGACGATCCGCTCCGGATCCCAGTCGGCCGTCCGGCCGTCACGCTTCCGTACTGCCTTGTCTGCGGTCGACGTCAGCTGCGACGTCAGAGATTCCGGATGAAGCACCGTCGTCATGTCTGTCCCCACGGGTGGTTGGTCCTGCGCATTCGCATCCTGCATGTGAGCCCGCCTGCTCTGCCAGTGGAACTGTCCGCTTGCGCCCGATCACCCAACCCCATCCTTCCTGCTACCCCTCCACGTCGCCCAAGCCTCATCAATAGAGACGCGGACGGTCCCGCAGCGATCCGACGACTCGCCTGCTGCGGGCTCTGGCACAACGTGGTACTGCGGGGACGAAGAAACGACGGGGCGCGGTGTGACACGACTGAAACAGACCGGCAACCAGCGCGGAGCAGGACAGTACGCCCCTT
>CAYMQV010000419.1:0-2097 GCA_964392395.1 uncultured Gemmatimonadaceae bacterium
CACCCGAGGCGCCGCCGGGTTCGACAGGACGGATAGGGTGTTGACCGTCGATACGAGCCCGCCATCCGCCGCCGGAACGCGCACCGCGTCCTTGCACGGGGTACGCAGGGAGAAAGCGCTGGTGACGGCGAGCAGGCAGGCGGCAAGCGTCGTGTGCATGGGTGCCCCGAAAGCGGTGAGGGACGTGCGAATGTGCGTGAGCCGAGCAAAACCTGTCGCGATGGTCGTCGAGCAGCACGTCACCTCAGACGAGCAGCAGCGACCACTGCGGGAACGTCAGAAACACGAGAGCGAGGACCGTGGCAACCCAGAGCAGGACCGTATCGCGTGTGCGGTGGCGCGGCACCGCGCACGTGCCGTCCACCGCACAGCCTGGCGCGGCGTCGAGGGTGGCCGTCCGCCGACGGGGACGGCCGTACACGACGTAAAAGCCAACCGAAAGAAGCGCGACCGTCAGCGCGGTGAAGACCGGGCGCAGCGGCTCGAATGTGCTCGCCACCCCGGCCCCGACACCGAAGGCGACGAAGACAAGCGGGCCAACGCAGCAGAGGGAGGCCAGGAACGCCGCCGTCACGGCGCCGACCATTGCCACGAGGCCGCGCCGGCCGGTCTTGTGCGGCTCGGTGCCCGGAGCCGTGAGGCGGTTGGTCGAGTCGCGTGTTCGCTCAGCCATGCTTCATCACCTTCGTCAACGCACTCCGCAGACTCGCCAGCGCCTCGCGACCCTGACCGGCCTCGACACGCCCCAAGACGCAGGTCTCCATGTGTGCCTGCAGCAATTCTGTCGCGATGCCGTTGACGGCCTGCTTGAGCGCTGACACCTGCACCAGCATCTCGTCACAACTCTTCCGCTCGGCCAACATCCGCTTCACGCCGCGGACCTGGCCTTCGAGCCGCGAAAGGCGGTTGTAGATGGCCCGCTCCGACTCGCCGGTAAGATAGAGGTCGTCCGGGGCCACGATGGGGAGCGTGTCGCGTTCACCGTGCGGCTGCCCCGTCGTGGACACGGGCGCGGCGCGGCGCGGCGTCGACGGCTTCGCGGACGCTTTCGTCGCCGCGTTCGTGGCCGCCCGTGCCGAGCGCGTCGACCCGCTCGCCGCGGGTCGCTTGGCCACGGGGGCGTGGGTCGCGATGGGGGTCTCACGCATGATCAACAGGGTAATGGGATGGTCCGGGGCGCGCACGCGCGCGCCGCAGCGACGACGACGACGGAAGCGGCCGACACGCGCGTCATCGGCATCACGCGCAGCAGCTCAACTTCTGCACACCGGCGGAGCCACCCTGCGCGGCGAGCTTGAGGCTCTCGACCCAGGTGAGGTACGGGTGGAGCGTGCCGGAGAGGTCGCGCACGGTCAGGCCAAAGCGGACCGCGAGGGTCGCCTCGCCCATCATCTCGCCGGCGTTCGGCGCGACTGCGTGCACGCCGAGGATGCGGCCGGTGCTTGCCTCGGAGACGAGCTTCACGAGGCCGCGCCGGTCGTAGGCAACCAGCGCGCGCGGGACGTGTTGCATCTCGAGGACGCTCACGTCGACACGGTGCCCAGCGGCGCGCGCGGCGGCCTCGGTCAGGCCGACCGAGCCGACCTGCGGCGCGGTAAACGTCACGTTCGGCACCACGCTGAGGTCGAGCGCACGGGGCTCCGCGCTCGGCGTCCCGGTCGACGTCGCATTCGATCCATCCGGTCGTCGGAGGCTGTTCAGCGCATTCTCCGCCGCGACCCGGCCCCCGGCCGCAGCCACGTAGACGTATGCCGGCCCGCCCGTCACGTCACCGGCGGCGTAGACGTTGGGGTTCGCCGTCCGAAGCGTCGCGTCGGTCTGCACGTAGCCCGTGGGCGAGAGCGCGACGCCGACGTCCTCCAGCCCGAGGTCCGCCGTCGTGGGACGCCGGCCCGTGGCGACGAGGAGGCGCTCGGCCCGGATCTCGCCATCGACGCTCCCCTGCCGCACATGCACGATGACCCCTTCCGGTCCGCGCTCGACGCGCACAGCTGCCATCCCGGTGTGCACCTCGATGCCCTCCGCCTCGAGCGCCTCGCGCAGCACCTCGGCGATCTGCGCATCCTCGCCAGGCAACAGGTGCGCTCCACGCTGCAC
>CAYMQV010000420.1:0-2094 GCA_964392395.1 uncultured Gemmatimonadaceae bacterium
GCCTTGTAGTTCCCGGGGCTTTGCATGAGCAGCGTCTCGGTGCCGGTTCCCACGGCTCGCAACACGGCGCCATCACGGCCAGGGACTCGCGACGTCAGTGTGTACGCGATGTAGCTCCCGGTGGGGTCGATCGCGTAGCTGCTGACGTCGGCGATCCGTTCCTCGGCACCCGACTCGATGTTCCGGATCACGAGCGTGGTCCCGAAGTCGCGTGGCCGCGGCCGGCGCGCAGCCGAGTCATCGCTGCTTCGGCGTGCAGCCGTGTCGGCGACCGAGCGAGTCGGCGCCGAATCCGCCTCGAGGGAATACGCGAAGAACTTGCCCGCATCCCGCGGGACACGCACGCTGCGCACCCGCGGCACGATGATCGGCCGCAACGCCGACGCCCCGGTCAACGGTACGATGATCAACGAATTCCGCGGCGTGGGCAGTGGGCGCGGCCTGGCTTTTCGCGCACGCTCGAATTCCGCCATGGGTGCATACCCGATCGCGACCAGCATCGAGGCGTCGGGCGTGAACTGCGGCGCGATGGCGACGAAGGGAGAATCGGCGACTGCGGTCAGGTTGACGATGGGTCGCCCGATGAAGCCGCGCGGAATGCGGACTTCGCGTGTGCCGCGCGTCTCACGCACCAGCAGATCGGCGTCACCGACCTGCGGAACCTCCGTCCAGGCGGCCCATGCGCCGTTCGGCGCGATCGACGGTGCCTGGGCCACGCGCCACCGATCGTAGTCGTCCTGCGTGATCGCGCGCCGCATCTGGGCGGCGAGCGGGGCGACGAACAGGAGGCTGGCGATCAGCAGGATGGGTCGACGCATGGTGAGCACGAGAGGAGTTGGGTCCGACCGGCCGATCGGCTGCACGAATGTACGGCGAGTCGCCAGATCGCGTTGTCGCCGGGCCGGATGCGGTATCTTGCGGTCGGTCCCGCGCCGATGGCGCCTCCCCGTTTCCGCTCTCTCTGCATGCGTCGTCTGGCCGGCTATTTCCTGCGTGGACTCGTGATCATGGCGCCGCTGGCGCTCACCGTCTACGTCTGTTTCTCGATCGTCACCGCAATCGACAGCTGGATTCCGGTGGACATCCCGGGCGTCGGGTTTGCGATCACGATCGGGCTGATCACGCTGGTCGGCGCGCTTGGCTCCAATGTGCTGACCGACAGTCTGGTCGGCCTCGTGGACCGGCTGCTCGAGAAATTGCCGTTCGTGCGCCTGCTGTATGGTACAGCGAAGGACTTCTTCGAGGCGTTCGTCGGCGACAAGAAGCGCTTCGATACGGCCGTGCTGGTCACACTGTATCCGGCATCCGAGGCCAAGGCGCTGGGCTTCATGACGCGGAAGGATGTGGACATGTTCGGCCTCACGAATCATGTCGCCGTGTATCTGCCACACAGCTATGCGTTCACCGGTCAACTGGTACTGGTGCCGGCCGAACACGTCACGCTGGTACAGGCAGGCAGCGCTGAACTCATGACGTTCATCGTCTCCGGCGGTGTGACCGAGAAATCCAGCGGCGGCGCAACACCGACCGTCGGGATTCCACGTATCACCGAGACAGGCGCTTCCGGCGCCGATTGAGCCAGGCGAAAACGAATGGGCCGAGTGCGGCTGCGCTGACGGCAATCAGCAGCGCACGGCCGCCGAACTCCCCTTCGCGCAGCTCGATGCCCGTCACGACAAGCAGAATCAGCATCGGACAGAGCGCGAGGACGATCAATCCGCGGCGACCGAGCGGCAGCCGGAACGGGCCGCGCAGCTGCGGTTCTGCGCGGCGCAACTGAATCAGCGCGGCGAATTCGAGACCCAGCGCCAGCGCGTAGAGGAGCACGTCGGCGGAGATGAGTTCCCCGAACGGGAGCAATGCCAGCACGGAGTACAGCGTGGAGGCGAGCAGGATCGACCGCACTGGCACGCCACGCTCGTCGACGACCGCAAGCCAGCGTGGCAGCAGCCCGTCTTCGGCCACGCTCAGCGGGATGCGCGAGTAGGCGAGCAGCAGCGAGTTGAACATCGCCGTCGCGCTGAGCATGGCGAGCACGATCAGTGCGACGCCGAGCGCCGGACCGATTGGCCCTGCGATCTCACGCGCGATATC
>CAYMQV010000421.1:0-2073 GCA_964392395.1 uncultured Gemmatimonadaceae bacterium
GGTTCGGACACCATAGTGACGTCGGCGGGCGCCGCTCACGACGATCGTGCGCGGAAGTACGCAGCGACGTCGGTGTCGCCGGCCTGATTCGTCGCGACGCGTATCGTCAGCGCATACAGCGCCGCACCATCGACGTGCAACGCTGCGCCATTGAACGCGAGGAAGACCAAGGCGCAGGCGAGCCCCGTGCGCTTGTTACCATCGGTGAAGCCCTGCGATTGTGCGAAGCCGACCAGATACACCGCCGCGCAATCCGCGAGGTCGGCTGCCTGGTCGTAATTCCAGCGCTGTTGCGGACGTGCCAAGGCGGACAACACGACATGGTGATCGCGTACACCGTGCGCACCACCAAATCGCTCCACCTGCTGCGCGTGAATCGCGAGCAGCGTCGTCTCGGTGAGCCACCGCGGCTCCGCCGTCACGCGATGGAACGCTATTTGGCGAGCGCGCGGAACACCGCGTCGTATTCGGCCATGATCTGCTCGTGTACCGCGAGCGCCTCGGCGGTGTCAGGCGTGTGCGGCACCACGCGGAAGCCGCCCATGCCGTCCTCGATCCACTCGAGTTCCTGCCCCGGTGACACCGACAGCCGCCGAGCCACCTCGGCCGGCAGCGTGGTGACCACGGAGGCGCCTTGTGCGCGCGTCTTGCTCACGAGAATGGCCATGGGACCTCGAAGGGCGGTGCGGTGCCAACAGACCCCAGAATATGTGCAACTAAAGTGTCACTGTCAAGCTGGATGTGACAAACACGGAGCGCAGTCACCCGAGCTGGTGTGTTGTGGACACGAAGCCACTGCGAGCGGGGTTGAAGTTCCAGAGCGCCGACGAGAACCCTCGATCCCCTGAGAACCGTTTGTGCGGCCCAAGGTCCAGAATCCCGTCGCCAGAGGGATCTCAGAACGGTCATACCGACACATCTCCCAGGAGGTGTGTCCGAGGAATCAGAAGTTCTCGCAGGAGTTGGCAGAGGATTCGCCGTTCCGGGCGCGGGAGTTCATCGCGGGGAAGGATGCGGTGACGCTGGCGACGGACATCCTGCCGCTGGATCAGGAGACGATCAGCGCGGCGTTCCGGAAGTCACCAATGAAGCGGGCGAAGCTCCGGGGGCTGCAGCGGAGCGCGGCGGTGGTGCTGGAGAACAGATCGGAGCGCTAGCTTCCGCCCATGTCACCGACGATCCTTCGTGAAGGCCCGTTCCGGCTCTTCTTTTTCTCTCGCGAGGAAGCACGCATGCACGTGCATGTGGCGCACCCGGACGGGGAGGCGAAGTTCTGGGTCGAGCCGGACCTCACCACCAGCGACGTGACCGGGCTCTCCCCGCGGCAGGTTGCCGAGGCCGAGGATATCGTGCGACGTCACCTGCCGGAGATTCGTGATGCATGGGTCCGCCACTTCGGTCGCTGAAGTCACGCACGTTTCGCGGCATGGGTTCTGGCTGCTACTCGGCGGCGAAGAACTGCACCTGCCGTTCAACGAATTTCCGTGGTTCCGCGCCGCGACCATCGAGCAGATCATGACACTCGAGTGGCCGACAGCGGATCATCTGTACTGGCCGATGCTCGACGTGGACCTGGCGGTGTCGTCGATCCGGGCGCCGGCGAGTTTCCCGCTGGTCTCGCGGGTGCCGACGGGCCAGTGATCGCGCGCCGTGGATGGATTCCGGAAAGTACGCAAGTCCGCAATCCCAAAATTCCGATCCACCGAGCACGCTCTGAGCAAGGATGACGTGCCACCATGCACCGTGCGATTGCGTGCCCGAACGTCGTGACAGGCCGAAGATGTCATCGACTCCGACCCCGTGCTCGGCCGTAACAGAACCCCTTGAGTCCGGCCGCGTCGTTGAACGGATTAAACGTGAGTCCTTCAACCGCCAGCCTGGCCTGCGCCACCGTCGTCGCACGACTCACCAGCACGAAGGGCAGGAATCCATCGCGTGGCAGGTTTCGCCCAACCATCGTCTGACCACACACGATCAGCCGCAGGCCCCGCTCGGCCAACCGATCAAGGGGTCGATCAAGGGGTCAGAGTCCTTGACCCATTTTGAGGCCAAGGACTCTGACCCCTTGATGGA
>CAYMQV010000422.1:0-2068 GCA_964392395.1 uncultured Gemmatimonadaceae bacterium
CGAGGAAGGTTTCGAAGCGATACACCCCGAGGTTCAGGAAATAGTTGTCCATGTCACCAACGGCGACATGGAGTTTTCCCACCAGCTTCGGGCCGATCGTCTTCCAGTTCCGCTCCACATAGTCACGCAGATCGTACCCACGGGCCCGCATCGAGTCGGCCACGGCGCGATCGATGACACCGGTGCGCTTGTCCCACGGCGATCGAGGATATCCATCAGCGCCCACCGGTGCCCACGCGGCCGCCCAGCCATCCCACTGCCCACCGGAACGCCCCCGTGACGCAATCACCAGCTCGGCCTGATTCTCTTCGCGCACGGTGAGTTCGGTGAGCCCTTCCACACTCCGGCTCGACGGCACTTCGCGCGGCAGCCACGAGCCATCCTTCATCACGAACGCATTCGAGTCGGCGTAGATGTTGCCGAACTGATAGTTCCGGAAGTCGAGCTGATCGGGATACAGCGACCACGCACCGCCGAACACGTCGGGATAGTGAATCTGCAGCGCGAGCACATCCCATCCGCCAGTCGAGCCGCCGGTGAGCACCCGCGCGTACGGTGCCGCCACGGTGCGGAAGCGTTGGTCGATCTCGGCGATCAGCTCCCGCGTGATCGCGTCGCCGTAGGGGCCATTGTTCGCCGAATTCAGTACGTAGCTGTCGTCATAGAACGGCGTCGTATGCTGAATGAACACGGCGATCACCTCCGGCACCGAACCACTCGTCCACGCTTTCTGGAACTCACACCCCGGCTCGCGGGCACTGCGCGCCAGCCGCGCCGCGCGTGCCTCGGCAGTCTCCGGTGTGTCGCAGCCATCGAACGTGAATCCGAATGGTGCGCGTTCACTGAAGTGACCGACCGTGTACACCACCGGATACCGACGCGCCGGATTCTCGTCGTAGCCCTTCGGCAGCAGCACCACCGCGCCGAGTGGCATCGGATGGTTCCAGAACGCACTGGCGATTTGTGAGATGATCCGAACGCGCTTGATCCACGCGGTTTCTTCGGGGCGCGTCACCGGCGGCAGCACCTTCGTCAATGACAGCGTGACGACCGTCTTCCGCGCCGGATCGATGCGCAGCTTCTGCACCTCGCTCACCAGCGATCCCGGCGCGCTGTTGAAGCGTTGCCCTTCACCGGCATCCATGTGTGCCCAGATGGTGTTCCCGTCGGAGCGGGCGAACCGCGTGTACGGCAGGATCATCCCCTGCACGAAGTACTCGCCGGCGGGCAGCCGGTCGAGTGACGGCAGCGGGAAGCCCGGCACACTGGTGTCGAACGTGACCGGGTCGCCGGGCCTGAGCGCCTCGATGTCCACACCGAAGAACGGCTCGCTTTCGCGGGATGAGCCGGATTGCCTCCGCGGCTCCATCCCGTCGGTGCGCGCGACGAAGAGGAAGGCACGACCGGTGATCGGACCGGCGTGCACGCTGGCGGGAAACGTGACGCGCACGGTCTGCGCGAGGGTGACCTGCGACAGCGCAAGGCAGGCAGCGGCAACCACTCGCCAGTGCGCGGACGACTTCCTTCGAAATGTGATCATGACGGGAGAATAGCGCCAAGGGCACGGGTGCACGGTTAGCGAGGTTCCCCGAACCCACTGCAGCGGCACCCACCGCCCGCGTTCTTACCCGACGGCCGTCGTGCGGTGATGAGCACCGGAAATCGACAAGTGCGCTGATAATGGCCTGATCATGCGTCGAAAATGCAGATATTCTGAGAGCTTGATCATGGAGACGCTGGCGATGGCGTTCGCCCCCGGACCGAGGCCGACCTGGGGCATGATGGCGCACCACACACGCCGCACCCTCACTCTGGCTCCGGTTCGGTCCGCCCCGTATTCTTGGCGCTGTGACCACACCCAATCTCCCTGGTGATTCGCAGCCAGCGAGTGCGGCGACGCTCTCCGGTCTGGTCGCCGACCGGTATCGGATCGAGCGGCAGATCGGCGAAGGCGGCATGGCGACGGTCTATCTCGCCTGGGACCAGACCCGCGAGGTGCACGTCGCACTCAAGGCGCCGAAGGCCGAACTGGTCATGCAACTCGGGGCCGAGCGATTTGCGCGCGAGG
>CAYMQV010000423.1:0-2059 GCA_964392395.1 uncultured Gemmatimonadaceae bacterium
AACCGCTCGTCGTAGACCGTCTGCAGGCGGTGCAGATGATCCGACACCAACCGAAAGAGCGGCGACGCCTGAGGGCGCCGGGGTTTGTAGACGCCACGCGGCGCCGCCACTGCGTCGGGCATGCACGCTCCGGGACCGGGGAGCGTCGAGCATATGCTCCACTCGCGCACGGGCCGTCACCGTTCCGTTGCGCCACGGGCCGTTTCGACGCAACGTCCGTCTCGGGCCTAACGATGCTTGCTGCAGGCGGGCGGTTCGGAAGCTCGCTGGTTGCACCTGCACACCGCGCTTGCTGGAGATCAACTCGTGCCATTCATCGACGATGACGGTGTGCACGCCGCTCAGCTCGGCACAGGCTTTGTCGCGCGTCAGCATCAAGTCGTGAGTAGAGACTCTCGTTCCTCTATGTGCCTGTGTCGGCGCTCTGAGGAGGCAGTTGACCTGGAGCATTTTCCCTCCCTGAGGGTGGCGATGCGGCGAAGAAACTCTTCCGACAGCTGATGATCTGGGGATTCTCGATGACCATCGCCGGCGCACTGTTCTGCCAGCTCTTCGTCGAAGTAGCGCTGATCGTCGAAGATGCCGGTGTCGAGCAGCTCGTACTCCGGATCGAGGCGTGTGCGACGCCGTGCGGTGTCGATCAGGTCGCGGTACGGAAACTCGGCCTGCGGATATTTGTACAGGTACTTCATGTACGAGTGCGTCGGCGTCGAGTCGAGGTAGAAGTAGTACTCCTTCACGTCCTCGCCATGGTTGCCTTCGTTGTTGTCGAGCCCGAACGCGCGCTCTTTCAGAATCGGGTCGCGCCCGTTCCAGAGTGCCAGCGCGAAGCAGAGCCGCTGCCGATCGTCGCTGATGCCTGCGAGGCCATCCTCGCCGCAGCGGTAGGCACGCGAGCGGGCCTGGTCGTGCGTGAAGTCGTTCCAGGCATCGCCGCCGGCGCTGGTGTCTTCGCGCACCGTGCCCCACTGCCGTTCGCTGAGGTAGGGCCCCCATTGCTTCCACGGCACGCCGCCCGCACGGGCCGCGCGCAGTCGCAGCGACTCGGCGTCAGCGGTCATCGAGTATCCGGTCCTGGTCGATCATGACGCCTTGGGAAGTGCGGTGACGCACGCGCTGCGTGCGACGCTACGTGTTCGGGAAGATCACGGTGCGAAAGAGACCACTCGCAGGCAGAATGCCATACTCCACCTGATCCGGTTTGTCACCGCTGTTACCGGCGTCGTAGCGCAGGCGGATGAATGCCGAGAGCCCCGAGTTGGTGGCGAGGTGGCGCTCGATGGCGCGCCACAGCTTGCCGTTCGCCGAGCGCGCCTGATTGAGGCGACGCGCCTGTCGGAAGTAGTTCGGGCCACCCTCACGACCGCCCTGCGCGTGCGACCACGCGTGACCCTTGTCGAGATTTGCACCCGCGGTCGGGTACCCCGCGTGATACGCATCGTCACGGGTGTTAGGCGCGACGCTTCGGCTCACTCCCCACACCATCACCACCCGCGTGCGCGTGAGGTCATACAGGAACTCCGCGCCGCCGTCACCAAACGTGAGCAGCTCCGCGTCGCGCGCACCGCTCTCCCGGTACTCGCGCGAGGCGAGGTTGAGGATGCTCCGCAGAAACCTCAGGCCATTCCCGGTACGGCGGAAATGATCCAGCATGCTGGCGTACGCCGAGGCACCGCTGCGCAGTTCGGCGTTGCGTCCCAGTTCACGATCAATGATCTGTTCGATCGACGCGCCGGACCAGGCGTCGCCCTTCGTCCCTCTCGGCATGGCGTTCCTCGTCATGGTAAGTCGGCGCGGTCTCGGTGCACTGCGCGACGGTCACTCCGGTGCTACGCTAACGCCCGGGCGCGTGTCGCGGAACAGACCGGCCACGCGCCCGGCGAAGGTTGCCGCGGTTTCGTCCATCCTGCGCCGGCCCGCGCGCGAGCGGCAACAGCGACGGGCCGGTCGGGATAGGAATTTCAATCGGGGTCGGTTGAGTCGCTGTCGAACGTACGGCGCGATCGCCGCCCGCCGCCGCGTCTCTTTGGCCGTCCGGACGGCGTTGCCCGTCGGCATC
>CAYMQV010000424.1:0-785 GCA_964392395.1 uncultured Gemmatimonadaceae bacterium
GATTGCCCTGCGCCCGAAGTACAGCCTCTACGATGAGCCGACGACCGGCCTCGATCCCGTCACCAGCGCCGTCATCGACGAGTTGATGGTGCGCATGCGCGATCGTCTCGGTGTCACCGGAATCGTCATCACGCACGACATGCGCAGCGCGTATCGCGTTGGGACTCGTATCGCAATGCTGTACGAAGGCGTCACGCGTCAAGTGGGCACCGTGGACGAGATCAGGAACACGACCGACCCGGTGGTGCGTCAATTCATCGAAGGGCGCGCCGAAATGGATCCCGCCGCCTGACCGGGAGGCCGACCTCGTGACCACTCCTGTCGATGCGCGCCGTGAAGTCTCGGCGGGGGGCGTTGTCTACCGTGTGGTCGGCAACGTGCCCATGTACCTGCTGATCCGTGACAGCTATCGCAACTGGGGCTTTCCGAAGGGACATCTCGAGTGTGATGAAGCGGCGCCTGATGCAGCGGTGCGCGAAGTGCAGGAAGAAACCGGCTTGCCGACGGTGACGCTGCGAGCCGAAATCGACACCATCGACTGGTTCTTCCGCTTTCGTGGAAAGCTCGTGCACAAGATCTGCCACTTCTTCCTGATGGAGACCGACTGCGCCGCGACGCTCCCGCAGCGCGAGGAAGGAATCACGGCCTGTCGTTGGGCAAAGTACGACGAGGCACGATCGCTGCTGGCGTACGAAAACGCGCGCATCGTCCTCGCGCGTGCGAATGACATCATCCGCGGTCACGCGTCGACCCACCCTCCGTGTCCTCCGCAGGCGCCACCCGCG
>CAYMQV010000424.1:795-2050 GCA_964392395.1 uncultured Gemmatimonadaceae bacterium
TGAGCGTCGTCACCGCGCGTGCACCGCGTCGCGGATTCGCGCTGCCGATGCGCGGCGGATCGGCACCAGCCACGACGCTGCTGCTCTGTTCGACGCGCGACCGACCGCGCCAACTGCTCTCGCGAGCCTTCCCCCGTGGACGGGCGCAGATTCACGTCGTCCGCGACGCAGATGGCATCGAAGCCACCTTGAGCACCTTGCTGGTGGACGCCATCGTAGTGGATCTGCTGCCGGGTGCGGCAGCGGCGAGCGGCTGGCGCGCCGTCGAGCACGCGACCCGTCACGCGCCGATTCCAGCCGTCGCGATGATCGCACCACGCGCGCTCGAGCCGGCACTCCTCGCCCGGCTGCACGCCGCAGACATCGCGACCATCCTGATCGATGGCGTCGATGACGCGATGATCCGCGTGCTGCTGCACCCGGCGCTGCTCGCCACCCGATTCACGACCCGTGCCGATGTGCTGCTCGATTCGCACGGCGTCGGGGCGCTCGCGGAGGCGGTCTGGCGCACCGGCGTGTCGCACGTCGGGCGGCTGACGTCGGTGTCGGCGGTCGCGAAGCAGCTCGGCCTGAGCCGCGAACACCTCGCCCGAACGCTGCGCGCCAACGGTGCCCCAGGCCCGAAACAACTCCTCGATCTGGTCCGGCTGCTCGTGGTTCAGACGCAGCTCGCCGCCGGCGTCCCGGTGGCGCTGGCGGCGCGGCGACTCGGGTACAGCTCGGTCTCGCACCTCGCTCGGTCGGCCAGACTGGCCACCGGCTCGACCCCAAGGGCCTGGGGCGCGCTGTCGCCCGAAGGGTTGATCGCGGCGGCGATTGCGCGCGCGAGCTGAGTTCGATCTGTCTCCCCCGTTACATTCGGCTCCTCGTCCGAGTTCCTGGCGTTACGATGGGTTGCCTATCCCGGGCTTTGTGATAATTTTCACAAGCTCGACCAGAAACGCCTCCGATCGTCTCCCACGACGTTTACCGACTGTCTGCCCAATGGCTGCCGAAACCACACTCCGCCCCGGTGAGATCAAGGACATCCTGCTGCGAGAAATCGAAGCGGCAGATCTGAACGAGATCGATGTCGACGAGGTTGGCACCGTCCTCGAGGTGAAGGACGGCGTCGCCCGTATTTATGGCCTCTCCAAGGCGATGGCCGGCGAAATGCTCGAGATCCGCGCCAGCGAAACAGGCGAGATCATCGTGGCTCAGGCGCTGAACCTCGAAGAGGACAACATCGGCGCCGTCGTGCTCGGTGATTACCTGA
>CAYMQV010000425.1:0-2047 GCA_964392395.1 uncultured Gemmatimonadaceae bacterium
CGGCGTACACCGATCTGGGCGCCGCGGTCGCGAAGGCGACTGGCGGGCGCTGAGCCCCGCTCGCAGGTCGGCGTCGGACGAGAACGGGCGCATCGTCAGGAGATGCGCCCGTTCTCGCCTTGTACGGCGCCCGAAGGATCCCCACCTCGGCCGCGCAAGCGCCCACGCGGGCGAGTCTCGCGGAACGCGCGGCAGCCCGAGACTCTGGCGACGCGGCGAGTGAATGCTACACTGGACTGCGTGACTCTCACCACAACCCGCCAACTCCTCGAGAGCCTCTATCGCGAGACGATTGCCGCCCTGCATCCAGGGAGTGCCGTCCGCGCCGCGCTCGACCAGCGCGAGTCCGCTGGCCCACGGCCCGCGCCGACTCATCTGATCGGACTCGGCAAGGCGGCGCCCGCCATGTGCGCCGCGGCCCTCGAATGGCATGCGACGCGGAGTCGCAGCGTCGCCGGCGGCATCTGCATTGCGCACGACCCTGGCGGCGTATCGGTGGCGCCGTTGCCGGTGGTACTTGGCGATCACCCGGTGCCAGGCATCCGATCGCACCGGGCGGCGGCGGCGCTCGCCGGCTACATCGAGGCGAGCGTTACGTCAGGACACGATGTGATCGTCCTGCTCTCGGGCGGCACGTCGTCGCTGATCGGCGCGCCGCGTGCGGGGATGACCGAGGCCGAGTATGACACCACGATTGCGGCGCTGGTCGCCTCGGGGCTCGGCATCACGGTGATCAATCGTACGCGCAGCCATTTGTCGCGCTGGGGTGCCGGACTGCTCGGCCAGACGCTGCAGGGACACGGTGCAGCAGTGGAGGTCCTGGTGATCTCGGATGTGATCGGCGACGAACTTGGCCACATCGGCAGCGGGCCATGTGTCATGCTGGCCGGCGTGTCAGCGGAAGCGATCCCGCATCACATCATCAGCAACAACGCCGCGGCGCGGTCGACGGTGGTCCGTCTGGCGACGGAGCGCGGACGGAAGGCCATGCAGGTGGCACAACCGCTGGAGGGTGATGTCGAGCAGTGTGCCGACCGGATCGGCCTGGCCCTCCGCACCTTTGCGTCGACCGCACGCTCCGGCACCAGTGCACACCCCGCGCGCGTGATCTGCTGGGGCGGTGAGCCCACGGTGACGCTGCCCGGGCCCGATGCACCACCAGGGGGACGGATGCAGGCACTGGCACTGCTGCTCGCACGACACCTGCACGATGCGGGCAAGGACGCGCACGGGATCACGCTGCTCTGTGCTGGCACGGATGGCCGCGACGGAGCCACCTGCGCGGCTGGCGCGGTGATCGATGCACAGACCTGGTCGCTGATCCGTGAAGCGGGCCGGTCACCCGAGCACGACCTGAAAACCTTTCGCAGCCATCAGGCACTCCAAGCGGTGCATGCCATCGTGCCGGAGTTCGCGTCGGGCACCAACGTGAATGATCTGGTGATCGCGCTGGTATCCTGACTGCGATGCGTGACTCGCGCGACAGGCACCAGGGTCACCGCACATTCCCCCAGCTTCCACGGCGATCCAGCCGGTATCGTCACCTGACACCCCGCCGCCCGCCCGCAGGTCAGCGGTCGAGCCCCGCCAGAAAGGCGGTCATGTCGTCGGCGGCGGCAACGCGGCCCAGTCGAGTGAAGGCCTCGAGCGCATCGGTGCCGAGCGTTCTCGCCGCAGCCGGATCGCCCCGACGCAACATGATGTGGGCATGCGTCTGAAGGATCTGCGCCTCCTGCAGTCGGTGCTCGTGCGCTCTTGCCAACTCGTAGGCCTGCGTCAATGCGGTATCTGCGACAATCGGGAAGTGCATCAGGTCACTGGCATCAGCCTTCACACGCAGCGCGTCGGCCTGCAGCAGATAGTCCGGGACAGCGCTGAACGTCGTTGCGGCACGAGCCGCGTTCGCGCGCGCCAGGGCGTAGTCCCCGCGGCGCAGCGAGATCTCGGCGCGCCCCACCTGCGCCATTGCCGCCAGGCGTGGATTCGCGGCTTCGGTGGCAAACTCGATCGCTCGTCGCTCTGCTTCGTCGGCGGCATTCAGCTCATC
>CAYMQV010000426.1:0-2028 GCA_964392395.1 uncultured Gemmatimonadaceae bacterium
GCCGAGGCGTATGCGTGGCTGGGGCAGATGGAGCTGAAGCGTGGGAACGCGGCCGGCGCCAGCAGCGCATATGCAAAAGCGCTCGAACTCGAACCAGGGTATGCCTGGGTGTCACGGGTGCTGATGCCGGCTGTCGCAGCGCGTCAATGACGATGGAGCTGCGGCGCATCCGCCTTCGCTGGCTGCTCGGCTATTTTGCCGCGTGGTCGCCGTTGGTGCTGCTGTACACGGTGCTGGTCGGCAATACGAATGATCAGCCCGCAGCGACCGCCGTTGCTGGCGCCGTCCGAGCCGTCGGCTGGTTCGCGATACTGGGCCTCGGGGTGGTCGCCATCGGTCGGCGGTGGGAGTGGTCGGTGCGACCGAGGGTCTCGCTGCTCCTTTCGCACATCGCGCTGGCACTGGCGTACGCGGGCCTCTGGGATCTGCTGATCGTTCTCGATATCGCGAGCGGTGCACGTACGTTCGCGGATGCGCTTCACGTCGTGCGCCCGTGGATCTTCTGGCAGACGTTCCTGAGCATGATGCTGTACGCGGTGGTGCTCACAATGACCTGGGCTCGGCGCGCCAGCGAGCGGACACGCGAGCAGAGTACACGCGCCGAGCAGGCGGATGCCTTGCGCGTCCGTGCTGAACTCGAAGCACTTCGCGGCCAGTTGGACCCCCACTTCCTCTTCAACACGCTGCACTCGGTTTCGGTGCTGGTGCAGCACGATCCGACCGCCGCGCAAGTCGCGCTGGAGCGCCTGGCCACGCTGCTGCGCTATGTACTCGACAGCAAGCGTGGGGCGCGCGAGGACGTGCTGCTCGAGGATGAGCTGGCCTTCGTTGACGACTACCTCGCGCTCGAATCGATCCGATTCGGTGATCGATTGCGTGTGACTCGCGACATCAGCCCGGCAGCGCTCGGCCACCGCGTACCGAGTTTTGCGCTGCAACCTCTGGTGGAGAATGCGATCAAGCACGCCATCGCCACGCGGGCCGGCGGCGGGACACTCGGCCTCATGGGGCGCATCGACGGCACGTCGCTGGTGCTCGAAGTGCGCGACGATGGCCCAGGCGCACGTGATGATGCGACGACGAATGGTACCGGCATTGGGCTTGATGCACTTCGTCGTCGGCTGACGGCGCGCTACGGATCACGTGCGGCGCTGCACATCGGCGACAGCGCGGGCCACGGGTTTGTCGTGACCATGCGGCTCCCCGTATGACGCCGAGCGACCCGGCTATCAGCGTCGCGGTCTGTGAAGACGAACCACTGGCGCGTCTGCATCTGCGCGAAATGATTCACGCCACACCGCGGCTGCGTTGGGTTGGTGAAGCCGCGGACGGGCGCAGCACGGTCACGCTCATCGACCGCGTCAAGCCGCAACTCGTCTTCCTCGACATCAGAATGCCGGAACTGGATGGCCTCTCTGTGCTCGGGCAGCTCATCCACCAACCCGCGGTCGTCTTCACCACGGCGTACGATGCACATGCCGTCAGCGCGTTCGAACTTGGCGCCGTTGATTACCTCCTCAAACCTTTCGGACGCGAGCGGTTTGCAACGGCCGTGTCGCGGGCGGCTCGTCAGATCGATGCGGCCGACGCGCAGGAGGTTGCCCTCGCCGACCGTCTCCCCGACGCTGGCGCGCCGCTGGTCCGGCTGTTCGCTCGCGAAGGGGGCCGAATCGTCCCGATCGCCGTCAACGAGATCGAGCGGCTTGAAGCCGAGGACGACTACGTCGCCGTCTTCACCAAAGGCCGCCGGCACCTGCTGACGATCACCCTGACCGCGCTGCTCGAACGGCTCGATCCACGCCGATTCGTGCGTGTGCACCGGTCGCACGCCGTGAGCCTTGACGCGATTGCCTCCATGACGGCGTTCGATGCGGGCCGGCTGAGTATCGAAATGCGCGACGGGACCCGCATCACGGCCAGTCGCGCCGGGACGCAACTGCTGAGGTCGCAGACGTTCTAGGAATATCTGGTGCCTAAGGACGCGCCCGCGCAGGAAGCGTTGTCGCGAAGCGGAGGAAGAACCGGTAG
>CAYMQV010000427.1:0-2027 GCA_964392395.1 uncultured Gemmatimonadaceae bacterium
ATCGAACCCCCGACACGCGGATTTTCAGTCCGCTGCTCTACCAACTGAGCTACCTGGCCAAGACGCAGAATCTATCGACTGAATCTTCCAGCTTCAACCCGGAACGAGCAGTCGGTCTCGTGAATGCAGGCCAGACTGCCTACGTCGCCTGCCTACCCAAACGGCAAGATGTTCGTGTCGCCAAAGCCTCAGTCAAGCACCTCGCTCCAATGGCCGCGGCAACGTACGAGCTAGCGAACCGCCGCTGCCGGGTCTGTCGACCCAACTGCGTAACTCTGGTTTTCTCAGTGCTGCCAACGGGGCCCGCTCGTCGCCAGACATCAGCTGGAAGCGCTGCAGCGCCACCTTCTCAATGATGAATGGACTGCCTCGGCCGTGAGGCTTCTCGGATCGCCGTGAACAACGCCTTCCGCGCGGAGTCGTCGTTGGGGAGCATCCGTCGGTTCCGCGTGTACTCGCGCATCACCATGTTCTGGGACTCGATCGCGTTCGTGGTGTCGATCACTTTGCGAGTCTCAGGCAGCAATCACTCGCATGTGATGACGGTGGCCCAGTTCCGCGCCAGTGTCGCACCACGGTCTTTTACTTCGCGCCCCACCCTGCCTCGAAGGCGTCGAGCTCTCAGGCCGCTTCTTCGGCGGTGGCTGATTTGTAGCTCGCCTGGAGCGCGGCCACCACGGCCGTGCGTTACCCGGATTCATGCCCACCATCGCCTTCTTTAGCGCCATCGCTGCTCCGTGCGACCCGGCCACCCCGCGTCAACGGGCAGTGACACAGTTCAATCTTCATAGTCCCAACCTGCCGCGCGCCCCGACGCCGCTAGAATCCCGCCGGCAACCAACTGGAGCGAAGGTCATTCAGTCGCGCGATTGACTGAACAAGCCCCTGATTGCGCAAGGCGGAGAAGAGTTCGGGTACAGTGACGGGCGGATTCCTGCAGTCTCCCGCCTGTTCCGTGAGCATTTGCATCACAGTCGAAGATGAAATATCGATGCAGTTCATCAGGAAATCGTCTGGGTGCTTGGGGTCGATGTCGAACCGCGCCAGGTACGCTTCGGGAAAGTCCTTGAGGTTGAATGTGACGATCGCCTGTGCGCCGACGCGGATGGCAGCGGCAAGCACGTGTCGGTCATCGTCATCCGGTAACGTGAGTCCCGCGACCAGCGATTCGTACTCTTCTACTCGCGCCCCGGGCAGGGCCAGATTCATGAGCGTACGCGTTCTGTCCAGCGCCGCAGGATTCAGGTCTGGGCGCTTTGCGATGATGTTTCTGAAAACCTCATCCAGTATCTGATCCGACCACCGTGCTCGCACGATGCCTGCGCGCGCAGTACGGATCAGCAAGTCGCGCAACGAGCTGGGATAGAGCACACATGCGTCGTAGACGACAGAGAACGGCACGCGTGATCAGAGCTCGAAACCGAGTTCCTGCGACTGCGTCGTAAGCTCGGCCACGGCTCGACGCGACTCGATCTCTTGCTGCTTGCGATACTCGGACAGATCGGAGAACAGCACACGACGATGCGTGCCAACCATACGGAACGGCAGTTTTCGCGCTTCCAGCAACGAGACCAGATGCGGCCGCGACACGTTCAGGAGGTCCGCCGCCTGCTGCGTCGTCAGCTCGGCGTGGACCGGGACGATCGTCACCGCGTTGCCGTTCGCCATTTGCCCGAGAATCTCGAGGAACAGGTCGAAGGCGGCGCGAGGGACAATGACAGTCGCATGCTCGCCACCGTCAACCTCCAGCCGCACGTGGCGCTCGGATGGTGCAGTAAGACGGGAAAGCCCGCGGTGGGCCACCTGAGCCTCACGGGCGATCTCTACAGTCGGTAGCTCAGCGAGAGACGACATAGGAAGCATGGTATGCAGCAGACGAAGCAAGCGCAATAGTCGAAACAATCGAAAGTCTCGTCAACTCGACCCGAATACCCGCTAACCCAACTGCTGTGCCAGATCGCCCGGCACCATCCACTCACACCCCCGCCGGCCGCACCCCATACCGCGCCGTGATCACACTCTTGATC
>CAYMQV010000428.1:0-2023 GCA_964392395.1 uncultured Gemmatimonadaceae bacterium
CCGGCCGAGCGCATGCCTTGTCGTACCGGCGTGGCGGCGAGCTTTCGGCACTGACACGTCGTCGCTGCGACTGGTGATGACGGCACCGCCATGCCGCACACCGCCTCGGTCTCAAACCCTACGGAAGAACCCATGAAGATCCAACTCAATACCGACGATCACATCGATGGAACCGAGGCGCTGGCCGCGCAGGTGCGTTCCACGGTCGAGCAGGCGCTGCAACGCTTCGCCGAACACATCACCCGGGTGGAAGTTCATCTGAGCGACGAAAACGGCGGCAAGAGCGGGCAGCAAGACCAGCGCTGCATGCTGGAGGCCCGTCTCGAAGGCCGGCAGCCGGTGGCGGTGACGGACCACGCCGCGACGCTGGAGCAGGCGGTGCACGGCGCCGCGCAGAAGCTCGCGCGTCTGCTGGACAGCACGCTCGGGCGCCTGCACGACCATCGCGAGAAGGCCTCCGGCGTGCCGTTGTCCGGGACGGAGCCTGCACGGGACTGATGTTCACGACCATGGCCACGACCACGGCGGCCTTCACCTGCCCAAGAGCTGGATGCCAAGCGTGGGCGCTCGCCAGCACGGTGCAGGCGTGGGCCAAGAGCCTGTGCCATCTGGGGGCGTCAGGCGGTGCCGGCCGCCTGTGAGGGCCGATGGCCGGCCCGCCGCGTGGTGGGGTCTGATCAAGCAGGTCGCGGCCTCGTGGCGCGAAGACTACGTGCCGAGCATGGGGGCGGCGCTGGCCTACTACACGATGTTTTCGCTCGCGCCGTTGCTGCTGATCGTTGTGTCCGTATCCGGGCTCGTGTTCGGTGAAGACGCCGCCCGCGGTGAGATTCAGTCACAGCTGCGCGGCCTGATGGGCGACCGCGGAGCCGGCGCAGTGCAGGCCCTGCTGGCGAGCGTGCGCGAACCCGCCGAAGGCTTGACGGCCACCGCAGTGGGCATGGTGCTCCTGCTCGTCGGCGCAACCACCGTGTTCGCCGAACTTCAGCACGCTCTCGACCGGATCTGGCGGCTGCCGGACCGGCCGCGTGAGAGCGGCTGGCTGACGCTCGTTCGTGCCCGTCTAGTGGCGTTCGGAATGATCCTCGCGGTCGGCTTCCTGCTCGTTGTGTCGCTGCTCACCAGCGCAGTGCTCGCTGCGGTGGGTCGTCGTCTCGATCCTGTCGTCGGTGACTGGCAGACCGTGGTGGAGGTCGGCAACGCCATCGGGGGCTTCCTGCTCGTGGCATTCATGTTCGGCCTCATCTACAGAGTCATGCCGCGCCAGCGTGTGCTGACGACAGACGTCTGGCTCGGGGCCCTGCTCGCAGCCTTGCTCTTCACTGCCGGCAAGTACGTCATCGGCGCCTACATCGGCCGCAGCGGTGTTGCGTCGGGATTCGGGGCGGCCGGTGCGCTGGTGGTGGTGTTGCTCTGGGTGCACTTCTCAGCACAGATCCTGCTGGTGGGCGCAGAGTTCACTTGCGTCTACGCCCGGACCTTCGGATCCCTGTCGCCTGCGGCGCCGGCGCCGGATGGCCTCTCGTGACGTTCCGGGTCAGATCACCAAGAGCACTGCCATCTTGTCCACGCGTTTGATGTCGAGAGGCGTGGCTGCGACCGTGATGCCCGACGCCTGGTTGCGGGCACTCATGATGACAAGCATCTCGGCTACCCCATGCAGCACCGTACACGGGTTTCGGTGATCTCGGCCCCAGCAGCTTAGCCACGCACAAACGCGACGTAGCGGTCGAGAGCCAGCAAGCAAAGCTGGTTCTCGCACTGAGCAGGCGTGCAAGCTTCTGACGCTCATCCGGCACACCCCTCAGCCGGTGCTCCGTACACCGGTGCGAAGCCACCACCCGAGGTGCGGAAGTTCGTCGTTTGTCCTTGGTACAAACGCGCTGCCACCCATTGCACGGAGCCGTCATAGACGTAGTCGCGCAGGTCGAACTTGAGCACCTGCACGGGCTCCTGGTTCGAGATGATCCGCCCGCTGGGCGCCACCAGCGCTTGGGCAACATACCCACCAGCAAGAATCTCT
>CAYMQV010000429.1:0-2019 GCA_964392395.1 uncultured Gemmatimonadaceae bacterium
AGCGCGCGCGCCGGACCCGGCGAGAAGACCGGGCCGGGTGGCACCGACACCGCCATCATCTGGCCGCCGATCGTGTAAAAGAGTTCGCGGCCGTTGCCCGACCAGCGTGGTTCCGAACCCCCTTCCCGCGACACGACCACGCGCTGCTGCGCATCCGGGAAGGATTGCACGACGATCTCGCGACTGCCCACCACCGCGCCGGACCCGTACGCCAACCACCGGCCATCGGGGGACACCGCGGCTTGCAGTGCCGCCACGTCGCCTGTCGGGAGCAGGCGCAACGTCGTGTCACCGGACAGCCGGCGGGCATACAAACGCGACACGCGCGCCGTGCCGCCCCCCGTTTCATCGGCGCGCAGCACGACCCACTGCCCGTCGCGCGATAACTCCACTTCGAACCAGGAGTTGTTGACAATCGACGCCAGCGGTGTCGCCGAGCCTGTCCCGTCTGCCCGGGCAATCACGGGCTGCGCATCTACGGCACCGCGGCCATCCGAATCGCGGATCGACACAAACGCCACCGATTGCCCGTCCCCGCTCCACGAGGGGCGCCACGCGGTGGGCGCGGTGCTTTGCACCTTCTGCCGGGTTCCATTGCTGCGCCAGATCCACAGGTCGGTGGTCTTGTCGCGCACGCTGACGGCCAGCGACTGACCGCCGGGGGCGATGGCCGGATACTCGAATCGTGCGCGCCACCCGGAATCGACGGGCTCCGTCCGTCCGTCCCGGTAGACCCACACCAGTGCCGAGGCGGCAGCGGCGGTGCGATCGATGGCGTACAGTGCCTCCCCCGACGGCGACAGCGTGAACTGCGTGGGAAGGACCCCGTCGATCACGGAGAATGCCCCGCCCGTGACTCGGAGCGTCTCGAGATCGAAGGGCATCGCATAGAGGCCGCTCTCCCGGCTCGTGTACAGGAGGTGTCCGGTGGCGGAGTACCACGCGCCCATCGCCTGCGGCACCAGCAGGCGGACACTGTCGGCCGCGGCATCGTACACCCACACGGAGGAGCCCACACTGCAGGAGCTGGGGCAGACAGTGAACAGTACCCCCAGCGCCTCGGGCAGCGCGCTCATGGCGAGGACGTCGCTCTGCAGGCCTACGCCTGCGCCCGCGCCCGACACGTTCGGAGCCGGGAGTGGCTTGCCGTCGGCCGTCACGCGTTTGATGCCTACTCCGCTCGAATACGCGATGCTCCCGTCCGTCAGCCAGACGTTCGAGGCGAGAGCGGTGGCGACCGTCGATTCCACCAGCGTGACCGCGCCACCGCCACCGGACGCGGGGACCTTTCGCACTTCCCCCCTCAGTGTGGTGAACGAAATCCATGTGCCGTCGGGGGAGTACGAGGGCGACAGTCCCTGCTCGGTCCCCGGGATCGGTACGGCCTCGGCGGCGTCGCGCGCCTTGCGCATGAGCATCCGACCGCTCGCTGTCGAGTCGGTATAGACGATCGCCGAGCCATCGGGCGCAATCGCCGCCTGGTTGCCGAGGCGCGTGGCGCCCGCGTCGAGGGGGGAGGCGACGGGGTACTTCCAGAGCGTCACCTGCTGGCGACTGGTGGCGTTCGAAGTCGCCGGCGCGCGCTGCTGCCACACGAGCACCGCAGCGAGCATGGCCGCCACGGCCCACGGCCCACGG
This sequence comes from uncultured Gemmatimonadaceae bacterium, assembly GCA_964392395.1. GTDB lineage: Bacteria > Gemmatimonadota > Gemmatimonadetes > Gemmatimonadales > Gemmatimonadaceae > JACMLX01. The sequence goes on from CAYMQV010000429.1 coordinate 1,639, forward strand.
CACGACGCGCAGCGCGCGCGCAGTACGCGACGGCGCAGCGACGCGGCGTGCACCCGACGCGGTGTTGACTGTCGCTGACGCGCCCAGCGCGCTGGAGAACTCAGCAGCACTGGCGAAGCGATCGGCGGGCAGCTTCGCGAGTGCCATGAACACCGCCTGCTCGATCTGCTCAGGCACGGTATCGCGCAACGTGTGCAGCGCGGTGGGCCGCTCAGTCAACACCTTCGCGACAATGGCCTGCACACTACCACCGGTAAACGGTGCATCACCGGCCAGCATTTCGTACAACACCGCACCCAGCGCGTACACATCACTGCGTGCGTCGATGGTGCGTTCCCCCATCGCCTGCTCGGGACTCATGTACTGCGGCGTGCCGAGGCT
>CAYMQV010000430.1:0-2017 GCA_964392395.1 uncultured Gemmatimonadaceae bacterium
GTGTGGGGGAGGCCGGCGAGAGGTCCGTTGGTGAGTAGTGACGCTGACATTGGTCCGCCTTGCTGATGGTGGATGGTGAGCCGAGCCATTTAGTACTTTCGCCCGGGTACAGCAGTTGTCAAGTCCGCGCAGTTTGCCGCTGGCATGCTCACGCCTCACTGCTGTCTCTGGTGATGCAAGACGTAGCTCCTGACAGCGAACGCCCAAGTCGGCGCGTGCCACGCCCCCGGTTCATTCCTTACGAAGCCAGCTTGGCCGCGCCTCGAGGTCCGGAACTATGGTGGCGAAGGATGGCGACAGATCGACGACGCGAGTTGTGTCCGACGTACGTGCAGAGAAGAAGTCCGTGGACTGGGATGATGCACGGGTCGCACGCCTTCTGCGGCGATGCGGCGTCCACGCCTGTTACCGGTCCCTGGCGGCCACCCAAACTCCCCCATCCGTGGCCACCTCAAACTCCCCCAGCTGACGTGAGGGTGTGCGCACCTAATCGTGGTGCCATCCGCGGGACGTTACGCTACCCCCCTCACCGCGGTGAGGGAGGAAGGAGTGAACGTCTTGAAGGCCCATCTACGAATGACCATCACCACGCTGCTGGCGCGCGGTGCCTCCCAGCATGAGATCGCGCAGCGCACGGGCGTGGATCGGAAAACGATTCGCCGGTATGCGCGAGCCGCGCTGACCGCCGAGGCAAATGCCCCCATGGTGGCCACCGGCATGGAGGCGATGGCCGGGGAAATGCCCCCACCCCGGCCACCGGGTGACGACGCGCTCGAGACGGCAGCCCTGGTGCCACATCGGGTCACGACCGGCCCCGCGACGTCCGCATGTGAGCCCCATCGCCCGTGGATCGAAGCCCAGGTCGCGCTCGGCCGAAACGCGGTGAGTGTGTTTCAGGATCTGGTCGATCAGCACGGCTTCACGCACCAGTACAACTCGGTCAAACGCTTCGTGGCCACGCTTAAGGCGCGGGCGCCGGAGCGCTTCGACGTGCTGGAGTTTCTGCCCGGCGAAGAGGCGCAGGTCGACTACGGCCAAGGCGCGCCGACGCGCACGGCGTCGGGCAAATACCAGCGCCCGATCCTGTTCGTCATGACGCTCAAGTATTCGGGGAAGAGCTTTCGGACGGTGGTGTGGAAGACGTCGCAGGTGGCGTGGGCGCAGCTGCATGAAGCGGCGTTTCGGTCCTTCGGCGGCTGCTGTCGCTACGCGGTGCTCGACAACCTGAAAGAGGGCGTGGTGCGGCCCGACTGGTACGAACCGGGCCTGAATCCGGTGTACGCCGCGCTGCTCGCGCACTATGGCGTCGTCGCTGACCCGTGTCGCGTGCGGGATCCGAATCGCAAGGGCACCGTCGAAGCAGCGATTCAACACACGCAGAGTACCGCCTTGAAAGGACGGACCTTCGAGACGCTCGAGGCGCAAAACGCGTGGCTCGCCGAGTGGGAAGCACGCTGGGCGTCGCCGCGGATTCATGGGCGCAAGAAGCGGCAGGTGAGTGAGCTCTATCGCGAGGAACAGCCGCACCTGCTGCCGCTCCCGCTGGAGGGCTTTCGGTACTTCACGCAGGGCGTACGCACCGTGGACGATGCGGGGCTCGTGCAGATCGAGGGTGCGTACTATGCCGCCGGCGAGGCGGCGCTCGCGAGCGTGGTCACGGTCCGCGTGTATCCGCACGCGATTGAGATTCTGGATCGCACCGGCACGGTCCTGCGCCGGCATCAGAAAGCGCTGCGGAAAGGCGCCTTCGTCATGGCCGAATCGGATCGGCTCTTCAATCCGTCGCGGGACACGGCGCGCGTGCTGGCGCGCGCGGCGCAGATCGGCCCGCACACCGCGGCGCTGGCGCAGGTCCTGTTCGCGCGCCTCGGTCGACCGGGGCAGCGCGCCCTCCAGGGCCTCGCGAGTCTGCCGCGCACGTATGCGCGCGCCGACATCGAAGCGGTCTGTGCCCGCCTGCTCGCGGCGGACTGCGTGTCGTACACCGCCATCAAGACGGCGCTGGCGCGGCGCGCCG
>CAYMQV010000431.1:0-1969 GCA_964392395.1 uncultured Gemmatimonadaceae bacterium
GCAGGGTGGTGTGACCCTCGCGCCAGCACGAACAGATCCGGCTCGACCTGCGTGTCGTGCGACGCGCGCACATCCAGCCGCGCCATCATGAGCTCGAAACCGATGTCGCGAGCGAAGGGCGCAAGCGGCATCACCATTTCTCGCGCGCCAACCTGGTACCGAACGAGGGCGACAGATCTCGTCGGTCAGCTTGCGCGTCCGCACCCGGGAAGATCGCGCGGCATTCCCTCAGCCGATCGGACTACATCACCTTCTCGCCGCCCCGATCGAGAGCAGGCGCACCGATGGAGCGTTCCTTCCTCGTCCCACTCGCGAGACGCCTCCACTCTCACCGGCCCACCCTATGGCGCAACAGCGTGAGATGCCCTATCCGGGCATCAACTTCCTCGTCGATCTTGGCACGGGCAGCAGCGACGCGGCCACCGCCGGCCTCATGCAGGTCCAGTTGCCGGACGCTCGCATCGACGTGCTCGAATACCGCAACGGAAGCGACAAGGCGAGCAATCCGCGTCAGCTCCATGCCCTGTCGCGCTACACGCCACTCATTCTGCGACGCGGCCTGATCGGGTCGCTGGACTGGTACGACTGGTGGAACCAGCTGCGCAACGGCGATGTGACCGCCAAACGAAACATCACTCTGCAACTGCTGAGCGAGGATCGCAGCGAGGTCGTGATGACGTGGCGCTTTCGCAATGCGCGTCCGTCCAACTGGCATGTGTCTGCGTTCGATGCACTGAATGCGGGCACGCTGATCGAGACGCTGGAGGTGGTGATCGAGCGGATGGACGTGGAGTAGCGCGGGTGATCTACTCGACGACAGACACGCGAATGGACTTCTCGGCAACGCTATCGAAGTTCGGCGCCGACACGTTCGCCGTCACGCACGACGGGCGGACAACCAAAGTCGTCCGCCCGCGGCAGTCCATCCGTCATGATGATGTGCGCGCTACGGCTGCACCGTCGCCTTCGTCGCCCCGAGCGTATGCTGTGCAATCCACTCGTATTCTCGCTTCATGCGATCGACCTGATGATAGTACTCCGACAGCCCGTGCCCTTCGCGCGGATAGAACACCAGCTCCACCGTCTTTCCGCGATCCTTCAGCGCCCGATAGAACTCCATCGGCTGCCCGATCGGCACCCGTTCGTCGTTGCCGCCGTGCAGGATCAACAGCGGCGTGGTGATGCGATCGCTGTAACTGATGGCCGAGCGCTCGAGATACTTCCTGATGCTCGGATTGATGATCGAGCCATCGTACTGCGGATCGCCGAAGAAGGTGTTGATGTACCCCGGGATGTCGGTGGTGCCGGCCATCGAGAGCAGCGACGGCAATCCCGCACCCATCATCGCGGACTTGAAACGCGTCGTCTGTGACACCACCCACGAGGTCATGTAGCCGCCGTAGCTCCACCCTTCGAACGCCAGCTTCTCCGGATCGGCAACACCGAGTCGCACCACCTCGTCGGTGCCGGTCATGATGTCGCGATAATCGCCGCCGCCCCAGTCACCGGTGTTGGCGCGCATCCACCATTCCCCGTACCCCGTCGAGCCGCGCGGATTCGGGTACAGCACGGCCCACCCTCGAGCGGCCCATGCCTGCCCGGGACCGCCCGTGCTGCCCTTGAAGCCATTCGTCCAGGCGCCGGTGGGGCCGCCATGTGCCGATACCAGCGTCGGGACGCGCGTGCCTTCACGATAGCCCACCGGCAACAGCAGAATCCCTTCCACCGGACGTCCATCCTTCGACTTCCACGAGATCACGCGCGTCTCGCCCAGCGCGCGTTCGCTGAGCCACGCATTCGTCGTCGTGATTCGCTTCGGCTGCGGCAGCGACGCATCCTGGACGAACACCTCGCTCGGCCAGCCTGGCGAGTCCATCACGTAAGCCATCTTCGAGCCATCACGACTGGCGCTCACACCCTGCACCATCAGGTCCTTCGTCATCGTGGTGTAGCGCCTGGTCGCGATGGT
>CAYMQV010000432.1:0-1950 GCA_964392395.1 uncultured Gemmatimonadaceae bacterium
CAGCGCGGCTGGCGCACGAGCACCGCAGCCAGTTCCGCGCGTTGCAACTCGCCGCCGGAGAGGCGCGCGGGCCGCTTGTCGAGGTGCGAGCGAATCCCCATGCGGTCCGCTGCCGATTTTACATCGCCGCCGGCGAACTGAGGGCGGAGCATCTCCAACTGCACCCGTACCGTATACGCTCGCGAGAGGAGATCGTGATCGGGAAGGTAGAACAGGCCCGCCGATGCCAGCGCCGCACGATGAACCGAGAGATATGCCTGCCCGGCGAACTGCACCGAACCACCATCAGGTGTGACGCGTCCAGCCGCAATCTTCAGAAGCGTTGACTTCCCGATCCCGTTACGCCCGAAGAGCACGCGCAGTTCACCGGCTTCGGCGCGGAGCGTTGCGGACGACAGTATCCGCCGGCTCCCGTTGGATTTGGCCACGCTGTCGGCGGTCAGAATCGGTGTCATGTGGCTGCCGCCACCGCGCGGACCATCAGTTCGCCAAGGAGCGCAGGGCCCACAAGGAAACCAGGCACACTGCGCCGCTTGATGCCGAGGTTCCCGAGCAGGTCACGCTCATGATTCAGGTGCAGTTCGACGTAGCCAAGCGCAACTCAGATGAGCAGGACTCCAACGGTCGTCGTGACCGGCAGGTGAAACGGATCATCGCCCGACAGAAAGATCAGTCCAGTGATCGCGACGCGCGCGATCGCCCAGAGTCGCGCCCCGCGTCGGAGAAGCGCCATGGCGACGAGCCGGTTCGGGAGCATGTGGTGCAGGTTAGTACTACCAGATTACCGATTAGTGCAATAATTGGTTTGTAGTGCAATGTTGTATCCATGCCTGCTCGTACCGATGGACGCCGTGTGGACGCCGCGACGCAAGCCCATGTGCGACGGACGGCGGTGAAAGCGGGCCGCGCTGCGGTGACGCAGACCGCCGCTGCCGCCACGTTCGGTGTCAGCGTGAGAGCTGTGAATACATGGATGGCGGTGGACAAGACCGGTGGATTGCGCGCCTTGGCCGCGAAACAGCGTGGCCGCCCGGTCGGGGCGGGGCGGTTGTCCACCGCCCAGGCCACCAAGATTCGACAGCAGATCGTCGACAAAATGCCCGATCAGTTGAAGCTCGGCTTCTATCTGTGGACGCGGGCGGCTGTCATCGCACTCATTGCGCGACAGTACGACGTGGCAATGTCACTGACGACGGTCGGTCGGTACTTGAAAGCGTGGGGTTTCAGTGTGCAGAAGCCCGTGCGCCGTGCGTACGAGCGGAATGACGTGGCGATTGCGCGCTGGGTGAAGACCGAATATCCCGCCATCGTGCGCGACGCGAAGCGCGAGGGGGCCACGATCTACTGGGGCGATGAAATGCGCCTGCGCAGCGATCACGTGACGGGGACCAGTGATGGCTTGGTGGGCCGGACGCCGGTGGTCCGCGCGACCGGGCAACGCTTTGGCTGTAGCATGATTTCCGCGATCACCAATCGGGGCCAGCTCGTGTTCCGTGTGTTTCATGGCACCTTGCGCGCACCGATGCTCGTCGACTTCATGCGGCGCCTCCGTCGGCAAAGCACGGGCAAGGTCTACCTCATTGTCGACGGCCATCCCACGCATCGGTCGAAGCTGGCGAAGGCCTTCGTGGCCGCGAATCCCGCGGACTTCCGCCTGATTCAACTGCCGGGCTACTGCCCCGAACTCAACCCCGACGAGTTGCTGAATCAGGATGTGAAAACCAATGCGCTCGGCAAGAGTCGACCCCGCACCCGCGACGAGATGATGGCGTCGGTCCGATGTCATCTCTTTCGGCGGCAAAAGCAGCCGCAGGTGATCAAAAACTTGTTCAAAGAGCAGTATGTGCGCTACGCTGCCGCCTGACGAACTACGCACCAATATCCGGCCTCCTCAGTATGCACGCTGAGATTGTCCAGAATGACGATGATCTTCCGTCCTGCATCGCGGCA
>CAYMQV010000433.1:0-1900 GCA_964392395.1 uncultured Gemmatimonadaceae bacterium
GCGACACCTGCCACCGCCCACTGTTCACGTCGGGGTAGGGACGAACGTACACCTCGAAGCGCCCGGATTCATTGGATGCATACGCGAGCCACTTCCCGTCCGGCGACAAGGCCGGTGAGATTTCCCGGAAGGTTGGGGACGCCAGGAGCGGCGTCGCCGTGTCGCGGCCGCGCTGCCCTTGCACGATGTCCCTCGATCCAGGGTTGCTCAAGCGGAGCAGGAAGCGCGTGCTATCGGGGGTGGGCACCACCTCGATGACTTCGCGCGCGATTCGCAGCACGGTGTCAACCGCACCCGTGCCATCTGACCGTTGGCGAAACACGAAGCCTGGCCGCACGCTGCTGCCGCTCGCGAACAGTACCGAACGGCCATCGGGCGACCACACCGGGTTGGAGTTGCCATCAGCGAAGGTGAGCCTGGTGTTCGTGAATGGCGCGCGATCCAGTTGCTTGATCCAAATATCCGACGCGACGTTAGCGCCACGAAGCACCATGAGCGCCAGCTGTTTCCCGTCGGGTGACAGCGCCAGAGTGCGGCCGTTCTCAAACGTGGTGCCCACGCGCCAGCTGGTGTCGATGGCCGTGGCCGTGCCGGATCGACTGACCCACACCGGCGTCGCAGTGCTCGACGCCGAGCGCATGCCGTTGCCCGGTACATACAGCGCGATCCCCGACGCCGATACCACCATGTCGGCGTTGCCAACCGTGCCCCGCACGCCCGATAGCACCGCCACCGGCGCCCGTGTAAAGGCCAATGCTTTGACATCAAAGGGGGCGGCATACACCTGTCCGTCTCGTCCGGCATAGGCCACCGCACCACCCGGCAGCCACCACGCGTCCAGCGCGTCTTCGGCCAGCCGCGTGGTCGTGCGCGTGCGAAGATCCACCGCGAGCAACGCCGAGCCTTTACAGCTCGCTTCGCACAACATGAACAGGGCCGAGGTTCCGCCCGGGAGCGCCGACACGTTGCGCACGAGGCGACCGGCGGTATCCGCCGCGAGAATGGTCCGTGAGGGACCGCCGTCCTGCGACACGGCGCGGAGTCCGTTGTCTCGATGGATGTACAGCACGGTCCCGTTGTCCAGCCATGCCACGCTGGTGTTCCTCGCTCTGACGGAGTCAGCCAGCGCTGTCGCCGACCCGCCGGTGCGCGGGACCTTGAACAACTTCCCGTCCCGTCCGCCGACGAAGGCCATCCACTGTCCGTCCGGCGAGAAGGTGGGCGCGGTGGGTTGCCCGCCGGTGCCCGGAATCGGCGTGGCGCTGACCTCATCGCGGCGCTTGAGGTAGAGTTGCGCCGCGTCGCCCGTCCCGTGCGTGAACACGATCGCCGAGCCATCGGGCGCAATGTCGATGGTTCGCCCGATCGAGCCCATTTCGGTGGTTGCGATACTGTCGCTGAGCACGATGCGATCGCGCGACACGACCAGTGGCGGCGCGGGTTTGCGCCATCCCCAGAGCGCGACGCTGGACGACACGACGGTCGTCATGACGAGCGCCGCGACGGTGATGCGGTGCGCGCGCCGCGATGGCGCGTGCTCACGCGGCGCCATCGCGCTCGAGGCGGCGTAGGTGGCGCCGCTGTTGGTCGAGAGCGCCGTGGCAAACTCGGCGGCGCTGGCAAACCGATCGGCCGGCAGCTTGGCCAAGGCGGTGAGCACGGCCTGCTCGATATGCGGTAAGATGGTCTTGCGCAACATCGTGAGCCGTTCGGGCTCGCTGTTGAGCACTTTCGCGACGATCACCTGTACGGAACTGCCGGTGAAGGGGGCGTCGCCGGTGAGCATTTCGTACAGCACCGCGCCGAGTGCGTACACATCGCTGCGCGCATCGATGGTACGTTCCCCCATGGCCTGCTCGGGGCTCATGTACTGCGGCGTGCCGAGGCTCAGGCCCGTTTG
>CAYMQV010000434.1:0-1885 GCA_964392395.1 uncultured Gemmatimonadaceae bacterium
TCAGCCCCCGCCAGCGGCCTCGGATTCCTATCCGGTAACAGGAATCGCCGCTTATACGGCTCCACCACGCCATTCGGCTGCCGCACGAACGCACGCGCGAAGTCCGCCAGATACGTATCCCCACCCGCCGCCTCCACGTAGTACCGCAGTCGCTTCCCCGGCTGGTGCGCCACCGCGATCGGCGAGTGCACCGACCCACTCACCTGCACCGTCGGAATGAACCGCGGGACATATAGCGTGTCCCCCGGCTCGAGCACGAAGTTGTCCCGATCGCTCGAATCCGCCAGCACCGCCTTGAGGTCGAAGCCGATGCGACCCACACCGCGCGAGCTGCGCGTGAGCACCGCGGCCTCCGGATACCCCGACGGCAGGATGCTGCCGGCGCGGCTGATCAGGCTCGAGAGCCGTTCCGTCTTGGCAAGCAGGGCGTAGGTGCCAGGGAACTGGACCTCGCCCGAGATCGTGACACGACGCTCCAGCAGCCATTCGGGCTGGCGGAGGATCAGCACGTTGTCATACGGAGACAGTACGAAATCGGGTGCCGTGGCCAAGGGCGCCGGGATCCCCGGCGGACCGACGTACTTCCCATCCAACCCGCGCTCCAGCAGGTAGGTCGAGTCGAGCGCCACCGTCACCGTGCGCGCCAGCACCCCCGCCTGCCGCGTCTCCGGCAGCCGCGCCACCTCGGCGTGCACCAGATACGCCCCATCGTCAAAGCCGCCCGCCTCATGCACTAGGTCGCGGAGCGTCAACCCTTCGCGCCACGCGTACCGCCCGTCCTTCTTCACCGCGCCGTTGATCGCCACGTATCGGTCCGGACGGAAGTCCGTCGTCGCGTACACCTGGATGCTGTCGTCCTCCTGCAGGAGCAGGTCCTCGGCCAACGCGCCGAGCGTGTCGGTGAAGTCGGCGCGCAGCGTGGTGAGCGTCTGGTCGGACTGCAGCCGCTTGATGATCACGTCCTTCACCTCGGGCCGCACACCGCCCGCACGGCGCAGGGCGGTGGAGAGCCGCATCCCGGCCTCGAAGCCCTGCGGGCCCGGCGTGTAGACCGCGCCAGCGACCGTGACGGCGTTGCGCAGGCGCTCCGAGATGGCGAACACCTGGACGCGGTCGCCGTCGGCCAAGGCCAGGGACGGGCCAGCACCGGTCGCGAGCTCGTCCGACGTGATGTCCAGCACGGTCCGGTCGCGACCGCCGACGGCGTCGCGCTCGGAGGGTGGGACGACCCGCGTGACGAGGACGCGGCGACGGCCCGCCGTCGCGGTGAAGCCGCCGGACATGGTGAACAAGTCGCGCAGCGTCTCGTTCGGCTTGAGCTCGTACGTCGACGGTCGCTTCACCTGGCCGACGATCGTCACGTGCGGGCCATGCACGGGCACGAACACGACATCGCCGGTCTCGAGCCGCTGGTCGGCGCGGGCGTCACCCCGAATGAGGTAGTCGTACACGTCCAGCGTGGCGACCTTCTTGCCGGCGCGGCGCAACTCGATCGCGCGGAGCGAGCCGACGTCCGACGGACCGCCGGCGCCGTAGAGCGCCGTGAGCATGGTGCCGACGCTCGAGACCTGGTAGCTCGCGGGAGCCGCGGCCTCGCCGATCACTAAGTTCTGGTTGGTCCGCAGGCTCACGACCGTCACGTAGAAGCGCGTCGAGGCATCGGCCTCGCGCCCGATTCCCGAGTAGACGTTCCGGAGGCGGCGGTACAGGACGTCGTTGACCTGGTCGAGCGTGAGGTTGGAGACGAAGACCTGACCCACCTGCGGGATCACGATGAAGCCCTCACGCGTGACCTCGAGCGAATACGAGGCCTCGACGCCGCCCGTGATGATGAGCGCGAGCACGTCACGCGGGCCGACCTTGTACGACGCGTCCACTGGGCCCG
>CAYMQV010000435.1:0-1853 GCA_964392395.1 uncultured Gemmatimonadaceae bacterium
CGTTCCACCGTTGCCGTTCCACCGTTGCCGTTCCACCGTTGCCGTTCCACCGTTGGGGTCGTGTAGACGCCTCGGAGGCAGGCTTCGCTGGATGCAATCGCGCCGCGCGGAGCTGGTGTCGTGACGTGTCGTGTCGTGTCGTATCGCCGAAATCTCATGGTAGTCGGGCGCGTCTTTCAGCGCGAGCCGGCTTTAGTACCCCTGTCTATACCACTGGTATCGCGACGGGTGGCGCCATGGCTCGCAACAGAATCCATCACCCGCCGTTCGCCACAGCTCTCCGGCGACACCTCACGAGCGTCACCGGCACCACGGAGTGTGATTCGCTTTCATGACGAGACAATTCGCTATGCGCCAATACTATCGATCCATTCGAAAGAGGTCTGCGTCCATGTGACTGTGACCGAGAGAGAGGGCTGTCAGCAACTCGGCCGCGATCGCGCTGAACGTGATTCCGTTGCCCCCATAGCCAAGGGCAAACAGCACGCCAGGGTAGCGAAGGTCCGGGCCGATGTACGGCAGTCCATCGTCGGTCTCGGCGAATGTGCCCGTCCATTCAAACGCCGTTGAGGTCTCCAGACCGGGCAGCAGCGCTGCCAGCGTCCGTTCGAGTCGGCGCGTTTTGCGAGGAAGCATCCGATCGCGCCGGGCGGGATTCTGAAACCTGACATCCTCCCCGCCGATGATGATCCGGCCGTCTGCCGTCGTGCGCATGTAGGCATACGGCCGCGCCGACTCCCACACCAGACATTGATCGTGCCACGAGCCGAAACCCGACAGCCGCTCGGTCGCCAGCGCGTACGAGCTGTGCAGCGACGCCCGCTCCTGCTTGAAGAACGCCGGAACGTCGTACCCTGTGGCACAGATCATCAGCCGCGCTTCGATCGAGTGGCCGCAGGCAGTTCGCAGGTGCACGCCGCCATTGCGCGATTCATACGCTGCGAGCTTCGTCTGTTCGTACAAACGCGCCCCAGCGTGGACGGATGCATCGAGGAGCCGTCGGGTGAATGCCAGTGCGTCAATCTCAGCTGCCTGTGCGCTCCGAATCGCACCGTGCGAAGGGAACCCGTATGTCTCGCGCACCCGGCTGGCGGTCCACCATTCCACCTCCAGGCCGATCGCGGCACGCGCTGCGGCTTCCTTTTGCAACCGGCTTGCGTCACCCCTTGTCGTAGCGAGATACAGGCTCGCGCGCGTGACGACATCGCAATCACCGAGGTCACTGCCAAGTCTCACGACCGACGCGACGGCACTTGAGGAAGCAAGATATGCCCGCTCGGCACCTGTGCGCCCGATCTTGTCGCTCAACTGCAGCAGTTCCAGATCGATCTCGTATTGCAAGAGTGCAGTACTGGCGGCTGTACTGCCGCCACCACTCTCGTGCGCATCGATGATGACGGTTTCCAGGCCTTCGACCGTCAGTGCATGTGCTACCAGTGCGCCGGTAACACCTGCACCAACGATTGCCACATCGCAGGTTTCGTTGCTGCTCAATGGTGGCCGCGCCGAAACCAGCCCATTCTTGACGAGCCAGAATGGTGTGCCGGAATGCAAGTTCACTTAGGTTCCATGGCGGACGCCGATTGGCGTTCCTGATTCTCTGTCTACACGAGCGCGGCGATCATGTCGTCGCCTGATTTCGCCCGGGAGAGCTCTGAGGTCGACGCCTGAGACTTGCCATCATCGTCTCCCGTCGAACTCCGCTCGTCGTGAATCTGCAAGCGTGCTGACTACCGTGATTGCCGCGCGCCGAGCAGCGACGCGACCTTTCCCGCGAGGAGTTGCAACGCGATGCTTCTCACTTCTCGCCACACGTCGCTCCCCAACACGCTCACCGCCGACGCTCCTCTTCC
>CAYMQV010000436.1:0-1850 GCA_964392395.1 uncultured Gemmatimonadaceae bacterium
ATGCTGCACTGGCCGCCCAGGACATGGCGCACTTCGATCAGGTGGCCACGGCAAAAATTCGGGGTACGGTCAACCTGCACGACGCATCGGTGAACGACGCGCTGGACTTCTTCCTGTTGTTCTCTTCGTCATCGGCGCTGTTTGGCTCACCGGGTCAGGCGCCGTACGCGGCATCGAATGCCTTCCTCGATGCGTTTGCCAGGTGGCGGCGGGCAGACGGTCGCGTCGCGACGAGTTACGGCTGGGGTGCGTGGGGCGAAGTTGGTATGGCTACCACTGTGCCGGCCACGACGCGTCGGCGCTGGGCCGAACGCGGCCTCGGGATGCTGGAAACCGCAGCGGCGCTACAGGCCATGGCTGACACGGCCGCACTGGATGATGCGGTGGTGCAGATCGTGACGATGGATCGCACCCGTGTTCTGGCACATGCCGCTCCAGCGCTGCGTGCGTTGCTTGGTGCCACCGACGCCTCGGCCGGTGCCGGTGCGGAACCAACGGCCGGCGCGACTGGGCGGGCGTTGATCAATGACTTGCACCGCGCCAACAGCGTTGATCGTGCACCGTTGCTGCGCGCACATATCCGCTCGCAGGTGAGTGCGGTGCTGGGCCTCGAGCCGGGGGCCGAGCCGGACGATGGCGAGGGGTTGTCGCAGATGGGCATGGACTCGCTGATGGCCACCGAACTGCGGACACGCCTGCAACGCTCGCTGGCACATCCGCTTCCGTCGACACTGGCCTTCGAACACCCGACAATTGGTGCATTGACGACATTCCTCATGGGCGAGCTTGGTCTGGCTGCTGCACCGACGCAGGCAGCCCCAGTTGCGGATGAACTTCGTGACGTGAGCGATGATGACATCGCGCGCCTTCTGGATGAAGAGCTCGACCAAGCGGGGTTTTGATGGCTGACGAGCGCGAGACGCAGGATCGCTCGGGCGCCGATGCGCTGCGCCGCGCGCTGGGCGCAATTCGCGACCTGCGCACGCGGCTGGAGCAGGCCGAGCAGGCGCTGCATGAGCCGATCGCGATCGTGGGCATCGGCTGCCGGTTTCCCGGTGGTGCGTCCAGTCCGGCGCAGTTCTGGGAGATGCTGCACGGCGGGCGCGACGTAATCCGCGAGGTGCCGGCAGACCGGTGGGACATCGAGCGGTACTACCATCCGGACCCAGACGTGCCGGGGCGTATGTACTCGCGCCACGGCGGCTTTCTGGCAGAGTCGCTGCAGGAATTCGATGCGCGGTTCTTTGGAATCTCGCCGAAGGAAGCTGACAGCCTCGATCCGCAGCAGCGACTGCTGCTGGAGACGAGCTGGGAAGCGCTGGAACATGCAGGCATCGCGCCGTCGAGCCTTGTCGGCAGCGACGCCGGCGTGTTCGTAGGCATCGGCACCGCCGACTATCTGGCCAAGATGCAGGTCCAGAGCGATCCGCGGATCATCGACCCGTATGCCGGCACCGGTGGCGGCTACTGCGTGGCCTCGGGACGTCTCTCGTTCTTCCTTGGGTTGCAGGGGCCGAACATCGCCGTCGACAGCGCCTGTTCGTCGTCACTGGTGTCGGTGCTGATGGCGGTGCAATCGCTGCGCAACCGCAGTTGCTCACTGGCGCTGGCGGGCGGCGTGAACGCCATCATCTCGCCGGAGACCACGGTCTACATGTGCAACCTGCGCGCGCTCTCCACTGCGGGCCGGTGCGCAACGTTCGACAGCAGCGCCGATGGCTACGTGCGCGGTGAAGGCGCGGGCATGCTGGTGCTGAAGCGCCTTGCCGATGCCCAGCGCGATGGTGACGTGGTGCACGCCGTGTTGCGCGGCGGCGCGTACAATCACGATGGTCGCAGCGCAGGGCTGA
>CAYMQV010000437.1:0-1824 GCA_964392395.1 uncultured Gemmatimonadaceae bacterium
GTCATGGAGGGACTGGGGCGGGGCGAAAAGGGGCATTTGATGGGTCGCGGAGAAAATCACCGCCGCGATGCTGCTCTGTTGTGCAAGCGAAACCCCTACTCTGTCAAGCTTGCTGGACCGTGGCGACGGGGGCACCTTCTCCTTTCGAGGCAGGAAACCCCGCTTTTCAGAGGAACGCGTGCGCGTCGCATTTCCGTTCAGTGCAATTGTAGGGCAGGAGCAGATGAAGCTGGCGCTGCTGATCGCGACGGTCGATCCGTCGGTTGGCGGCGTGCTGGTTCTGGGCGATCGCGGGACCGGCAAGTCGACCGTGGTGCGGGCGCTGCCGGCCCTGCTCCCGATGATGAAGGCCGTGGAGGGGTGTCGCTACGGATGCGATCCGAGTGCCAATGGCACCCGCTGCGACGAGTGTCAGGCGCGCGCCCTGCACGTGGCTCGCGGCCGGCTGCCTGTCACGGACAAGCGGGTGCCAGTCGTCGACCTGCCGCTCGGCGCGACGGAAGATCGGGTGGTTGGGGCCCTCGACATCGAGAAGGCTCTGCGCAATGGCGAGAAGGCGTTCGAACCGGGCCTGCTGGCGCGCGCGCACCGCGGATTCCTGTATGTCGACGAGGTGAACCTGCTGGAGGACCATCTGGTCGACCTGCTGCTGGACGTGGCGCAGACGGGCGAGAATGTGGTCGAGCGCGATGGCGTGAGTATCCGCCATCCCGCGCGTTTCGTCCTGGTCGGCAGCGGCAATCCTGAGGAAGGTGACCTGCGGCCACAGCTGCTCGACCGGTTTGGCCTGAGCGTCGAGGTGCGCTCCAGCGACGAGGTGGCGATGCGAGTCGAAGTGATCCGACGCCGCGACGCGTACGAGCGTGACTCGGCAGCGTTCCTGGCGCATTGGGAGCCCGCTGATGAGGCGGTCCGTGCCCGGATTCTTGCCGCGCGCAAGAAACTGCCGACCGTGCATGTCCCGGATGCCGTGTTGCACCGGGCCGTCCAGTTGTGTGTCGATCTGGGGACCGACGGTGTGCGCGGCGAGCTGACAGTGCTGCGTGCGGCGCGCGCGGCGGCGGCGCTCGACGGTGCGAAGATGGTCACCGACGCGCATGTACAGCAGGTTGCGCCGATGGCGCTGCGGCATCGCTTGCGACGAAACGTGCTGGATGATGGCGGCAGCGGCACGCGCGTGGCACGCGCGATCACCGCAGTGTACGGCCCCGTCTGATGGTTGCAGCACCCGCCACCGGTACGGCCCCGGTCGACTCGAGTATCTCACGGGCGCGAGCCGCGGCCGCGATGTCGGTGTTTGCCGTGGTGGGTGATCGGATTGGTGGTATCGTCCTCCGCGATACCTCGGCCGGCGCGCAGGAGTGGATTGCAGCGCTCCGACTGCGGTTGCCGGCGGCGATGCGGATCTTTCGCCTGCCAGCGTCGGCGACGGATGACCGCATTTTCGGAGGGCTGGATCTCGCCGCGACGATCGCCACCGGCAAGCCGGTGGCGGAGCGCGGCGTGCTGGCCGATGCGGATGGCGGTGTGGTCGTGATTCCGCTGGTGGAACGGATGCCGGTGGCGACGCAGGCGCGGCTCGGAGCGGTGATCGATACCGGCACGGCACAGGTGCTGCGCGACGGCGTGAACGCCCAGTTCGACGCGCGTTTCGCGCTGATCGTGATCGACGAGAGTGATGAGGAGATGTGGGGCGTCGCGGCCCCGCTGCGTGATCGGCTGGCACTGGTGCTCGATGGCGACGTCCGCCTGGACGAGTCGCTGTTGCCGACGGCGGCGGTCGTGGCGCGTGCGCGTGCGCGCGTGGCCGATGTGTACGCGGAT
>CAYMQV010000438.1:0-1818 GCA_964392395.1 uncultured Gemmatimonadaceae bacterium
CGGCGGCGTGCGTTCGTGCGAGGGCCGCGTCCGCAACCTTCTCGCACGCGACACAGTCGTCGAACGTTCCGCCCGGCCTCGCCGCCGTCTCGTCCCACACCGCAAACGCCACCGCCTGCGCGGTCGCTGCCTCGATCACGGCGCGTTCGGCGTCGCGGAGTGATGTGTCGTCGGTCACGTAACACCTCCTATTTCGGTTTGTGTTGGGGGTTGGTTGGGATTTCTTAGGGTGCGCAATGCGGTCACGGCGTCACCCAGCGCGCTCGGCGTTTCGCAGGGTGTTGAGGTGTTCGACGGCAGCCCTCAAGTCTTTCTCGCACCGCCGAACGGGGGCGCGCAGATCGACCCATCGCACCGCCGCGTCAACCACGGCGCGCTCGCCGTCGGCGATGTCGGACACACCTACAAGTGAGTAGTTGCGGCCCCGCACTGATAACATCTTTAGCACCTCGTCAGCTAACTGACGTACTGTTGCAGGGGACATCCCCCAAGCTGAACCTTCTTTCGCACGTTGTTCGAGTTTTGATATAAGGTTTACTTTGCAGTCGCGCATATCGCCTCCGGTGCCGACGCGTGCGCAACGGCGGCGAGAATGTCTGACCATCTGACAAACTCCGACCCGTCCGAGTATTGGCGATGACCCTCAGGAACCAACACCATAAGGCCGCACCGGTTGTGCATGGACCCGCCACCCGACGCCTCAAACTCATACAGAGGGATTTCGCGTAGCCGCTCCGTCAGCCGCGCCAGCGTGTCGGTCGCCGCCGCGAGCTCGGCGCGCAGTTCGCGCACCTCGTCCGCAAGCGCGCGCAAACCAACGCGGTGATAGTCGATGTGATCGCCGTCGCGGATTTCGACGGCGACCACATCTCCGTACTTCGCCAGCGTGCCCGACAACAGCAGATCAATCATTGGCGTCGTGCTCATGTGGCATCCTCACCGCTGGCACGATGACCCGCGAGCCCGGCGCGACCCGCCGCCGCTGCGAGCTCGGCGCGCAGTGCGCGCACCTCGTCCGCAAGCACGCGCAAACCAAGGCGGTGATAGCCGATGCAATCGCCGTTGCTGCGGTGATAGCCGATGCAATCGCCATCGCGACTTTCGACGAGCACCGTATCTCGGTGCCGGTCTTTCTCCAGCGTGGCCGACAACAACAGGTCGGTCATTGGCGTCGCCCTCATGGCTTCACCGCCGGGGCGTCGTCCGGAAGCCGTTGCGCCGTGTCCAGTGCGGCGCGAGCGGCGGCGAGCGATTCTTCCGCGTGGCGCAGTCGTCTGGCCGCGTACTCAACCGCATACTCCCGCGCCGCGCGATAGCCCCCGAAGTAGTTGTAATACTCGCCACACCTGTTGACACGGCGGGTAAACCCCGCAATGGACCCACACGCAGGCGTCAGCACCGTGACAGTCGTGGCGGTGACCCTCGTCACCTGCACGGGCGTGATCTGCACTTCCGCCCCACACGGATACACCTTCCACCACCACGTTGCGCTCATGGCGTCGCCTCCTCTTCGATGGCGGCGTCGCACTTCTTCTTCGCGGCGTTCATGCGACCGCCCGTGCAGCGTAGTACGCCCCCAGCGCGGCAACGATGGCGGCGTCGCGCGCCTCCTCTGCGGTGCTCATGTGACCTCCGGTGCGATGGCGCACGCCGTGTCGACCGCCTCGCGCAACGTGGACGCGACGGCCACCACGTCGGCGACGCGATGGTCGTGATAGTTGGAAACTGTGACGGTCCACTGATCCTCGGCGTCCCAATACTCCGCCGTGATGTGGACGCAGCGGCGCGACTCCAGCGCCCGAAACCGATCCGCGTCCG
>CAYMQV010000439.1:0-1811 GCA_964392395.1 uncultured Gemmatimonadaceae bacterium
GCGTAATCGCAGCGGCGCTCGCCGACGCCGGCCTGGTACCAGCCGACGTGCAATACGTGGAGGCGCATGGCACGGCGACGCAGTTGGGCGATCCCATCGAACTACATGCGCTTGGGGCGGCGTACGGCGCTGGTCGCGTGCACCCGTTGCTGGTGGGTTCGGTGAAGACGAACATGGGCCACCTGGAAGCGGCGGCCGGTGTCGCTGGACTGATCAAGTGTGCGCTGGCACTCGAGCACGGCACCATTCCGCGGCACCTGCATCTGGAGAACCCCACAACGCAGGTGGATTGGAATTCGCTGCCGATCGCGATCCCGACTGAGGAGAAGGCATTTCGTTCGGATGGGCGGGCAGCGGCGGGTGTGAGCTCGTTCGGCATCAGCGGCACGATTGCGCATGTGCTGCTGGAGGCCGCGCCACGCGTGGCAGACACGCGGACGGCGGACGATCTGCTGCCGGTGCAGTGCCTGCCCCTTTCAGCGATGGATGGCGCGGCACTGGCACAGACGGCCAGCAATCTGGCCGATGCGATTTCGCGTACGTCGCCAGTACTGGCCGACATCGCGGCCACGCTGGGCACCGGCCGTTCGCACTTCCGTGAGCGGGCGGCGATCGTGGCCAGTGACGCCGATGACGCCGTGCGGCAGCTGCGACTGGTGGCGTCCGGCGCGCTCGATCAGATCGCGGCAGCAGGGCGCATCCGCTCCGAGCCGCCGCGGATTGCATTCCTGTTCACGGGCCAAGGGGCACAGCACGCCGGCATGGGTGCTGTCCTCGACGCGCGCTATCCAGTGTTCCGCGCCGCCATCGATCGATGCGCTTCGATCCTGGATGCACGCTTGGCGGTGCCGCTGCGCACGCTGCTGTTCGAGACGGGCGATGACGGCAAGCGCCTGAACGAGACGGTGCACACGCAGCCGGCGCTGTTTGCGATCGAGTTCGCGCTGTCGGAGCTGCTCGCGACCTGGGGCGTGCGTCCGCGGGTGGTGATGGGTCATTCGGTCGGCGAGTACGTGGCTGCGGTGGTCGCGGGTGCGCTGCCCCTCGAGGCGGCACTGACACTGGTGGCCGAACGCGGCCGCCTGATGCAGTCGTTACCGGCCGGCGGAGCGATGGCGGCCATGGCGCTGAGCGAAGTCGAGGTACGCACACTCCTGCCGCACTATCCGTCGCTGGATCTGGCGGCCGTGAATGCGCCGTCGAGCTGCGTGGTGTCGGGGAGCGAGGACGAGGTGCTCTCGATGATTGCAGCGGTGAAGGCCACTGGCGCCGATGCCACTCGGCTGTCGGTGTCACACGCCTTCCACTCGCGCCTCATGGACCCGATTCTCGACGACTTCACGCGCGCCGCCAGTGGACTGATGGCCGCCGAGCCGGCGATCTCGGTGGTGTCGAATCGCACGGGTGACGTGGCTGGTGCAGCGCAGCTGGGCAGTGCCACCTACTGGCGCGATCACTTGCGCGGCACCGTGCGCTTTGCCGATGGTGTGGCAACGCTGGGTCGACTGGGAGCGGACCTGATCATCGAGGTTGGACCGACGCCCGCACTGATCGGACAGGCGAAGGAGTCACTGCCGGGCACTGAGCGCCGCTGGCTGCCGACGCTGCGCAAGGGACGAGACGAGCTACGATCGCTCGCGGAATGTGCGGCCGGGCTCTACGTCTCCGGTGTCGAAGTGGACTGGAAGGCATTCCACGCGTCGCAAACCACGCGCCGGATACCGTTGCCCACCTATCCGTGGCAGCGCGAACGATTCTGGAAGAAGTTCGTGACGACCGACGGCCGCGCGACGCCAACCGCAACGCAGTGG
>CAYMQV010000440.1:0-1793 GCA_964392395.1 uncultured Gemmatimonadaceae bacterium
GGCATCGCGTCCTGCGGTGATCAGAGCGATCCGGTCGCGGCGTCATTCCCCATCCCGGTCTCGCAGCGCGGCGAGTTTCCCGGCATCACCGCGGCGCTGACCATCAATCTTGCAGCGCTGCCAGAGTACGCATCACCGTTGCTTCCGAAGCACCTGCAGGGCATCGGCAGGTTCGACAACACGCCGACGTCGAATCCGATCACGAACGCCGGCGCGACTCTCGGCCGAGTGCTGTTCTTCGACACGCAGCTCAGCCTCAACGGGACCACCGCCTGTGCGAGCTGCCATCTGGCAGCGGCCGGCTTCGGCGACACCGTACGATTCAGCAAGGGCTTCGCCGGCGCCCTCAATACCAGCGCGCAGTCCATGCGGCTGCTCAATCTCAGGTTCTTCCAGCCTGGCTCCGCATTCTGGGATCGCCGCGCCGTAAGCCTCGAGGCACTCGCGACCCAGCCGATTCGCGATTCCATCGAGCTCGGATTCACCAACGCGGTTGGTGGTGTCGACTCGCTGATCCGGCGGATGCGGACGCTCCCGTACTATCCCGAACTGTTCTCGATCGCATTCGGCGACAACGCGATCACCGAGGACCGACTCCAGCTCGCACTGGCCCAGTATCTCCGCAGCCTCGTTTCTCGCGACAGCCGATTCGATCGTGGGCTCGCAGCGACCGGCGGCGGCGACCTCGCGGTGCCATTCGCCGATTTCTCGCCAGAGGAAAACCGAGGGAAATTTCTGTTCATGACCATTCGACCGAGTGGTGGCGTGCAGTGTTTTCAGTGTCACGCCGGGCCGTCCTTGAATCTCGCCTCGAATGCCAGGAGCAACGGTGTCGATTCGAGCGAGCGACGAATCTTCCGCTCACCGTCGCTCAAGAGCGTCGCGACGTCGAAGCACTTCATGCACGATGGGCGCTTCACGTCACTCCAGCAGGTCATCGAGTTCTACGACAGTGGTGTACAAGCCTCACCGTTGCTGGACGAGAGCCTGATGGACCGCAACCGCCGGCCGCGCCGGCTCGGCCTGTCCGCCGCCGACAAGGCCGCGCTGGTGGCGTTCCTGAAGACACTCACCGACGACGTGACGCCATTCGAATCACGGTTCAGCGATCCCTTCCGGCGCTGAGCGGTTCGCCGCGCGGCGCACGACGGACGCAGCGCTCGTGCGATGTCCGTGTTCGCCTAGGACGCTACGGCAGCTCCAGGCCGACGACGCAGCAGCTCGACGAGCATCCAGGTCATCGCGACCAGCTGCAGGACCGTCACCACGACATCCAGCCACGTCGGCCGGTCGGTCCAGATCCTGGGAAGTCCGAAACTCGCGGCCGACGAAAAGAAGTACGCGCCGAATGCCAACGCCAGCCGGCGGGGAAGCGCAAACGCTCCTGAAACGCTCACCAGCCCAATCACCGCGTAACAGAACACGCCGAGCCAACCTCGCATCGGCCACGTTCGGAAGAACACCGCGCTCACCAACAGGGTGAGGCTGGCAGCGAGCAGCGCGGTGGTGGCGATTCGTTGCGATGAGGTCATGGCGGCACACCTGAGTGAGTACCCTGTGCAGCAACGCGCTGCGGCGCGGCGTGCGTCCGAATGGTGGTCGAGCTTGATGATGGCAGGTTGCGTCGTCCGCAGCAAGCTGCGGACGGATCACCCCAGCAGACCAGCCACGTCGCACGTTCGACGGCACCCGGGGCGGCTCTGCCGGTGACCGCTTCTCGAACTTCGTTGATTGACCGCTAGGTCTCTGACCGCATGAAGAGTTGGCAAATAAGATTGATAGAGCATCGGCAT
>CAYMQV010000441.1:0-1787 GCA_964392395.1 uncultured Gemmatimonadaceae bacterium
CGCTCCCCCGGACCTGACATCAGCGAAAATCACCCACACGAAAACCCGAAGAGCCAGTTTAAGGTTAAATTTCGCACTGAGCGAAACGAATTAAATAATGAATAGCTGAGGCGGATTCAACCGGTCAGTGCAACACGGGGGGTAGTGTGCACTCATTGGAGGTCAGACGATGGCGGAGCGAGGACGGCCAGGGATGTCGGCGGCGATGAAGGCGCAGGTGTGGGAGCGCGTGAAAGCAGGCGAGTCGTGTACGGCCATCGGTCGCGCCCTCGGGAAGCCGGTGGGCTCGATCTACAGCGTGGTCCGGACGCAGGGCGGGATTGCCCCGGCGGTGCCCCGGCGCGCGGAGCGCGCGTTGACGAGTGCTGAGCGCGAAGCGATCTCGCGGGGCCTTGCCGCCGGGGACTCGCACCGCCTGATCGCGCGACAGCTGGGCCGCGCGCCATCGACGATCAGTCGCGAGATTGCACGGAATGCCGGTCCGAATCGTTATCGCGCCCTGGACGCTGATGCCCGCGCGTGGCAGGAGGCGAAACGGCACAAGGTCTGCCGTTTGGCCGCGAACCCGGCGCTGTGCCGCGTTGTGGAGACGCAGCTCCGCGCCAACTGGTCTCCCGAACAAATTGCGGGGTGGCTCGTGATCGAATACCCCGAGGATCCGACGGCGCACGTCTCCTAGGAGACGATCTATCGCACGCTCTTTATTCAGGCGCGAGGGGCGCTCAAGCGGGAGTTGACGGCCCATTTACGCACACGGCGTCCGCTGCGGCGCAGTCAGCGCGCCACGAAAACGGGGCAGACCCGCGGGCAGATCGTGGATGCGGTCTCGATTGCGGCGCGCCCGGCCTGCATTGAAGATCGAGCGATTCCAAGGCATTGGGAGGGCGACCTCTTGGCCGGCGCGAAGAACACGCACATCGCGACGCTCGTCGAACGGACATCGCGCTACGTCCAGCTGGTCCGCGTCACCGGCAAAGACACCACGACCGTCGTGACGGCGCTCATTCGTGAGGTGCACCGTTTCCCCGAGGGGCTCATGGCGTCGCGGACGTGGGATCGTGGCCTGGAGCTGGCCCAGCATCATCGGTTCACGGTCGCGACAGATGTGGCCGTGTACTTCTGTGATCCCAAGAGTCCATGGCAGCGCGGCACGAACGAGAACACCAACGGGCTGCTGCGCCAATACTTTCCGGATGGCACCGATCTCTCCGTGTACTCACAACGCGATCTGAATCGCGTCGCGCACCAGCGCAATACCCGGCCACGCAAAACACTCGGCTTTCGCACACCGGCCGCTACACTAGCGGAAGGCGTTGCACCGACCGGTTGAATCCGCCCGCGTTTTCTTCACGACGCGTGAGCGGGCGCTTCTGACGACGCTGAAATCTGGGGTCGCAGGGGTGGCATGTTGGTACCGTTCGGTACAGCGTTCGTGCATGTACTACACTGGGAATCGCGTTTCAAATGTGAGCCAGCGCACGCGCCGTCGTCGGCTTGGCAGCTGGTGTTTTTTACTGGCCCTGAGTGCCACGCCGGCGATGGTTCATGCGCAGCCGACACCTGCGATCGCCGAGGCGCCCGTGACGTTCGATGGGCGCGGCGTTACCGTTCGCGGTACCGACGGCATCACCGCGCTCAACGTGCGTTTCCGCGTTCAGCAGGTGTATGCCGTCACGGCTGCCGACGCGTCGGGGTTCGACGTCACGCGTACGCAGTTTGCCGTTCGGCGAATGCCACGCCTTGAAGCTCGGATACCGTGTGGCAATTCCGCCTTGCTCGTGTCCTCT
>CAYMQV010000442.1:0-1786 GCA_964392395.1 uncultured Gemmatimonadaceae bacterium
GGCGCAGCGAGAGGCCGAGGCGGCGAACCAGAGCAAGAGCGAGTTCCTGGCGAACATGAGCCACGAAATCCGCACGCCGCTCACGGCAATCCTCGGCTTCACTGATCTGTTGCGGGAAGACGCGGTCACGGCCGGCGCATCGGCCGATCACCTGAACGCAATCACGACGATCCGTCGCGCGGGCGGCCATCTGCTGGGCGTCATCAACGACATTCTTGACATTTCGAAGATCGAAGCCGGTCACATGACCATCGAGCGCGTGGAGACGGACCTGCCTCGCATCCTGTTCGACGTCGAGAGCCTGATGCGCGCGCGATCCGCGGAGAAGGGCGTATCGCTGCGCACCACGTTGACGAGTCCAATTCCCGACATCATCCTGACCGATCCCACGCGTCTGCGACAGATCCTGATGAACCTCCTCGGCAACGCGGTCAAGTTCACCGATGTCGGACGCATCGAGATCCGTGTCGGCGTGTCGCATTCCGAAGCGGGCGACACGCTGGCAGTGGCGGTGGACGATACGGGGCCCGGCATATCACGCGAGCAGACGGCCAAGCTTTTTCAGCCGTTCGTGCAAGCTGACACGTCGGTCACGCGCCGACACGGCGGCACGGGGCTGGGGCTCACGATCTGCCGCCGACTGGCGACGTTGATGGGTGGCGACGTGGAGCTCACGCGTACGTCGCCGGGTGAGGGCTGCTGCTTTCAAGTGACGCTGCCGCTGGTGGCGGCGCCAGGCTCGCATCTCGTGAGCTCGCTGGCCGCGTGCACCGACGACGCTCCGCTGCTCACGAGCGACGTTCCGACGCACTTGGCAGGTCGTATTCTGCTGGCGGAGGATGGGGAAGACAATCAGCGCCTGATCTCCTTCCATCTGCGGCGCGCAGGTGCGGATGTCACGGTCGCTGAGAACGGGCGTATTGCGCTCGACATGCTCATGGCCGCGGAGGCGGAAGGCGCACCCTTCCAGCTGCTCGTGTCCGACATGCAGATGCCGGAGATGGATGGCTACACGCTGGCGCGTACGTTGCGGGCTCGTGGCCGGACGATTCCGATCGTCGCGCTGACGGCGCACGCCATGGCAGACGACCGGAAGAAGTGTCTCGATGCCGGTTGCGACGACTACGCCAGCAAGCCGATCGACAAGATCGCGCTGCTGACGACCTGCGCGCGGTGGTTGGCCACCGCGGGTGAACGGCACGAGAGGGCGACGGCGCGCGCGGCCGAGGCGGTGGCATTACCAGAACAACCACCAGCTGCCGATATACTGGACAGACCGGCGCCGCACGTGTTGTACAGCGAGATGCACGATGATCCGGAGTTTCAGGAACTGATCGGCAGTTTCGTTCGCGACTTGCCGCCACGCATTGCGCAGCTCGAGCAGAGCCGGGCGAGCGATGACACGGCGGCGCTGGGGCGCTGCGCGCATCAGCTGAAAGGCGCGGCAGGTGGATACGGGTATCCCTCGATCAGTGCCGCGGCGCGAGAGGTCGAGCAGGACGTCGTGCGCGGAGCATCGGCGTCGGACATCGATGCGGCGCTCGCGGTGTTGGTGGCGCGGTGCCGAGCGGCAGTTCAGGCACTGGCCGCGCCGCCCGTTGCTCTCGCGCACGGAGCGGAACCGGCACGTTAGGTAGTTCGCGGCGCACTTCACGATCGATCAGCACATGCTGCGCGAGGCCCACGCGGTCGAGGCTGGTCAGCCCGTCGCCGCCCGCGAAGCCATCGCACGAACCCATCCTGCACGGCGCCGTGCATCAGCACGAACTACGCTTGGCAGCCCGTC
>CAYMQV010000443.1:0-1759 GCA_964392395.1 uncultured Gemmatimonadaceae bacterium
TTCCGGATGTCATCGACGACCGGCACTGCGGCGAGCCCGACCAGCACCAACGCCAGCGGTACCGTGGCCACGTAGCCCAGCGCATGAAATCCGGCCGCGCCCAGCACGCCACCCGTGAAGAATCCCAGCAAGAGCTGCAGAAGCAGTCGCAGGTGCCCCCGATCAGCGAGCACACGTTCACCCGCAGGAGAGGTCCGCCGATTGACGTACAGCAGCTTGCCGAGTTCAATGCCGATGTCGGTCACGATGCCAGTCATGTGCGTAGTGCGGATCTCGGCGTGCGAAATCTTCGTGACGACGGCGTTCTGGAGCCCCATCGTAAAGCTGAGCAACGCCACCGTCGCTGAAACGAACAGGGTATGCACCTGATTCAGCTGCGCTCCGACAATACCGAAGACGAGGAGCAGCAGCGCTTCGAGGAGCAGCGGGAGCGCATACGCGCTGCTCAAGCCGCGCCGGCGGGCCGCGTTGACCAGGATGGCAGTGGTGGCCGCACCGGCGACGAATGCACCGAGCGCGCCGACGCCCGTCGCGAAGACCGTCCGGTCACCCAGGATGACCGCGTCAGCCATGGACGACACGACGCCGGTCATGTGTGACGTGTACCGCTGCACGGCCAGGAAGGCACCGGCGTTCGTCGCCCCGGCCACGAACGCGAGGCCGACCCCAAGGTGCGTATTCTCCCGCCGGGTCCGGATGGTCGCCGTCAGCCCACGCGCATAGTCGAGCGGCATCCAGCGGAAAGTAACGGTGTGCAGGCATCAAGCCGGATGGGGCGCCTGGGTGGCACGGCGGACACCGCAGCAATGCCAGCGGTCCTGCGAGGCTGTCCAACGCCGCCAGCCAGATTGCGCCGAGCGGCGACTGCGTCCCGAACTTCGTGTAAAGGCCAGTCGTCGACGGATGCCGCCGACGCCGCGGCGGCAGCAGCCCGCGGCGGAGTCTCACGTCGCCGTTTCGCGCGCATGAGGCGATCGACGAGCATCGCCGGGCCTTGGACTCCCGGATGCCGGATCGTTCAATCCGCGCGCATCGCGCACCTATATTCGTCTATGCGCATCCTTACACATCTCCATAGATGAGGACCTGACCTTGCCCCAGAAACAAATGGGAGCTGAGATGCTCGATCTTGTCGCCGAGCGCTTCAAGGCGCTCGGCGACCGCGCACGGCTGTCGCTCGTGCAGGCGCTGCGCAGTGGGCCGCTGACGGTCAACGAGCTCGCAGCCGCCACGGAGATGGGCCAGGCGAACGTCTCGCGACATCTCGCGTCATCAGCGGACGGTAAACCGGCGCCGGCGTGCACTCCGCACCGGCGCCGCGCACGTTGTCGGAACTATCGCGGCGTCCCTGCCCGCGCTCTGCAGCCGAACAGCTTCACCGAGCCAAGCACGCGCTCCAGCGGACAGAAGTTCGTGTAGCTCGACTGCAGCAGGTTGAGCCCGACGAATGCCGTGAACAGAAAGAACGCCGGGTGCACATAGTGGCCGAGGCCGACGGACACGAACACGAATGCGCCAGCGATACGGCGGATGATCAGATCAGGACACATTGGGCTCCCCTTGTTTGAGCTGCCAGTACAGCAGCGGAACGACCACCATCGTCAGCAGAGTTGCGACGATGGCACCACTCATCAGGGCCACGGCGAGCCCTTGAAAGATCGGATCCAGCACCATCACCAGGCCGCCCACCACCACTGCCGCCGCCGTCAGTGCGATCGGGCGGAAGCGCACTGCGCCGGCTTCGAGCACCGCATCAGTC
>CAYMQV010000444.1:0-1749 GCA_964392395.1 uncultured Gemmatimonadaceae bacterium
GAGTGCGCGTGTCTCGCTGAATGTGTGTTTTTGGGGGGCCGTGGGAATGCGTCGGGCGATCACGCGACGCGCGTTGGTGTATCGGAGGAATCTGAGCCTGCGGCGTGGTGCCTGTACCCGATGTGTGCGACCAGCTGTATCCTGGAATGTGAACCGACCAACGGGAGAAGCGCGATGCGTGGTCCGTCGAGCAGTCTGCTGGCTCTTGCTGCCGTTCTCGCCGCAGGGTGCGGCAGCGGTGGCGACACGCCGCCGGTCGCGCCAGCGCCACCGGGTCCGGTGCCCCGTGTGCCAGAGTTGACAGTGCTTGGGCACGGTCTGACCGAGAATCGCTACACCGCTGAGATCAGCGTCGGAGGGCGGTACGCGTACTCCTCGAGCTGGGGGACACGTAACAGTGTGCGCGGTAACGCCGTGTACGTCTGGGATCTGTCGGCGTCGCAGCCGCAACTCATCGACAGCGTCATCGTCGCGGATGCCGGAACGACGGGGGACGTGCAGGTGGTGCCGGATGCGAACCTGCTCATCGTCGCGGTCGAACCAACGCCGCGAGGCGCGATTGTGCTGTATGACGTCGCGACGCCGGCGCGACCGGCACTGATCGGTCGCTACGAAACTCCGAACACCGCCAATGGCGTGCATACGGCACAGGTGTCCCGGGTTGACGGGCGCTTGTATGCCTTTCTCTGTATTGATCCGCGTGGGTCGGATCCCGCCAAGCTGGTCATCGTCGACATCACCGATCCACGTGCACCAGTCGAGCGCTGGGTGCGCGTGCTCGGCGCCCCATTCGTGCACGATGTCAACGTGCGCGATGGCATCATGCTGACGGCCGAGTGGAACAACGGCATGGCGGCGTATGACATTGGCGGCGGTGGCCGCGGTGGCACACCGTCCTCGCCGGTGCTGCTTGGCCGCATCGTGACGACCGGTGGCAGTGTGCACAACGTCGTCTGGTTGCGCGATTCCGTGAGTGGTGCGCGCTACGCGTTGGTGGGTGAAGAAGGGCCGGGCGCGCTCGGCACGTCGTCGGTGGGCGACGTGCACGTCGTTGACGTGAGTGCGTGGGATGCGATGCGTGAAGTGGCGTTCTTTCGCGTCACCAGCGCGGGCACCCATAACTTCTGGGTCGATGAGCGGAGCGGTGTGCTCTATGCGGCGTATTACAACGCTGGTGTGCGCGCAGTGGACGTGCGCGGGGATCTCTCGTCGTGTGTGGCGTCGGCGAGGGATGCCCTGGGGCGCTGCGATCTCACGCTGGCGGGTCGGTTGCTGGGCACGGCGCTGGGGTCCCAGGTGA
Source organism: uncultured Gemmatimonadaceae bacterium (assembly GCA_964392395.1). Taxonomy (GTDB): domain Bacteria; phylum Gemmatimonadota; class Gemmatimonadetes; order Gemmatimonadales; family Gemmatimonadaceae; genus JACMLX01. The sequence goes on from CAYMQV010000444.1 coordinate 1,301, forward strand.
CGTATGTGTGGGGGATCGACGGCGCCGCGGGAAGCGTGATCGCGTCGGACATGCTGCGCGGGCTCTGGCGGGTGGCGCTGGCGGTCCCGGGGGTACGGTAGCGTGCATTGTGACGGCGTGCGAAGGTGACGTCACGGTTGGGTTGCATTTCTGTCGGAATTCACGTACTTTCGCATCCCCTCGTGAAATCAGGCGCCGCTGCATCGCGAAAGCGAGCAAGGCAATCTGGGCGAGGGGCTTGACGGACTCGGCAACGCTGTGTATCCTTCAAGACTCCCGCCGAGACGGTGGGGCTGCTGATTGAAAATTGAATCGAGAGAGATAGATGTGCGAGGCGATCTCGTTTGAGCGACGGCGTGCAGAGCGCCTCGCGAGAGATTGAACTCTGATTTGATATGATTCCGGACCGTCTCATGATGGTCCAGCAATGGGTGTTGTGAGCGGTTCGC
>CAYMQV010000445.1:0-1743 GCA_964392395.1 uncultured Gemmatimonadaceae bacterium
AACATGCTCCGTACTCTCCGCGCGCTGCTCCTGACGGTCCTGACCCTGTGTGCCGAGGCCGCCCCACCCGCCGCGGCCCAGCTGCCGGCGCCAGCCATCCCATCCTCGGCCTTCAGCCAACTCCACTGGCGCACCATCGGCCCCGAGGGCAATCGCTTCACCTCGGCCGCCGGCATCCCCGGTGATCCGCTCACCTACTACGTCGGCTCGGCCTCCGGTGGCGTCTGGAAGACCGTCGACGGTGGCGTGAACTGGAAGCCCATCTTCGATGGCCAGCCGGTGTCGTCGATCGGATCGCTGGCGGTGTCACGCTCCGATCCGAATGTGGTCTGGGCGGGCACGGGCGAGGCGCACATCCGCAGCCACATCTCGGTGGGGCAGGGGATCTACAAGTCCGTTGATGCAGGCAGGACCTGGACGTTGATGGGACTCGAGAAGACGGGCCGCATCGCACGCGTGGTGGTGCACCCGACCAACCCGGATGTGGTGATGGCGTGCGCGCTGGGACATGCCTACGGCCCGCAGCCGGAGCGCGGCGTGTTCCGGACTACCGATGGCGGCACCACCTGGACGAAGGTGCTGTTCGTCGACGAGAACACCGGCTGCTCCGATCTGCTGATGGATCCGAAGAACCCGCGCGTGCTCTTCGCGGGCATGTGGCAGATCGAGATTCACACCTACGGCCGCACCAGCGGCGGACCGGGTGGTGGACTCTTCATCTCGCGTGATGGCGGCGTGACATGGACTCGCCAGGTTGGCCACGGCCTGCCGACCAAGCCGGTTGGCAAGGTCGCACTGGGCATCTCGACCTCGAATCCGGATCGCGTCTTCGCCATGATCGAGACCGGCGACGGCTTACCGTGGGAAGGACGCGAGACCGAGAGCGGGCAACTCTGGCGCTCGGAAGATGGTGGTGCCAACTGGGCACAGGTGAGCCGCGATCGCAATGTGATGGGACGCGCGCACTACTACTCGCGCATGGTCGTGGCGCCGGACGATCCGGACGAGGCGTACTTCCTCACCGCGTCATTCGCCAAGACCATCGACGGGGGCGCGACGGTCAATGTGCTGCAGCGCAACGAAGCGCCCGGCGGTGATCACCACGACATGTGGATCGACCCGACACAGCCGGCGCGCATGATCGTGGCCCACGATCAGGGGCTCTCGATCTCGCAGAACCGCGGCAAGACCTGGTTCCGCCAGCGGCTGCTCAACGCGCAGATCTATCACGTCACGGTCGACAACGAGATTCCGTACAACGTGCTTGGCAACAAGCAGGATGAACCATCGTACCGCGGGCCATCGAACGGTCGCGTGCAGGGTTTTGGCGGCGACGCCGGCATCTCGCGCGGCATGTGGCACTCGGTGGGCGGCGGAGAAAGCGGCTGGGCGACCCCCGATCCGACCAACTCGAAGCTGATCTGGTCCACCGCCTCCGGCTCCGGCATGGTGGGTGGCATCGTGGTGCGCTTCGAGGAAGACCGTCGACAGTTCCGCAACGTGGAGGTCTGGCCGCAACAGTCGAATGGTCCGGCCAGCGGCGTGAAGTACCGCTTCGTGTGGGATGCGCCGTTGCTCATCTCGCCCAACGATCACAACACGCTCTACACGGGCAGTCAGCACGTACATCGCACGCAGGACGGCGGGCAGAGCTGGCAGGTAATCTCGCCCGACCTGACGCTGAACGACCGGAGTCGCATGGGCAGCTCGGGTGGCCTCACACCGGACAACATCGGGGTGGAG
>CAYMQV010000446.1:0-1729 GCA_964392395.1 uncultured Gemmatimonadaceae bacterium
CTGATATAGCGGTCGTCGTCGACCTCGAACGGCAGCGGTGGGCCAGCCGTGTCCGCGGTGAACGCTTCCGCAGCAAAATAGCGAAACCCCTTAGCGTACAGCACCGGCAGCAGCTGCAGCGTGAGGAGCCGGTCAGATGCTGCGTGATGCCGTTCGTTGACCATGATCACGCGCGCCGTGTCCGCCATGGCGATCAGCGTATCCAGCACGGAAACGCGCCGCGCCATGGAGAAGCGTCGGCGCGCGCCCTCGACATCACCGACTGATGGGGGGCCAAGCCTGTCCCACGCCTCGAGCGCCCGCTGGTAATTGCCGAAGGTCGCTTCGGCCTGCGCGAGCAGTTGCAACCAGAGCGACCGCTGGCCAGCACTGTCCCGGTCGAATCGGGGCGCGGCGGCACGCAGGCGCATGAGCGGCGACCATGACGGCTCTCCGGAGCGCGCGCGCGCCAACTCGTACAGGTCTGGCTGTGCCTGCGCGTCAGCCGTGCGCGGCCATGCCAGTACGGTGGCGGTCACAATGACCAGCAGCTGCACACAGCAGCGCACCCATTTTACGATGACGAAAGGCGAGACCATTGGGCGTTTGCGGGAGAGAACACTTCGCACGTTTGGTTGCTGCGGCCTCGACAGCACGAGTACCTCCAGCGCCGCACTGGGAAATACTGGAGTGCCACCCCGGTCGGCGCAGTGGAGCACCCTACGTGCACCGTACCTGAGGGTTTCGCTCACCACGGCGATCCGACTCGAGGCCGCTTTGGAAGGGACCGGCGACGCTTTCTCGGCGCCCCGACACCAGCGCCCGCGCTCGTACGTAGGGCGCCCATGACTTCTCCCACTGTTTTCCAGAACCTTCGCGTCGGCGCGGACGCATTGCGCGCCAACCCGCTGCGTACCGTGCTCTCCACGCTCGGCATGATCATCGGCGTGGGCTCACTCGTGGCCGTGCTCTCGGTCGGCGATGGTCTCGAAAACACCATGCGCGCACAGCTCGATCAGACGACTTCGGTCATGTACTTCACCATGGACCCCGTGACCACCGAAGAAGTGGACGGCCAGAACTTCCCGCTCGATCGCTTTCCGGTCTTCGTCGCCGCCGATGTCCGGGAAGCGGCGCGCCTCCCCGGGATCGAAGGGCTCAGCGCACAGGTGACGGCGCGTGGTGAAGTCACCGACACGGCTGGACGGGTGCGGCGCATGGCCATGATCGTGGGCGTCACCGAGGGGTGGAGTGCGATTGGTGGCGTGACGCTCGCCGCCGGACGCGCGTTCACTTCGCGCGATGTGGACGACACGACCGGGCGAACGGTGGTGCTATCGGGCGGGCTGGCCCGCCGCCTGGCCGCTGCGTACTCGCTCGGGAGCGTATCGCAGTTGCCGGGACGCACGGTGCGGCTACAGTCCACCGCTTTCACCGTCATCGGCGTGAGCGCCGACAGCAGCGTTAACGACATGGCGTGGGTTCCACTTCCTGCGGCGTCGGCCGCCATGCCTTTGACCGGGCGCCCGCGGTCTGTGTCGCTGCTCGGCAAGCTGCGCACCGTGGAGCAGGCAGACAGCGTACGAGTGGTGATGACCCGTTGGGCGACGACCCGATTCAGCGCGAACACCGTGCGCTTCAAGAGCAACGAGGGCCGTCTGCAGCAAGCGCAGCAGGGGATCCTGCTCTTCAAGCTGTTCATGGGCACCATCACCGGGATCGGGATAGGAATTTCAATCGGGCTCGGTCG
>CAYMQV010000447.1:0-1711 GCA_964392395.1 uncultured Gemmatimonadaceae bacterium
GCCAGAGTCCGTCGTCAGTCTCTTCCATCCCGATGCGTTGGTTGGTCAAGGCATTTTGCGCATTGCGTTGCGCTTTGGGTCGAACAAACTGGTGGGGGATGAGCGTCTGTGATCAATACAGAGCGTCGCATCGAACTCGGGCACGCGGCAGCCAGACGCCGGACGACCCCTCCGCCACGAGGCACACCTGCGCGATATCGCATCTTCTCACAGTGGCGCTGGACGCGGTCGCGTAAAGCGCCGCGCTTCGCGACCCGATCCAATTCTGCAGAGCGGTTTCCTGCGGTCGCGCACCTGACGGATTCGTCGTGATCGCTACAAGTTTCGCAGTCGGTCTTCGTTCGAACGTTACGAGCACGACTCATCTATCGAATCGGCGACTCATCATGCGACTTGTCCAGGAAGGAGTCATCCGTTGCTTGACGCCACCGAACCGGCGCATGCCACGTGGCGTTTGGTGCCTCCTCGCCGGAAGTCTCATCGGGTGCGGGAACGATGCAACGGGTCCGGTGGCGAGGCCACGGGCAGACGCATCGTGGTTCACGCCAGCCATCGCCGGCCAACTCGACTTCACTGGTCGGTTGCCCGGCACGCGACCGCTCGCAGGACAGGCCACCGGCATCGGTGCAGACGACGCCATTCGAATCTCGAATGCCATCATGAAGGATCTCGGGCCGGTCCTGTCGCAGTTTTTCTCGGATGACGCCGGGATTGCGGTGGATGGTGCCAACCTGCGCCAGTGCGACCGGGTGGACTTCATCGAGTCTGCCTACGGGGCGTTCGCTCCCGAACGCACGCAGTTCTTCAGGAACGTGCACGGCGCCAAATGGCTGGTGCGATACTGTGATCGCGCGCTGCGGGCGGTGGCCGAAATAGACATCGCGGCCAATGCCGTCGGTCTGGGCGTCGACAGTAGCGGAGGGATCGTGCCGAGATCGCAAGGCACGAACTTCTCCTTCCGTGGCCTGCCGCAATCCGGTGTTCGAGAGCCGACGGTCGAGGATGCCGCTGCGCTCGTGGCGAAGAACGGTGCCGGCCGCATCAGCGAACTGCCACGCCTGATTCATATCGGGCATGGCTTCGTCTCCCATGCCGTATCGTACCTGTTCATCCAGACCGCCCCGGACGGCACACGGACGACGACGATGGTCTTCGGCGTGACCAGCGCTGATCTGCGCATTCGGGCCGAGCGCAACGCGCCGGGTGACCGAGACTCGCTGCCGGAGATCGGGGACTCGATGCGGACATTCCTCGTGCTGCAGGCAAGGCGCGACGACGCAATCGCCAGAAGCGTCGTGACTGAGTTGCTCAGCCCTGCGCGCTAGTGTGGCGGAATAGCGGGTAGGCCGTTCATGCGAGTTGCTGCAGACAGAGATCGAGCCCACGGTACGGGCGTGCTTCGTGCTGTCACTGGCGGTGGCTGCATAGCGCGCACAATCGACCGACAGCGAGCGTCGCACTCGGACACGCGGCGCGGTGCACGAAGTGCATGATCAGCCTTGGACGATTGCATGGGATCGACAGTCGAGATCCTCCCCGGAAACGGCGACAATGTGTACGCCGCTCGCCCCAGGTGACACGGGTGTCGTTCGCCTGGCCGGGAGTGACCTCGCCGAGCCACGCGAGCGACCTGCGAGCGCGGCGTGAGCAACAACAGCGTGACCATTCCAAGCGGGGCACCCACGAGTCCACCGGCCTCGGAGCCGAGGAC
>CAYMQV010000448.1:0-563 GCA_964392395.1 uncultured Gemmatimonadaceae bacterium
CGCAGCCGTCTGATCTGCGTCGCCCTGGCCACATCCATCCGCTACGCGCGCGCGAGGGTGGCGTGTTGAAGCGCGTCGGGCATACCGAAGCCTCGGTCGATCTGGCGCGGATGGCCGGCCTGACGCCGGCAGGGGTGATCTGTGAGATCCTCAACGACGACGGCACGACGGCCAAGCGCGATCAGCTCGACGCTTTTGCCACGGAGCACGGGCTCACCTTCATCACCGTGGCGCAGCTCGTCGCGCATCGCCTGCAGAATGAGCGGCTGGTGCATCGCGTGGCGAATGCGCGTCTGCCGACGGCGTTCGGTGAATTCCGGATCGCCGGATTCAAGAACGACATCGACGCCGCTGAGCATGTCGCGCTCGTCTACGGCGATATCTCCGATGGCGAGGATGTCCTCGTCCGGATGCACTCCAAGTGCCTGACCGGCGATACGTTCCACTCGCTGCGATGCGACTGCGGCTGGCAGCTCGAAACGACGATGGAGATGGTCGTGCGCGAGGGTCGCGGCGTGATTGTCTATCTCGATCAGGAAGGGCGGGGCATCGGGCTGCTCAAC
>CAYMQV010000448.1:573-1690 GCA_964392395.1 uncultured Gemmatimonadaceae bacterium
AACAAGCACCACGTCGCGCTGGTCAAGGGCGACGTTGGCGCCGCGGCCGAGCATGGCGAATCGGTGATGGTTCGCGTTCACTCCGAGTGCTTGACCGGCGATGTCTTCCATTCGCTGCGCTGCGACTGCGGCCAGCAGCTCGAAGACGCACTGGCGCGGATCGAAGAGGAGGGCACCGGCGTGTTGCTCTATCTCGATCAGGAAGGGCGGGGCATCGGCCTGTTGAACAAGTTGCGCGCCTACGAATTGCAGGATGCCGGTGCTGACACCGTCGAGGCCAACGAACGACTTGGTTTTGGCCCCGACCTTCGCAACTACGGTGTGGGCGCCCAGATACTGCTCGATCTCGGGATCAAGTCGATTCGGGTTGTCACCAATAATCCAAAGAAGATCGTCGGGCTTGAAGGATATGGACTGCGCGTGGCCGGTCAGGTGAGCCTTGAAGCGCCGCCCAACAAGGAAAACTCGCAGTACCTGAAGGTGAAACGGTCCAAGTTGGGCCACCTGCCATTCACAGCAAAACCAAATGCCTGAGTTTATCGGATCACCTGATGGGACCGGTCGTCGTGTGGCCGTGATCGTCAGCCGCTTCAATGAAACCGTAACGCAGGCACTCGGCGAAGGCGCTGTGGCGACACTGGTGGAGTGTGGTGTGCGGTTCGACGACATCGACGTGGTGGTGGTGCCTGGGGCATGGGAGTTGCCCACCGCCACCCGCGCGCTGCTTGGCACTGGCCGATACGATGCGTGTGTCGTCGTCGGCGCAATCGTTCGCGGCGGGACACCACACTTTGAATTCGTTGCTGGCGAGACGTCGCGTGCCATCATGCAGCTTGGCGCCGATTTCGAGGTCCCGATCGGCTTCGGGCTCCTCACGACCGACACCATCGCGCAGGCCGAAGCGCGCGCCGGCGGCGAGCACGGCAACAAGGGCCGCGACGCGGCGTTGGCGGCGCTTGAAATGGCCGACTTGCTCGCGCGTCTGGATTCCGTCGTTGTGGAGGACCTCGATGGCGAAGCCGAGGCTTGAGACGCGCGCGCGCGCTCGCGCGCTGCAGGCCGTGTACGCGTGGGACGTGCGGGGACGTACTGACGCGCTGTCCAACGTCGCGCGCGC
>CAYMQV010000449.1:0-1686 GCA_964392395.1 uncultured Gemmatimonadaceae bacterium
ATACTGGAGTTTCCTCATTGCGCCGACTCCTGCGCTCTTGGTGGGACGGTTGTTCGGCAAGCGCGTCCTTCTCAATTACCATAGTGGTGAAGCCGACGATCACCTCACCCGCTGGGGATGGCACGCCAAGCCATTGTTGCGACTCGCCGATCTGATCGTTGTGCCGTCGGAGTATCTGGTCGACGTCTTTCGTCGGCACGGATTGAAGGCCGTGCCGATTGCCAATCACGTCGATGTCGATGCGATGCTGACCCGAGACCGTGCAACAATGTTGCCGCGGTTCTTCAGCAATCGGAACTTCGAATCGCACTACAATGTGAGCGCCGTGATCGAGGCGTTTGCGACCGTACAGCGGTCCATTCCGGCAGCAGAACTGGTGATCGCCGGAAACGGATCCTTGCGCAGCGCGCTCGAATCGCAAGTGGCGTCACTGAAGCTTCGGAACGTCACCTTCACTGGCGCCGTCCAGCCGGAGCGTATGCCATCGCTTTACGCCGCTGCAGACATCTACGTCAACGCGTCTCTCATCGACAACATGCCGTTGTCGCTGCTTGAGGCCTACGCATCGGGCCTGCCGGTGGTCACCTCCGATGCCGGGGGAATTCCGTGGATTGCCGCCGACCGTGAGACTGCTCTCGTGGTTGCAGCCGGTGACGTGGCTGCATTGGCGGGCGCGATGATGGCGACTGCAGCTGACCCGGTTGAGGCCCTCGAGCGCGCTGCCAGGGCGCGCGCGTTCGTCGTTGCGCGCTTTGCGTGGATTTCGGTCGCCAATGATTGGCTGGAGGCGTATCTGGTTACGCCGCAGACCGCACGACCCGATAGTGCATCGCAATGATTCACAAGTTGCGCGGCAGGAGTCTTCGTGAGTTGCGCGATCGGCTCGCGCAGTTGGGTTTCGCTGCCGCAGAACGCCGCGGCCTGATGTCCGGGCGCACCTTGCCGCCGGATCTGGTTCCTGGGCTCCTCACCCCGTGGGCTGCGATCGATCATGGTGCCGTGCGGCGTGAGCTGCCTGAGCCCCAACGCAACGCAGTGATCGCCAGTGCGGATCGCCTGATCGATGGGACCTTTGACATCCTCGGACTCAGGGCGCTTTCGTTCGGCACACCCGTCAACTGGCAACTGGACCCGCTCTCCGGGCGATCAGCACCGATGCTGCACTGGAGTCGCGTGCCGTTTCTCGACTTCGACCAGGTTGGCGACCACAAGGTCACGTGGGAACTCAACCGCCATCAGTGGCTGATCACACTCGGCCAGGCGTGGGTGCTGACCGGCGACGAGCGATATGCCGCGACGGCCGCGCGTCTGTTGCGCGAGTGGCTCGATGCCAATCCACCGAAGCTCGGAATCAACTGGTGCAGTTCACTCGAGCTCGCGTTCCGCGTGCAGTCATGGATCCATGGCCTGAGGCTGTTCGACGGCGCTGCGGCGCTCTCCGACGTGCTGCGACGTGATCTCGTGGCGTCGGCAGCGCAACAGATCGACCACGTCGCGCGAAACCTCTCCACCTGGTTCAGCCCCAATACGCATCTCACCGGTGAAGCACTCGCGCTGCTCAGTGCCGGCTGCGCATGGCCAGAGCTGCCTCGCGCTGCGCGCTGGCGTCAGATCGGCTGGAAGATTCTGTGCGACGAGTTGCCGAAGCAGCTGCGTCCGGATGGAGTGTACTTCGAACAGCGTGCA
>CAYMQV010000450.1:0-1666 GCA_964392395.1 uncultured Gemmatimonadaceae bacterium
GTGAGACACAGACCCGGACTGTCTCAGGCGCAACCGACCAATACTGTCGTGCGGCAGCGTAGAAGAAGACCCGGAACCTGTCAATGAAAGTGAGACGGTCGAGCGAAGAGTTTACTGAGGAATGCGGACGATTGCTGTCTGATCTTCCGCACGGTTGATCCAAACCGCATCGGGCAGGAGGGGGATGCGGGGTGGGCCGTTCACGAAGCGCTCGGGATACCGCTGATACGCGTGGTCCATCGTCGCCTGCCGCTGTGCGAGCACGGCGGCGGGATCGCCGTGATGCACGATGGCCGGCGTCAAGAAGGCGAGCCCCGAATGTCGGTGCTCCTCATTGTAGTGGTGAAAGAAGGTGCCACACCACGCCTCGGCGTGGGCGAAGTCGTCGAAGCGCTCCGGATACGTGGGCGAGTATTTGGTGGTCTTGAACTGCGACTCGGAGAACGGGTTGTCGTTGCTGACCCGTGGTCGCGACAGTGACCGCACGATGCCAAGGTCCTCATATAGCGCGTGCAGGTCCTTCGCCGTCTGAATGCTGCCGCGATCACTGTGCGTCGTCAGCTGGCCGGCGATGATGCCATGGCGGTCACACGCCGTGCGAATGAGGTGCTGCGCCAGCGTGGCGGATTCGCGCCGCGCGAGCATCCACGCGACGACGTAGCGACTGAACAGATCGAGGACCACATAGAGCGGATAGCGTTCACCCTTGACCGGACCGCGCAACTCCGTCACATCCCACGTCCACACCTGATTCGGTGTGCGCGCCACCAGGCGGGGGACCGCGCACGGGGGATGCGCGCGCTGGGCGCGACGCTCGTGCACGGCCCCCTCGGCGTCCAAGAGCCGGTAGAGCGACCGCACGCTGCAGACGAAGGTGCCCTCGTCGAGCAGCGTGGCGTGCACCTGCGCGGGCGCGGCGTCCACGAACCGGTCCTCGTGCAAGATGGCGAGCGCCGTGGCGACGGTCTCCGTCGGCAGGGCGCGCGACGAGCGGGCCCGCCGTGGCCGCACGGTGTGGACCGGCGGCTGCCGCCACCGCGACGCCGTTGCGCGCGGCACGCCGAGTGCGGCACCCAACCGTGCGAAGCCCACCGTCGGGCCGTGCGTCTCCAGCAGCGTGGTCACGAGGGCGCGATGGTCGCGTCGCGCACCGGATGATCCAAGAGCGCTGCCAGTTTTTTTTGGAGCGTGATCACCAGCTCCGCTCGCGAGAGTGCGTCACGCAGCTCTGCGTTCTCGCGCTCGAGCCGAGCCACGGTTGCCGTCTCCGCGGTCCGCGTTGCCGTCGGCCCACGGCGCTGTGACAACGCGCGCCGCACCCCAGCCTGATATTGCTTACGCCACATGGTGAGGTGCGACGAGTACAATCCTTCGCGCCGCAACAACGCGCCCACCTCGCCAGGCGCGCGACACTGCGCCGCTTGCTGCACGATGGCGGCTTTGTAGTCGGCGGTGAACCGCCGCCGTGTCCCGCGCACCGCCACTTGCGTCGACGATGACGCCAGAGAATCCTGCCCCTGCTGTCGTGCCATCGAACCAACCTCCGGTGCCCCCAGGGTACCTCACTAATTAGGCGAGAGATCTCGTCTCACACCATACTGGCAGGGGGGGTCCTGCTCATTCTGGAGCGTGCCTTCAGTTGCGTTGGACATTGTTGCATCTCCGG
>CAYMQV010000451.1:0-1663 GCA_964392395.1 uncultured Gemmatimonadaceae bacterium
GCCGTGACCAGCGGTGGCGCGCAAAGGTCTGCCCCGGGCGTTCCGTTGCAGCTACCGCCCCCGCACCACCTCACGCACGCACTCCACGAACGCATTGGCCTGCGGCGTCCGCGCCGCCCCCCGCCGCCACACTGCCACGATCTCCCGCTGCAGTGTGTGATCCGCCAGCGGCACGTAGGCACACTGCGGCGTGTTGTGCCGCGCCGCGGCCATCGCCGGCACGATCGAGACCCCCACACCGGCGCCCACCAGCTCCAGCACCGTCGCCAGCTGCGCGCTCCGGCACACCACCGATGGCGACACGGCGCGACTGGAGCAGAACCCCGCCACCTGCTCCCCCAGACAATGCATCGGATCGAGCGTCACCGCCGGCGCGTCGTGCAGCTGCGCCAGCGTGATCCGGCCCGCGCGCGCCGCCGGGTGCGTCGCCGGCACGGCCACCACCAGCGCGTCCACGCCCAACCGCTCCGTGTCGAGATGCTCGAACGGATACGGCACCGCCGCGATCACCACATCCAGCGCACCATCCAGCAGCAGCCTGGCCAGCACCGCACTGTAATCCTCGCGCAGCTCCACCCGCATCGCCGCATGTCGCGCCCGCAGCCGCTGGATCGCCGCCGGCAGCACATACGGCGCGACGGTCGGAATGGCGCCCACACTGAGCGTCCCCGACCCCTCGACCCCCTCCCGCCGCACGGCGTCTTCCGTGTCACGCACCTCGTCCAGGATCCGGCGCGCCCGCGGATACAGCGCCTTCCCCGCATCGGTCAGTGTCACCCCCCGCCCATGCCGATCGAAGAGCGACGTCGCCAGATGTTGCTCCAGCCGCTGGATCTGACCCGTCAGCGACGGCTGCGACAGCTCCAGCACGCGCGCCGCCCGACTCAGGCTGCCAGCGTCCGCCGTCTCCAGAAATGCCCGCAGCAGCGTGATCTCCATACCTCAAGTATAAGCATTACCTATGTCTTGTATAGGTTTTGCCTGATTGCGGGCTATATCCGAAAGGCGTATAGTCCATCCTTGGAGCAGTGACGCATCGCGACCGGGCCCGGCAGGCTTGTGCGCCAGGTCGAGAACCACAGCCACGATTCGGAGAACACCATGGAAGGCATGTCTGGCGAAGGCGGCGGCAAGTGCCCCGTGATGCACGGCGCGTTGACGACTGATACGCCCAGGTCTGAACGCCGCAGCCGGATGATCGGCGGCCGGTCCAATCGCGACTGGTGGCCCAACCAGCTCGACCTCGGCATCCTCCACCAGCACTCGTCGCTCTCCACCCCGCTGGGTGCCGGCTTCGATTACTCAGCCGCCTTCCGCACGCTCGATCTGGCGGCGGTGAAGGCGGACCTCGTCACGCTGATGACCGACTCGCAAAGCTGGTGGCCCGCCGACTACGGTCACTATGGGCCGTTCATGATCCGCATGGCCTGGCACGCCGCCGGCACCTATCGCACCGGCGATGGTCGCGGTGGCGCCTCCGCCGGCACGCAGCGATTTGCCCCGCTCAACAGCTGGCCCGACAACGGCAATCTCGACAAAGCGCGCCGCCTGCTCTGGCCGCTCAAGCAGAAGTACGGCCGCAAGATCTCTTGGGCCGACCTCATGATCCTCGCCGGCAACGTCGCGATGGAGTCGATGGGCTTCAAGACCTTCGGCTTCGGCG
>CAYMQV010000452.1:0-1220 GCA_964392395.1 uncultured Gemmatimonadaceae bacterium
CTCAAGGGCTGACGGCTCTGTCACCCCCACCCATCCTCCCCCTCGAAGCTGACCACTGATCGCAATTCGTACGCGACGCTGAAATTTTTGGTGTAACTCGCGGGTTGCAGCTGGATGAGACACGCCGCGAAGTGGTCACAGCAGGTGTTCGGGGGAGCGCAGCTCGGGGATGCGCGGCGGTCGGCGCGACTGGTCCGGGTCGCGGCGCAGGCTGCTGAAACGCCGGCGGGCAAGGTCACAGAGGTGTTCAGCCAGCCTGCCGAGCGGCAGGCCGTGTACGACTTTCTCGAGAGCACCGCGATCGCGCCTGAGCGCCTGACGGAGGCGCTCGCTCGGTCATCTGCGTACGCCTGCGCCAGCCGCGAGCGCGTGCTCGTGGTGCTCGACGGCACGAGTCTCACGGTGACGGACACGCGCGAAAACAAAGGTCTCGGTCGCGTCGGGACGTTCTCGGCGGGCGCGACGGGCGCGAAGGTCATCAACGCGCTGGCGCTGACGGAGGCGGGAACACCGATCGGAATCGCCGACCAGATCTGGTGGACGCGCCAAGAGCGCGTGAAAAAGGACGTCTACCGAAGCGGGGCCGCGCGCGAGAGCGCGCACTGGCGCACTGCCGTCGAGCGAACGACCGAGACGTTCTCCAAGTGCGCGCCCGACACGAAGCTGCACTACCTGTGCGACCGCGAAGCGGACGCGGCGCTGCTCATCCACACGGTGATTCGCCTTGGGCAAGAGTTCACCATCCGCTCCAACGCGACGCGAAAAGTGGTCGGTCGTCGCGGCAGCGCGGACATCCGCGCTGTGCTCGCCCAGCGTGCTGCCATCGCGACGATGGAGGTGGCGATCCCCGCCAACTCGCGTCGTCCCGCGCGCGTCGCGCGCCTCCTCATTCGCGCAGCGCCACTCGAAGTGCTGATGCGCGACCACCATGTGAAAGAGACGCGACGGGTCGTGCTCACGTACGTGTGGGCGCGCGAGATCGGCCGCCGGGACGGTCTCGACTGGATGCTGGTGACGAACACGAAAGTCCCCGACGCCGAAGCGGCGTGCGAATCGGTGCGTCGCTACACGCGACGCTGGCGCATCGAAGACTTTCATAAAACGTGGAAGTCGGGGCTGTGCAAAGTCGAGGAGACGCAGCTGAGGTCGAGTGGCGCGATCATCAAGTGGGCTACGATCCTCGGCGCCGTGGCAATCCGAGCCGAAGAACTTCGAAATCT
>CAYMQV010000452.1:1230-1649 GCA_964392395.1 uncultured Gemmatimonadaceae bacterium
CTTCGTTTGTTGCCGACGTAGCCGCCGGTCTGACCGTCATGATGGCGGTGCGCTGGCTCGCCGAACTCGGCGGCTACGTCGGCAACAAACGAAGCGGCCCACCGGGCTCCATCACCATCGGTCGCGGCCTCGAGCGCCTCGAGTTTGCTGCACGTCTCATCGAGCGCCTGCGGGCCACCAGGAAGATGCGATGAATGGTCAGCAACCGAGGGGCGGGGGGGTTCCCCTACCAGCGCGTCGCGGACAGCGTGGTGATGACGCCGCCCTCCTCACCTTGGATCAGAGGCGCCGTCGTCACGGTGTCAGTCGACGTCAGCGCGATCGTAAGCCCAACGCCTGCTCCGACGACGACGACCGCGACGATCGTCCAGAACCACCACTGGCTGAACACGCCGCCATCGTCGGAGCGATCGACGGGA
>CAYMQV010000453.1:0-1613 GCA_964392395.1 uncultured Gemmatimonadaceae bacterium
AGCTCCATCCAGGCGACGATCATGTCCGGATCGGCCTTCAAGGCACTGATGAGATGCGCGGCGGCCGAGTCGGCGCGTCCGCGCACATACTCGGCGATGCCCAACGCCAACTCGTGATACCGCGGCGGCAGCGGTTGCGCGAGCGCAACGCCAACCATCGCCGCCGCTTCGGCCGCGCGATGTTTCCAGGTGGCCGCCTGTGCGCCTCGCAGCGCCGCGAACGCGAAGGTCGAATCGATCGCGATCGCCTTTCGATAGTGATCGAGAGCGTCGTTGATCTGCACGCGTCGGAAGCTGGCTTCACCGAGCAGAAACTGCGCCACGGCTCCCGGATCGCGATTCCTCCACTCCGCAGATACGGTGCCGGCCCCGCCCGGAATCAGCCGTGGCAGCACGCTGCTCACTGCGCTCAACCCCTGCCGCCACGGTTCCCTGGCCGTACCCGTCGCTTCACCTTGGGCGAGCACCGAGTCGCCCGCCACGTCGTGCAGGGTGAGAAAGACCTTGACCGAATCGCCGGTGGCGACCAGTCGTCCGGTCATGAACGTCGCGCACCGCTTGCCGCGCGCGAGTCGTCGCGCGGCATCGTGTGTGAGCGAGCGGATATCGGCGCGCGTCTCCGTGTCGAGCAACGCCCAGGCGTCGATCCAGCGCAGTGGATCCGTGCCGTCGAGTGCATTGCCGATGATCGTCGCCACATCTTCACCCATCGTGTTCGCACCATCGGCGCCGGGGGGCACGACGAACGGATAGACCATGACGCGATTCATGTCGAGCGCGTCGGTTTCCGAGGTGCGGCTGCGCCAGACCCAGGCGGCGCCGGCCAGTGCCACGGCGGTCACGCCGCCGATGATCAACCGCGTGCGTGTGCCGCCGCGCGCGGGAGGGCGCACTGCCGCCGAGACGTCGCGGAGTGTCCGATCGCGCAGCGCCGCCTTGAACGCCGCTGCATCGGCGAAGCGATCCACCGGCATCTTGGCCAGCGCCGTCAACACGGCCTGCTCCAGCTTCAGTGGTACCGTGTCACGTACGGTCCTGATACTCGGCACCGGATCGACGAAATGCCGCGCCATCACTGCTCGCGCCGTCGGCGCCGTGAAGGGCGGACCGCCAACCAGCATCTCGTAGAGCACACAGGCCAGGCTGTAGATGTCACTCCGCCCGTCGAGCTGTGACTCCCCCGCCGCCTGCTCGGGACTCATGTACTCGGCGGTACCCAACGCGAAGCCCGATTCGGTCAGCTTGCGATTCTCGGTGCGCTCGACGGCCCGTGCTATGCCGAAGTCGGCAAGCTGCGCGTGGCCGTGCGACAGCAACACGTTGGATGGCTTCACGTCGCGGTGCACAAAGCCGATGCTGTGCGCGTAGATCAGGCCGTCGAGCACTTCGCAGGCAATCTCGATCGCTTCCTCGACCGGGAGTGCGCCGGCGCGTGTGAGGCGCTGCTCGAGCGTCTCGCCGTCGATGAACGGCATCACGTAGAACGGCACGCCGTGCGCGATGCCCGAATCGAGAACCGGCACGATGTGCGGATGTTGCAGCTTGGTGGAGATCTGCACCTCGCGCGCAAATCGCTCGGCCCCGAGTTGCATGACCAGTTCGGCCTTCGGCGC
>CAYMQV010000454.1:0-1574 GCA_964392395.1 uncultured Gemmatimonadaceae bacterium
CTACAGCGCCGGCTGCGGACCCAGGTCCGCCATTTCCCACCGCTGATCGATTCGCGCGGTCGCGTGCTGGCGCCGTTGCCAAGGCCGGAAGAGCCGGGTGTGCTGCGCGGCATGGCGGTGTCGGCGGGCACCGTTCGTGGCCCGGTTCGGACCCTGCACAGCGCCGACGGCGCACGCATTGCCCCCGGCGACATCCTGATTGCATACACCACCGACCCCGGCTGGACGCCGCTGTTCGTCAATGCCGCCGCCGTGGTGCTCGAAGTCGGCGGCGTGCTGCAGCACGGCGCGGTGGTCGCGCGCGAGTTCGGCAAGCCCTGCGTCGCCGGTATTGCCGGCATCGTCAAGGCGTTCAGCGACGGTGACTGGGTCGAAGTGGATGGCAGCGCCGGCACCGTTCGGCGGGTCGAGCGATAGAAGCGGAGGGGCAGTCCGTCTGGCGTTCAGCCGGTGAGCGCGGCCATCTGTCGATCCCGCTGTTGCTCCAAGGTGGCTGGCTTCCCGGTGTGCCTCCCGGCGGCAGACGGTAAGCGCGTGGATCGTGGTGGGGTGATGCGTGTCGCCACGACTCCGCGGAGGACCAGCCACCACTTCATAACTATCGATCCCGAACCGTTGATGTTTGCTTCACAGCCGCTGGCGATGCTTCGGCACCTGTTCACGTTCAACTCCGGAGATACCATGCTGATTCCAACGAAGACCCTGATCGTCCACGCCACCCTGCTCGCGAGCGCGCTCACCGGTGCCGCGGATGCGAGCCACGCGCAAACACCGAATCCCACGCCCACCGGCGCCGTAGTGCTCGTGGTCAGCAGCGCCGGACGCGATAGCGGCCGAACGCGTCCCGGTTTTGAGATGGACGAGCTGTCGCAAGCCTATCACCTCTTCACAACGAATGGTTTCACGGTGACCATCGCCAGTCCAGCCGGAGGCGCTGTAGAGGCGGATCGTTTTGATCGATCGGTCGACTACAACGCGCGGTTCCTCGCGGATCCGAACGCAATGCAGCTACTTGGCAACACTCGGCGCACCGCCCGGCTGAGGGCACAGGATTTTGACGCGATCTTTGTCATTGGCGGAAAAGGCGCGATGTTCGATCTGCCGCTTGATACCGCGCTGGCCCGTTTCGCCGGCGAGATGTTTGACCGAGGAGCGATTGTGTCTGCGGTGTGCCACGGTCCCGCCGGACTGGTGCGCGCGCGCACCCGGGACGGTCGTGCACTACTTGCGAATCGCGCGGTGACCGGTTTCTCCAATGAGGAAGAAACCGTGTTTGGAAAGCAGTGGGCCCCGCAGTTCGCGTTTCTGCTTGAAGACGAAATCCGATCACTGGGTGCGCGCTGGCAAGAGGCGCCGCTCATGTTGCCGCACGTGGCGGTTGATGGTCGAATCATTACGGGACAGAATCCGTACGCCACGGCCGGCACGGTCGAAGCGGTGATCGTCGCTCTGGGAAAGACACCAATGGCGCGAACGCCGTGGCGTGATGAACGATCGGCCAACTTTGCGGCGTACGCGCTGCGCAACGATCCGACGGTCGTTCGCCGCGAACTCGCCGCCACGCACGGTGACAT
>CAYMQV010000455.1:0-1546 GCA_964392395.1 uncultured Gemmatimonadaceae bacterium
CCGGGCGCACCTTGCGGCGTGAGGATGAGGAGAAGGAGGGGCCGCGTGAGTCCAGGCCCGGTATCGGGACGGCCGCTTTCGCGCCGCCGGCGATTCCTGCCACCGGCGCACCGGCCTCGCGGGTGGCCCCGCCAACGTGGGATGAGCTGCGCGGCCTGCGCGAAGACGAGCGCCGCGCGGTGCTGCAATACTTCGAACGCCTGAACAAGACGGGAGCAAAACCGTGATGCTTGCCCGATCGTGGGTGTTGTCCGCAAGTCTGGCGCTTGCGGTCACGGTGCCGCTCAGCGCGCAGGAGTCGGGGACGAGCACAACGGACTCGCTGGTGGTGCGCGCGCTGGATCTCGAGGACAGCAAGCCGCGCGATGCGGCGGTGCTGTATCGCCGGGCGTTTTCCGGCACCGGGATGATGCCGGCGCTGCTCGGTCTGGAGCGGGTGTATACGAATCTCGGCATGATCGATTCGCTCTTGCCGCTGGTGCGGAGTGCAATCCGGGCTGACCCCCGAAGTGGTGTGGTGCGGTCGGTGCAGTTGCGCACGTTGTCAGTACTGCAGCGGGACGACGAGCTGACTGCTGCCGTCCGTGACTGGGTCCGCGCCGTTCCGGGCGAGGCGGCGCCGTTCAAGGAGTATGCGCGGTTGTTGCTGGAGTCAGGCCGATCCGCTGCCGCCGATTCGGTCCTCACCGTGGCCTCGCGGATGGTGCGTGACCCGCGCGACTTCAGCGCGGAACTGGCGCAGGTTGCGGCGGCGCAACGCATGTGGAACGAGGCGTCGCGGCGCTGGCGCGAAACGCTGACGCAGACGCCGCAGTTGTATCAGGCCGCGATTTTCGCGCTCTCACTGGCGACTGGCGTGGCGCGGGATTCCGTGCGCACCAATCTGACTGCCGAGCCAGTCTGGCTGCCGGCGCGTCGTGTGCTGGCGTCGCTGGAGCTGATCTGGTCGCAGCCACGGCAAGCCTGGCTGGCGTTTACAGGGGTGAAGGCGGATGCGGAGGCGGTGGCGGCGTGGAAGGAGTTCGCAGACGAGGCGGACGCGCGCGGCATGCCGGTGGCCTCTCGCGAGGCGTGGGCGGCGATCTACCGCAAAACCGGCGAGGCGGCGAGCGCACTGCGGGCCGCCGACGCGGCGCTGGCGAGCGGCGACGCAGCGACGGCATTGCAACTGGCCTCGGCGGCCCAGGGGGTGCTCTCGGCGCCGCTTGGGCTGCGCGATGCGGTGCCGGTGCGTCTGCGCTCGCTGGCGGCGATGGGGCGTGCCGCGGACGCGCTGGCGCTGGTCGATTCGGTACGTCCGAAGGTGGTTCCGGCGCAGTTGCAACTGCTCGAGCGCGACCTGATGTGGGCCTGGCTGCGTGTCGGCGACGCGGCGCGTGCTCGGCCGCTCGTGGTACGACTCGACGAGGACGAGGCCACCGCACTGCTGGCGATCTACGATGGGGATCTGGACAAGGCGCGCCTGGCGTTGCGCAACGCGGACGCGTCGAACACGCTCCTCCTGTCGCCGCGGGCACTCCTGTCACGCACGACCCTGCCGACGTCG
>CAYMQV010000456.1:0-1546 GCA_964392395.1 uncultured Gemmatimonadaceae bacterium
CGCCACACCCCGTACAGTTGCCTGGGCTACCTGTCTCAAGCCCGTATCACCAGACTGGGGAACACGAGGCGCAGTAGTCGACAGATCACCCACGCATTGGAGGACCAATGTTCGTCGGTATTGATGTCAGCAAAAGCGAGTTGGTAATCACGGTACTGCCGCAAACGGAGCGGTGGACCGTGCCCAACGATGCCGGTGGTGTCGAAGCGTTAGTTCGGCGTCTCTCCGCCGTCCTGCCAACGCTGATCGTGCTGGAAGCCACTGGCGGGTACGAAGTGCTCTGTACGGCGGCACTTGGTGCCACAGCCCTGCCACTCGTCGTCGTAAATCCGCGACAAGTACGCGACTTTGCGCGGGCCACGGGTCAGCGTGCGCAGACGGATCGACTGGACGCGGATCTGCCCGCACGGTTCGCGGATGTCGTGCGGCCAGTCGTTCGCCCGCTCGCATCGGAAAGTCCGCGAATCATGGAGATCCTCGCACGACGTGCGGACGCCAGCTCCTCGAGCAGCATCGAGGTCTGTCGTCATAGTCTGCCGCGGCACCCCATGCATCCTTGTCGAAGCTCGGCAGTCGCGCAACCTCGTCGCGTGCGGACGCGATGGCGCGAAGCGAGAAGACCCGTTCGGTGTTGCTGCGATGGCCGACGACCGGTTTCGCGCTCCATTTCCAAGGCGCATATCGATACTGCGCCTCCGAATCACTGAGCGGACGCAGTATCGCGTCCAGCACGGTGGCGAGGCAAGTGGTGAAGCCTGACGCACCGGCGAGCCTGTCGCCAGCGCCTTTGCGAAACGCGTCAGAGTGCGAATTCAGCGACCTCGAACGACCGCCGTCATGGCCGCGATGTCGCGCGTGATCCCTTCCGGCGTCGCGGCGCCGTAACTGAGCAGCAGGCCGCGGTGCATCGCCGGACCATGGCAGTAGCGCGACAGCGCGCCGACGCCGACTTCGCGCGACTGCGCGGCCTGTGCGATGCCGACATCGTCGGTACCGGCACCGAAGTGGGCGACGAGGTGTAATCCGGTGTCCGACGGACCAAGCAGCACGCTGTCACCCCACGATGCCGGAATCCCGTCGACCAGCGCATTTCGACACGTCTCGTAGTGATTGCGCGCCGCGCGCACGTAGGCAGCGAAATGTCCGCACCGCAGGAAGTCAGCGAGCACACCCTGCAACAGCGGCGACGTGAACCCATCGGTCACGCGGCGCGCGGACCCGAAGGCATCCACCAGCGACTCCGGCACGATGATGTACGCCAGGCGCAACCCTGGGAACATCACCTTGTTGTACGTGCCGACGAACAAGACGCGTCCACTGTGGTCCATGCCCTGCAGCGCCAGCACTGGTCGATCGGTGTATTGGAATTCACTGTCGTAGTCATCCTCGATGATCCACGCCTTGGCGGCCGACGCCCACTCCAGCAGTGCGTTGCGCCTGGCCATGCTCATCGTCACACCGAGTGGGAACTGATGCGACGGCGTGATGTACGCCAGGCGCACGTCGGAGAGCGCGGACAGTGCGCATACATCCATCCCATCATCGT
>CAYMQV010000457.1:0-1544 GCA_964392395.1 uncultured Gemmatimonadaceae bacterium
GCGTGAAGTTCACGTCGAGCGGCGAAGTGGCGGTGGTGCTGACGGCGGTGTCGGCGACGCGCGTGCGGTTCGAGGTGCGCGATACCGGTCGCGGGATTCCCGAGGCGGTGCTGGGCTCCCTGTTCGATGCATTCCGGCGGCGTCTCAAGCCAGGGCAGTACATCTTTTCGAGCGCCGGGCTGGGGTTGTCGATCTGCCAGAACCTGGTGCGGGCGATGGGGAGTGAGCTGCTGGTGGAGAGCGTGATCGATGTCGGGAGTTCGTTTCAGTTCGAGGTGGAGCTGGGGCGGCAGACGTCGCACTAGCGTTCCTGCCAAACGCCGACGCCGGATGATCACGTCATGAGAGGGAAGGCCACAACGGGCTGTCCTTCGTAACAGGCGGGCGTCGTCAGCCGGCCTTCTGGAACACGTATTCCACGCAGCCCATGGAGCCGTACTGCGTGTTGAGGTTCGTGAGGGTGAACCCTTCATTCTGGATCGGGAGGATGATCGCTTCCGGCTTGGCTGCTTCGAAGGGGTAGCCGCCGAGCCAGTCGTGCCAGTCGTGCCATGCCGACATGCCCCGATTCTTCTTGTAGGTGGCGATGGAGTGCCACGGCGTTCGGAGTCGTACGACATCTGACAGGGCGCTGCGGAAGATCCAGTACGGCACGAAGATCGCCGACATCGTAAACTTGCCAATAGGGCCGGAGCAGTAGATCCCCTTGATCCTGTGCCAACGCTTGGACCAGACACCCTGATCGTTGTAGATCGCAATGAAGAGCAACCCGTCGGCGCGCACGATCGGCAGCACATTGTGAATGGCGTTCCACATCTGACCGGTGTGGTGGAGTACGCCCCATGAATACACCACATCGTAGGTACCGAGCGTAGCCAGAAAATCCTGGTCGAGCGCACTGCCGTGCATGATGCGCCAGTGATCGCTGTCTGCTGCGTAGCGCTTCCTCATTTCGAGTGTGCAGCCGACGGATGAGGGGTCGTAGTCGAAGGATGTCACGTCGGCGCCAAGTTCATGCGCCGCGAGGCTGAATAGCCCGCTGCCAGAACCGATGTCGATGAATCGCTTGCCCTGGAGCGTTGCCACGCCAAGCATCTGCTTGAGCGACGCTACCGCTTCGGCGATCCGCTCGTCGTCGATCGTGCGCAGAAAGTCACGCCAGTTTTCACCAAAGCTGAACCGGTCACCGGCGCGGAGTTCGGCGGCGTGCTGATTGGCGACGGAAGTATCGAGAGATGATGCAGTCATACTGAAACTCGATTCGTTAATGGATGAAGTCACGCTGGGACGCGCTCGCGGATTGGGAGGTTAAGCCGAGAGGAGACGTGTACCACTCACAGCTTCCGCACGCAAAAAAGACATCAACGACAGTACCGCCCACAGCCGGTTCGCATGATCGGCGGTTGCCGTCTGATGCTGCGCCCACAGTCGACGCGTCCTCGAAACATCGAGCAGGCCGACACTCGACAAAGATGCAGCCGACAGCAGTTCCTCCGCCCACGGCTTGAGTGGTCCGCGCAACCACGCCGCCAACGGCACCGCAA
>CAYMQV010000458.1:0-1541 GCA_964392395.1 uncultured Gemmatimonadaceae bacterium
GCTCCAGGCAGCACACGTGGCGTTCGCGGTCAGAACCCATGGCCGATCGAGTGGATGACGAGACTGTGGAGTGCCAGCCCTGCAGCACCGACACCAGTGCGATGGTCTCTCGGTGATCAGTCCGTTTCGCGCTGCGCCGAACGAGGTCGCGCCCTGACGCTGGCGTGTTCTGGCCTGAGGCGGAGACTTGGCCGATGGCTGACTGGTTGGCGTTCGCGCCCTCCTCCGCCGCGATGTAGCTTCACGCATGCCCACACCGTTCGACCGGCTGCAGACGGCCCTCGGCAGCATCTACAAGATCGAACGTGAGGTCGGGGCGGGAGGCATGGCCACGGTGTACCTGGCCAGTGACCTCAAGCACGGCCGACAGGTGGCGCTCAAGGTCCTCCGCGCCGAGCTCACGGCGGCGATGGGCACCGACCGCTTCCCGCGAGAGATCCAGATCATCGCGCAGCTGCAGCATCCGCACATCGTGCCGCTCTATGACTCGGGCGAGGCGGGCGGCTTTCTGTACTATGTGATGCCGTTCGTGGACGGCGAGTCGCTGCGCGCACGACTCGCCAGCGCCGGCCCGATGTCGGTGAACGAGGCGGTGCGGTTGCTTCGTGAAATTACCGATGCCCTTACCTACGCACACGCGCGCGGCATCGTGCATCGTGACATCAAGCCCGACAACGTGATGCTTTCCGGACGACACGCGGCCGTCACCGACTTCGGCGTCGCCAAGGCACTGCGTGTTTCTGCGGGAGACAGTCTCACGACGGTGGGCATCGCGGTCGGCACACCGCAGTACATGGCCCCGGAACAGGCCACTGCCGACGCGAACATCGACCAGCGCGTGGACATCTACGCGCTCGGCGTGCTGGGCTACGAGATGCTCACCGGCAAGCCGCTGTTCGACGCCGCCACCGCGCAGGGGCAGCTGATGGCGCATGTGCTCGAGCAGCCGAAGGACATCCGCGAACGCCGGGCGGAGGTACCTGCCCTGCTGGCCGAAACGTTGCTCAAGTGCGTGGCCAAGGATCCGGCGGATCGCTGGCAGAGCGCGGACGAGCTGCTGGTGCAGCTGGACCAGATTGCGTCCACACCGAGTGGCGGGGTGACGCCGACCACCACGCGCCCGATCAGGGCGGCATCGAAGGCGGCCGACGCGAAGGGCGCCACGCCGCGAGCAGCGTCGCAGCGATGGATCGCGATCGTGGCGGCAGTGGTGCTGCTCACCGCCGGTGGCGTCGCGGTGTGGATGCGCAGCGGCGCGGGGAAGTCGGCGGGCATCGAGCGCATCGCCGTGATGCCGATCGAGGACATCTCGGGCAAGGATGCGGTGTTCGTGGACGCGATGCAGGATGCGCTCACGAATGCGTTGAGCAAACTGGGCACGGTGGGCGTGGCCTCGCGCTCGGCGATGATGCCGTACAAGCGGTCGCCGAAGCCGATCCGTGAGGTCGCCGCCGAGCTGGATCTCGAAGCGGTGCTCGAGACGACCGTGTTCCGATCCGGCGACGTGATGCGCATCAACATGCAGCTGAGTGATCCCCCCC
>CAYMQV010000459.1:0-1510 GCA_964392395.1 uncultured Gemmatimonadaceae bacterium
CCTCGTTCCAGACGCGCAGCAGGTCGCGCCCGATGATGAGTTGCTGGACTTCGGAGGCTCCTTCGTAGATCCGGAGTGACCGTACTTCCCGGTACAGCTGCTCCACCGGGTTCCCGCGCATCACGCCAAGCCCACCGAGCAGTTGCACCGCCGCATCGATCACCTCCTGCGCACCTTCGGTCGCCGCCAGCTTGGCCATTGCGGCTTCACGGGTCACCGTCTGACCGCAGTCGCGCATCCAGGCGGCGCGATAGGTAAGCAGCGCGGCGCTGTCGATCGTGGTGGCCATCTGCGCCAGCCGGACCTGCGTGAGTTGCAGGTCGCTCAGCACGCCACCGAACATCTGTCGCGTCGTGGCGCGTGCGAGTGCCTCGTCCAGCGCCCGACGTGCGAAGCCGAGCGCGGCGGCCGCCACCGATGTGCGGAAGATGTCCAGTGTACGCATGGCCACCTTGAATCCTTCGCCTGCCGCGCCCAGGCGTGCCGAGAGTGGAATCCGGCACGCTGCAAAGCGCAACCGCGCCAGCGGATGCGGCGCGATGACGTCGATGCGTTCCGCGATCTCCAGTCCGGGCGCGTCAGCGTCGACGATGAACGCCGAGATACCCCGTGAACCCGGCGCCTCACCGGTCCGGGCGAAGACCACGTAGAAGTCGGCGATGCCACCATTGCTGATCCATGTCTTCTCGCCGTCGAGCAGCACGCTGTCGCCATCGATGGTCGCAGCGCATCCCATCGCGGCCACGTCCGAGCCGGCATCGGGTTCCGACAACGCGAACGCGGCGATTGCCTCGCCACGGGCGACGCGGGGGAGGTATCGCGCCTTCTGTTCAGGGCTGCCATGCAGCGTAATCGCGCCGGAGCCGAGTCCCTGCATGGCGAAGGCAAAGTCCGCCAGACCGTCATGGCGTGCGAGTGTTTCCCGTATCAGGCAGATCGCGCGGGTGTCGATGGTGTCGGCCGTTCCACCGTATGCGGTGCCACCCACGGCGTGCCGAAGCCAACCCGCCGCTCCGAGTTGCGCCACGAGCTTCCGGCACGCTGCATCCACATCGGCGTGCGCGACGTGTGCCAGCTGTGCCGCGCACCAGGCATCGAGCTCCGACGCCAGCGTCCGATGGCGTGTCTCGAAGAAAGGCCAGTCGAGGTACCGGGTGTCACTCATGGGCCGCGCTCCTGGATGGCATCGAGGTCAGTTACCTTCGAACGTCGGTCGCTGCTTCGCGACGAAGGCGTGATAGGCGCGCCCGAAATCCTCAGTCAGCATGCAGAGTGCCTGAACCTGCGCCTCGGCATCGATCGCGTCGTCCACGCTCATCGCCCATTCCTGATGCAGCATCGACTTGGTCAGACCGTTGGCGAATGTCGGGCCGTGGGCAATCTCGCGCGCCACTGCGTGCGCGTCCGAAAGCAGGGTCTCTGGTGTGCAGAGGCGATTGAAGAACCCCCACTGCATCGCTTCGTCGCCCGACATGCTGCGGCCGGTGAAGAGCAGCTCGCTCGCACGCCC